>JBKPSZ010000049.1:0-13234 GCA_046735265.1 Acidobacteriota bacterium | reverse complement strand
CTCACGAGCGCGTCCATGGTCTGAGACGGCTGCTCCTCCATGATCCAGTGCCCTGAGTTCTTCACGATGACCACCGTGACATCCGAGGCAACGAGCTTCGCCTGTCGCCCCAGAGCCTCTCCGTTCGCCTTGTCGCCTCCGATCGAGAGGACCGGCATCGGAAGCTTCCTCTTCGAGAGCTCCGCGAAGTCCGAGGCTGCTTTCGGGAAGGAGGCAAAGTAGGCCCAACTCGCGCGCATTCGCCCGGGCCGCGAGTACGCGGCCGTGTAGGCAACCCGCTCGGACTCCGGAATCGAATGCGCCGGATCGGCGGCGAAGTCGTTCCAGTAGTGCTCGAAATAGGTTCGCTCGCGTCCCGCAACGAGCTTCTCCGGAGTGGGCCCGTTGAACCGGAAGTGCCAGAGGGCCGGATTGTTGTAGATGGCCTCCCATCCCTCGACGCCCGGCAGGAAGGCGTCCATCAGGACGAGCTTCTCGACCTCATTCGGGTATTGCGCGGCATAGGCGTAGGCCACCATGAGACCGATGTCGTGCCCCACCACGCGCGCCCTTTCGATGCCCAGCGACCGAATCAAGCCGTGCATGCGCGTCGCGGCGGACTTCATGTCCTGGCCCGCCGGTGGAATGGACGAGTCGCCGATTCCCGGCAGATCGGGAGCGATCACCTGGAATCGATCCGCCAGACGCGGAATGATCGGTCTCCACATCCGCGAGGTCTCCGCGTAGCCGTGAAGGAGGACGACGGCCGGGCCGTGCCCCGCGGTCATGTAGTGCAGCGTGACGCCCTCGACATTCGTGTCCTTCGAGACGATGTCGGCGGGCTCCGCGCGGATGGCCGACGGGCCGAAGAAGCCCAGAACACCGATTCCGACGGCGAACACGCGGCAAATCGGGCCGAGAACATATTTCATGGAAGCTCCTCCCTTGCAGCAAGAGATCGCCTGATCTCTCACGTCTCCACGTCGCGGGACAGGACGACTCCGACTCCGAAGATTCAGCGGCGAAGGCGATTCTCGAGTGTCTCGGCCCGTTTCTGGGCCTCCGCCAGCGCCTCTTCCGCCGGCGAGTGACCTCCCCGCCCGTACTCGGCGTTGGCGAACGCCACCCAGTCCGGCATTTCCACGCTGAAGGCCTCGATGTCCGCCTCGTGGATGAGCTCGATCGAGAAGGAGTGTCCATCCCAGTGAAGGTCGCGGGCACGAACGGCCTGCGTGCCGAAGGGGGCCTTCCGCAAGAGCTCGACCCAATGCGCGGGCGGTGTCGGGAAGGGCTGCCAGGCCACGAGGAAGCTCGTGACGAAGTCGTGCTTCGTTAGCTCGCCCGTCTTACCGGATATCGGAACCACGTGAGCCCGCACTTTCGGATGGCCCATGCGGACGAAGATCTCGGCAGGCTCCTGGCTCGCCGCTCCGTCGGTTCGAAAGGGCTTCTCCTCGAAGGGAGGCGTGGGTCACCTCGCGACTTTCCGCCGGGACGAGCATAGAGCAAACAGGCGCCAATATGATTCGCGGATGGTTCTCCGCGCATCCCTTTCGGCTCTTCACATCCTCGCGCTTGCGATCGGATTCGGCGCCGTGTTCGCGAGGGGCAGGCGTCTGCGCGATCTCTCCCGCTCGCCGGAGGACGTCGGAGCGCTCTCGCGGCTCTTCCAGGCCGACAACCTCTGGGGGCTCGCGGCGCTGCTCTGGATCGCGACCGGGCTCGCGCGGGTGTTCGGCCGGCTGGAGAAGATGCCGGACTTCTATCTGCGGAACGGATTCTTCTGGGTCAAGATGACTCTTTTCCTGCTCGTCCTGGCCCTCGAGATCCTTCCGATGGTCACCTTCATTCGGTGGCGCGTGGCCCGGGCCCGCGGCGGCGCGCCGGTGGCCGGAGCGAACCTTCCGCGCCTGATCGCGTTGAACGACGCCGAGGTCGCGATCATCCTCCTGATCCCGTTCGCCGCCGCACTGATGGCGAGAGGTGCCTGGCTGTTCTGAGGAGTCGGCGTCGTCACTCAAGGAATCAGCGACCCGGACTGCCGAATCCGCAGCGATTCGAACCGCGTATTCCCCCATTTGAGGAGGCGGTATGGAAGCTCTGCTTCGAACTTCCCCTTCCTGGGCGATTGCGGTCGTCCGAATCGTTCTCGGAGCGCTCTTCTTCGCCCATGGAGCACAGAAGGTCTTCGGGTGGTATGGCGGTTACGGGCTCAAAGCGACGACGGGGTATTTCGTGTCGACCGGAATCCCGAAGCCGATCGCGCTCATGGTCAGCTTTTTCGAACTCCTCGGCGGACTCGGTTTGTTCTTCGGATTCCTGACGCGGCCGTCGGCCCTCGCGGTGATCTGCGTGCAGATCGGGGCGATCGCGAAGGTCCACGCGCAACACGGACTCTTCATCAACTGGGAGCTCGCGCCGGGAAGAGGTCATGGCTACGAGGCGAACCTCGCCTACATTGCGATGGCGGTGGCGTGTCTGATCGCCGGTGGCGGCTCACTCTCCGTGGACGGCCTCCTCACGCGGTCCCTTGGTTAGCGCGTAGACCGAAGACGGCGCGGCGCCGGCCTTCCAACATCAAACGAGGCCGTACGCCTTCAGCTGAAATGAGGCGCTCGAGACGAAGGCCTTCAAGATCGTGATGGTCGGTACGGCCAAAAGCAGTCCTGGAAGACCGAACAGGATCCCGCCGCCGAGCACTCCGATCACCACGACGAGCGGGTGAAGCTTGGACGCTCCGCCGAGAACGAGCGGCTCGAGCGCCACGTTCTTGAGGAGCTCGACGAGGAGGACTCCAATGACCAACCAGATCGCAACGTTCTCGGCTTTGACCATCGGAAGCAGCGGATGGATTTCGTCCGCCAGAAGCATGTAGGTCAGTCCCACGAGCAGGGCAACCGCGGAGCCGACGTAGGGGATCACGTTCGTCGCGCCCGCCAGAAATCCGAGCGCGATGGCCCACAGGATCGGGATACCGACGGCCACAAAGAGGAGCGCCAGGGCGAGGCCCAGCAGGACACACTCGAGAAAAACGCCTCGCAAATAGCCCCCCAGGGCGCGATCGAGGTCGGCCAGGACCTCCAGCGTCGGCTCGAAAAGTCGGTTGGGAACGAGCCTGAGGAAGGCTCGCTTGATCTCGCCGGTGTCGCGCAGGAGGAAGAGGAAGACCGTGGGCGCAACGATCCACGTCGAGAGGATGCGCGCCAGCGCGGCGAGAGGCGTCTTCTCCCGATGCGCCGGAGGCCGAGTCACGCTCGAGCTCGGCACGTCCCTGGCGCCCCCACCGCTGCTCGGCGCCAACCCGCGCCGCTGAAGCGCCTCGAAATTGGCCCGGTCGTAGGCGAGCAAGAGGTCGGAGTCGGCCCTGTCGCGGCGAGCGTGCGCTTCGAGGAATCTCGCGCGCTCCTCCGGAGTCAGGGCGAGAAGCCGATTGACCCGATCGACGATCGGATCCACGTCTTCGTGGACGAACCGGTAGAGCGGGGTCCCTCGCGGGGAAGAATCGAGACCCATCAGATGCTCGTAGCGCTCGTTGACCTTGTGAAGGAGGCGGGTCTTGAAGTTGAGGGTCCGGATCTCTGTCGAAACGCCGGAGCGAACGAGACTCACGACGAGGATCGCCGCCGACAGGAACACGAGGAATAACAAAGTGATGGCCAGACCCCGCGTCACTTTGTAGCGCTCGAGACCAGAAACGAGCGGATAGCAGATGTAGGCGAGCAGAGCACCGACCGCGACCGGAAGAATCAGACTCCGAATGCCCCAGAGCAGCCAGATTCCCAGCACGGCTCCGGCGACGGCCGCGAACGACTCGAAGACGACTTCAACCGGGCCGGGGCGGCTTCTCGGGGCCATCGGTTGGATCCCGCTCCTCTCCCTCGGAGAGCTGGGCTTCCACGAGCAGCTGGAGCCGTCTCGCGGTCACCTCGGCCAGCTTCCTCAGAAGCTTATTCGCCAGGAGCGGCGCGTTGCGTGACAGAGCGTCGAGATCGGGCCGTCCCAGGGCCACGACGGTGACCGGGCCGCGAGCCCGCGCCGAGGTCCAGCGGACGACATCGCATCCCATCGCAGCCAGCTCCTCGAATGAGGCCGGCGGCTCCAGCGTCGCGAGAGGGAGCTCGTGGCCGTTTCTCTTGCGCCTCGTGATCTCGACGATCCCGCTGCGCAACACGAACAAGGCGATTCCGGGTCTTCCTTGCTCGTAGATGTATTCGCCATCCCGGTAGCTGCGCTCATGAGCGATCTGGGAAAGCCGCTTGAGATCCGCGTCCCCCAGCTCCTCGAACAATTCGACCTTCCTCAGAAAAGAAGTGAAGTCACGTCCCCTCTTGTTCGCCATCGTCTCCGGCGCCGGCCCGAAGACCGCGAGCGACCCTTTACCCGCCGCGTCGACCGACTCTGTGTCCCCGGGCCGGGGCAGGAGAAGCTCCTTCAAGCCGCGCAATGCGAGACCCTTCTTGACGGACCGGACATCTCCAGAATTCTCGGGCATTACATCAACTGGTTCTGATGAGCACGGCTCGCGGCTTCGAGCAGTTCCTGTTTCCTCGGTGTTCCATCAGACCTTCTTTCTCGATTTGGAACGCTCCGAGCCATCCGAGCCTATCGCGTCTCCCGCGCCGGAATCGAGCCGACGGCTCCATCACCGGCCTGGCGAGGTCATTCACCGATCAGCCGAACGTGAACACGAAAGCCTCGACACCCGGATCCAGGAACTCGATCGAAAACTCCCGATCGACGATCGGTTTCGATTGTCGGATCAGCTGGTAGAGCCTCGGCTCGGAGGCCCTGCCGTTGCCGTCGGCGTCCACGTCCGCTCCATGAGCGGCACCCGGCGCCTTGCCGTCGATCTGCACGCGAAACCGCACCGGCGTCTCCGGCCGGGAAGCCCCCATGACGAGGTGCACATCGCGTGAATGAAAGCGGTAGGTGATGCGACCGCTCGCACCGCCGAGCACCGCCGATCGCTCCTCGATCGTCCAGTCGCCGGACAGGGCCCACTGATTGAGCTTCAGCGTCCCGGGTACCGCATAAACGTGATGCTGATCGCGTTTGGCCTCGCCGGGAGACGCGAACCGCTCGCTTCGCTGATAGCCGACGTAAGTCTCCGGGGACTTTAAATCGTCCCAATCGGCCGCGGCTTCCGCTCCGTGCGGATCGACCGATACGAGGTCGGAACCGACTCCCGAGGATCCGGCCTCGGTCAGCAGCTGCTGGATGACCCTTTCGGTTTGGTCGTATTCGCCCTCGCCGAAGTAGTGATAACGAATGCGCCCCTTCGCGTCCGCGAGATAGAGCGCCGGCCAGTACTCGTTGGCCAGGGCGCGCCAGATCGCGAAGTCGCTGTCGACCGCGATCGGATAGTCGATCCGCATCTGCCTCACGGCGCGGCGAACGTTGTCGAGATCCTTTTCGACCGGGAACTCCGGCGAATGCACGCCGATCACGACGAGCCCCCGATCCTTGTATTTCGCCGCCCACGCGCGGATGTAGGCGAGGGTGCGCAGCCAGTTGATGCAGGTGTAGGTCCAGACGTCGATCAGGACGACCTTGCCGCGCAGGTCAGCTGGGGCCAGCGGCGGCGAGTTGATCCAGGTCGTCGCTCCGGCCAGCGATGGGAGCTCACCCTCGATCGGAAGTTGCCTGGTGGAAGAGGACATCTTCGTCACCTCCCGGGCCGATGAATTCGTCGGCGGCGCCTCGCCGGCTCGACCTCTTCCGAAGCCGAGCACGCCGAGAAAGGCGACGCTCGAAACCACGGCTGCTGCGAGGAGCACCCGGCGAGGACTCATCCTCGTCGCGTCCGGTCCGTTCCGACCGTCCGAATTTCCCGCGTCCGTCACGCGCTCATCCCTCGACGAGCTGCTGGCCGCCGTCGATGTCGAACGTCGCGCCGGTCACCGCGGTGTTCGTCATCAAGTGGATGGCCAGCGCGGCGATGTCGGCCGGGCCGACCACCCTCCCGATCGGCAGCGTCCGCCGAAGCTGCTCGCGGCGGGCTTCGATCTGATCGCCGAGGATCGCGGCCGACAAGGGGGTGTCGACGAAGCCGGCCGCGATCAGGTTCACTCGGATGGGAGCGAGCTCGCGCGCGAGGTTCTTCGTCATCGCGGGGCCAGCCGCCGTGAGAGCCGAGATGAGCGCGAACCCCGGAGCCGTACGGCGGCCGCCGGTGCCTCCCATGAAGAGCAGAGTCCCGGGCGCGCGAACCTTTCTCGCGGCGTGACGGGCGACCTCGATCGGCAGCAGGACGTGGGCGTCGAGGTCGCGACGCGCCTTCTCGAACTCGAAGTCCGCTAGCGGCGCGTAGTACGGCCCCGGGCCCGTGACCAGCACGTGGTCGACCGGCGCGGGCAGCTCGTCGAAGAACTTCCCGAGCCGGCCGAAGTCGGTGGCGTCGAAGGCGGCGGCGCGAGCGCCGAGCTCGAGGGCGACGCGTTTCACGCGATCCGCGTCGCGCGCGGTCACGATCACGTCGGCGCCTTCGGCCCGGGCGCGCCGGGCCGTCTCGAGCCCGATCCCAGAAGTGCCGCCGATCACGAGCACGGTCTGCCCGGCGAGCTCGGGCTGAGCGCTCATAACGTCCCTGCGCGATTCGTTCACTCCGGCAGCTTTGCGCCGGACTGCTCCGCCACCATGTACGAGGCATACCAGTCGGGCCAATTCGCATCCCGCTGCCCCCCCATGCGCTTCTCGTGCTCCCCATGGGAGGCCTCCGCGCGCCGCATCGCGTTCGCCAGATCACTCGCTGACCCGTAGGACGTCACGCCCGAGTCGATGCGGCCGGGAAGCCGAGTCGTGATCTCCTGGAACTGCCAGCGGTTGCCGTCCGGATCTCGGAAAGAGGCGAACGAGCGGTAGGTCGCGCGCTCGGGATCGAGACCTTTGGCCTTGCCCTTTGCTCCGAGGTGGAAGACTTCGTCGACGGGAACCCCGGCGCTCCCCAATTTGTCCATGGCGGCCTGGATGTCGGAGACGATCAACCAGAGGCCCTGGGCGGACCCGGGCGCCGCCGTGGTCCCCGTCCCCGCGCCCCATTGGACCGAACATCCGGAGCCCGGAGGTGTGAACTGGAAGACGCCCGAGCCGGGCGGCGTGACGTCCTGCCTCCACCCGAGGCGGGAGTAGAACTTCGCGGCGCGCTCCGGGTCCGAAACCGGAATGACGACGACCTCGAGCTTCATGTCGACCTTTCGGGCGGTCGCGTCGTTGGTCGCTTCTTTGCTGCGGACTTCGGCGGTGGTGCTCATGATTGCCTCCTTAATCACTTCTTTGCGGCCTCATTCTCTGTCGCGGTTCTCCGCGTCAAGGTGTGTACTTGGTGAAGACGAAGTCGCGGGCGCGGATCGCCTCGTGGCAGGGGAAACAGGCCTTCATATCTTTCTCAGGGCCCGCTTTCCCGTCCTTGTCGAATTGCGCGTAACCCCAGCCGCCCGTCGCGGCGTATTTCTTCGAGTCCTTGACCATGAACTGCAGGTACCACTCCGGTTCGGCGCCGGGAACGAAGGATTGGGCGCGGCCGAAGACCTTGTTGTTTTCCTCCGACGGGACGTGCTTCCAGGCGATCCTCGCGATGACCGCGCCCTCCGGGAATGGAAGCTTCTTTTCCCGGTAGGCCTTGATCGCGACGTCGTTGCCCAGAATGGCGCGAATGTCCTGGAGCTCCCCCTCTTCGTGGGCCACGGAGACCAACTTCCAGTCGCGGTATCCATGGGGAATCTGCGTGACGTAGATCTCCTGGTCGGCGTTTCCGGTCCCGGGTGCCACCAGGGCAATGGCGCCGGCCACCGCCGAAACCACAACGAGGACCCAGATGATGCGTCTCACGGGTACCCCTCCTTTCGACGTTCGCCCAACCCTCTGCGCTTCACGACTCTGGCCGCGACGTCATCAGACAATCTCGTCGATCCTGTGAACGGCTCCGTCCGGGCGCGCTTCACCGCTGCCGACGGAGACGATCCGATTCAGAAAGGCGTAGGCCTCCGCCGAGGTCTCGAATCGCGGCAGCGTCCGGAAGTAGTAGCGGGCGGGATCGACGGCCTCTCCTCGGCCCAGGGCGGCAATCGCGTCCGGTGGGCCATGACGCAGACCCTGAAACGTCATGGCGATCAGCGCATGATCGTCCGTCTCCAGGGTGATGCGCAGATCGAGCTCCAGGACTTCGTCGGAGCGCAGCAGCAGCCAGTCGCCTCCGCCCGGCAGCACCTTGCCGCGGAGTCTTGGGCCGTCGAAATCCCCTCCCGTGACCGGGACGAAGCTGCGAGTGCCATGCGGCACCGCACCGAGCTTCTGCGGCGCCGCCGCGAGGAGTCTCACCGTCATCAGTGGTCGCGAGTTCATGGCGGTCTCTCTCCCCTTTCCGAGCGGAATGAAGTCCCGGGCGGCCGCACCCGCCGACGCGCTCGTGGCACCGGCCACAACGAAGGGGGCGGCCATCGCCTTGAACACGTCCCGTCGGCGGACGCCCATGCGTGGCCTCCCCTCTCGTTCGTACATCGCTAGAGGATCTCGTCGATGGTGTAGATCGGCCCGCTCGCGCGGCGATCGCCCGACGCGATCGCGATCAGTCGGTTGAGGAACGCATACTGCGACGCGCTCGTTTCGAACCGGGGCGCCGTTCGGAAGTAGTACCTGGACGGATCGACCGACTCGCCTCGAGCGAGCGCGGCCAGCACGTCGGGCGGGCCATGGCGAAGGCCGAAGGACGACATGCCGATCAAGGCGCCGTCGTCGGTCTCGAGCGTGATTCGCAGATCGAGCTCGAGAACGCCGTCGGACCGCAGGAGCGTCCAGTCCACGCCGCCAGGCAGGACCTTGCCGCGCAGCCGAGGACCTTCGAAGGTGCCTCCCGTGATCGGTGCGATCACGCGTGTTCCATGGGGCACGGCGCCGACCTTCTGCGGTGGCGGTACGACGACCTGGAGAGTCATCAGGAGACGTGAATTCATGACGATTTTCGCATCGCCTTTACTTTTCCGGTCCGACCGCCGCCTCCTCAATGAGTCGTGACACGACGTCGGGATGCGAGATGAACGCGACGTGGCTCGACTTGACCTCGCTCGTCTTGGCATTCATCCGCTTCGCATAGAAACGCTCGAGATCGGGGTTGATCGCGTGATCATCTTGCGAGACGAGGTACCAGGAGGGGATGTTCTTCCAGGCCGCCTGCGGGACGGACGCACCGAACACGCTGTTGTGGAGCGGCTTCTGCGTCGCCGCCGCCACGCGGGCGTCCGCCTCGGGCAGGTCGGCGCAGAAGAGCTCGCGGAACCGGGCGCGGTCGACGTAGAGGAAGCCGGCCGAGTCGGGCTTCAAGGCTGCATTCAAGTCGACCGGGTATTTGTCGCCGAAGGCGCCGAGAGGCTCGCCGCCCTCCGGCGCGAACGCCGCGAGGTATACGAGCGCCTTGACGTTCGGGCTCCCGGCCGCCGCGCCGGTGATCACCCCGCCGCCGTAGGAGTGTCCCACGAGGACGACGGGACCCTTCACGGCATCCACGAAGCGCTTCGTCGTCTCGACGTCGCCGGCGAGTGAGGCGAGGGGAATCTCGACGGCGAGCACGTCGTAGCCGTCCCGCTGGAGGATGGGAATGAGGCGCTGCCAGCCCAGGGCGTCGGCGAAGGCGCCGTGGACGAGCACGATCGTCGGCCGGGCGGTGCCGCCCTTCGCGGCTGCGGGCGTTTGGGCGGCAACAGCGCCGCCGGCGAGGACGGCCAGGACGAGAACGGCGAAGAAGATGCGAACGAAACGGGTGTCTCTCATAGCGAAGCCCCTTTCTTCGACGAGCGCGACGCCGAAGGCTTGTCGGCTCACCGCAAAGTCTTGAACGCCGCGCACAGATCAGAAACGAGAGCGGCGGGCTGCTCCCACGCCGCGAAGTGCCCGCCCTTTTCCTGCTTCTTGTAATAGATGAGCTTGGGATACGCCTTCTCCGCCCAGTTCCGCGGGGCCGTGTAGATCTCATCGGGGAAGGCGCTCACCGCGACCGGAATCGCCACACCCCGCACGTCGAAGAAGCCTCCCTTTGCCGGAAGCTGCCGGGTGTCCCAGTAGAGGCGCGCCGAGGAGATCGCGGTGTTCGTCAACCAGTAAAGGGTGACGTTGTCGAGGACGTCGTCCTTGGTGAGGCCCTCGGACTTGCCGTCGAAGACGCGCGCGATGAGCTCGTAGCTGCGGATGTCGTGGTCGAGCATCCAGGCCGCGAGGCCGACTGGTGAATCGACGAGCCCGTAGAGCGTCTGCGGCCGGTTGTTCATCTCGATGGCGTAGCCGAGCCCCTTTTTGTAGAAGTAGTCGAGCTGCTTCCACGCGCTTTGCTCCTCCGGGGTGAGACCGGCGGGCGCCGGCTCGTTGAACGCGAGCGCCTTCGAGATGTTCGCCGGAAGCGTGGCCGGCATGTTGGTGTGGATGCCGAGCAATCCGGGCGGCTGCTGCAGTGCCATGATCTCCGAGACGGCGTTCCCCCAGTCGCCGCCCTGCGCGACGTACCGCTTGTAGCCGAGTCGCTGCATCAGGGTGGCCCACGCCTTGGCGATCCGGATCGGCGTCCACCCGGGCGCCGTCGGCTTGCCGGAGAAGCCGTAGCCCGGCAGCGACGGGATCACGACGTCGAACGCGTCGGCCGCCGTTCCGCCGTGCGCGGTCGGATTCGTCAGCGGGTCGATGATCTTGAGCTGCTCGATGATCGAGCCGGGCCACCCGTGCGTGACGATGATCGGCAGTGCGTTGGGATGCTTCGAGCGGACGTGGATGAAGTGGATGTCGAGCCCGTCGATTTCGGTCACGAATTGCGGCAGGGCGTTCAGCCTCGCCTCGCACTTTCGCCAGTCGTAGTCGGAGGCCCAGTGCTTCGCGAGCTTCTGGACCGTCGCGAGCTGCACGCCCTGGTTGACATCTCCGACGGTTTCCTTGTCGGGCCACCGCGTGGCCTGGATCCGGCGCCGGAGATCGGCCAGCTCGGCGTCGGGAAAGTTGACCCGGAACGGGCGGATGGCGGCGGCGTCTGTGGACTTCTTGGGGACCGCGGTCTGACCCAGGCTTCGGACGGAGAGGAGGAGCAGGCCGAAGGCGCCGGCCACCGCCAGGACACGCCCTAGTCGTTTCGTCATCGTCGATCCTTTCTGAAGGGTTCGGTTGGTCACGGGCGGGCGGCGGGCGGTTCGTTGCCCGACGCCTCACCTGCGCCGTCTACCGCAAGGGCCGGAATGTCGCGCGAATGTCGGGAACGAGCAGTCCCGGCTGTTCCCACGCCGCGAAGTGGCCGCCCTTGTCGTGCTTCTTGAAGTAGCTGAGCTTGGGGTATGCGCGCTCCGCCCAGCTCCGCGAGGGCGCGTCGATGTCGTCCGGGAAAGAGCTCACGCCAACCGGTATCGCGACGTTCTTCGGAGCGAAGAAGGCGAGCTTGTTCTCCCAGTACAGCCGGGCCGAAGAGACCGCCGTGCCCGTCAACCAGTAGAGCGTGATGTTGTCGAGGATGTCGTCCCGCGACAGGCCCTCGGACTTTCCATCGAACACGCGGGCAATGAGCTCGTAACTCCAGATGTCGTGGTCGATGATCCAGGCGGCCAGCCCGACGGGGGAATCCGCAATCCCGTACAGAGTCTGTGGGCGGTTGCCCATCTCCAGCGCGTAGCCCAGGCCGTGCTTGTAGAAAAAGGCGAGATGTTCGAACGCGTGCTTCTCCTCGGCCGAGAGGCCGGCGGGCTCCGGCGCACCGGTAAACGCCGCCTTGTCGATGTCGGGGGGAACCGCGCCCGCCATGTTGGTGTGGATGCCGACCAGTTCCGGAGGAGCGAGAACACCCATCTGATCGGTGACGACCGCGCCCCAGTCGCCTCCCTGCGCGACGAACTTCGTGTATCCGAGTCGCTTCATCAGCGCGATCCAGGCCCGTGCGATGCGGATGGCGTCCCAGCCGGTCGTGGCCGGCTTGGCGGAGAACCCGTAGCCCGGCATCGACGGAATCACGAGATCGAAAGCGTCGGATGCGCTCGCTTCATGTTCCGTGGGATTGGTCAGGGGATCGACGATCTTCAGCTGCTCGACGACCGAGCCGGGCCATCCGTGCGTGACGATCATCGGCAGGGCGTTCTCATGTTCCGAGCGGACGTGGATGAAGTGGATGTCGAGCCCGTCGACCTCGGTGATGAAGTGCGGAAGCGCGTTCAGTCTCGCCTCGCACTTGCGCCAGTCGTAATCGGTCTCCCAGTGGCGCGCGAGCGCCTGAATCGTCGCGAGCTGTACGCCCTGCGACGAATCGCCGACCGTTTCCTTCTCCGGCCATCGCGTTGCCGCGATCCGGCGGCGGAGCTCGGCCAGATCCGAGTCGGGAAAGTTGACTTGAAACGGGCGGATCGAGGGTGTGGGCTTGCGCAGTGCGGGCTGCGTCTTCGGACTCTCAACTTGTTCCATGCTCGTCTCCTTTGCTTGTGGGAATCGGGCCAGAAGTGGAGTGCCCGTTCGTGAGATGCGAGCGGACTCAGGGAGGACCTCGAGGGGATCGCGGTCGGAAGGTGCTGTCGGCAGGTTGACGTTTCTCGAGAGCGACAGGCTCGATCGCATGCGCGATCTGCGATCGAGCTCCGGAGACCGTGGCGGGAGGACCGGTCGCCGGCGGCGCGACATGCCTTCGGTACATCCGAGGCAGGCCCTGATAGGACGGAGAGCCAGCGCTCCCGTGCAAAGGGAGAAGCCCGAACCGACTCGGCTCCGGAGCATCCGTGCCGCCCGTCACCTGGCCGCGGATGCGGCGAGTTCTCTTAGGACCGCGAATCTGCCCGCACATCTTCGCCAGGAGGATCCCGCCGCGCGCGAGGATGTCGCGCTCGAAAGACTGGGCCTCGAGGCGCTCCCTCTCGAACGACCGACGATCTTCGAGTCGAACCGGACGAGCATCGGCGCGCGCAGGACTGCCCGGAAGGATCGCGCCGACCAAGGCCGCCACCAAGACGAGACTCTGAGCCACTAGGCAGTCGCTTCCGTCAGGGGCCCGAGCCTATGACGTCTAGAGTCTCGAGGTAACTGCCCTTTGGGGAAGCGAGCCGAGCGAATCGGGATGTTTCGCGAACTCTTCGGAGGATTCCCGAGGCTCCATCTCGTGTTCCAATCCCGGCCGGAAGGGGAACCCGATATGAGCGCCTATGTCGTGGCCGCGAAGTTCGTCATCGACAAGTTCGAGTCGGCCGCCGACATCCAGAAGCTCGCCAGGCAGATCGTCGATACGATCCTGCAAAACGAGCAGGTCGTGGAGGAGAAG
>JBKPSZ010000048.1:0-12871 GCA_046735265.1 Acidobacteriota bacterium | reverse complement strand
ATGCAGGGGAACCCCCATCGGCGTGGGCCGCTTCAACCGCACGTGGAAATCCGCCGTGACCGTCTGAGGAGGGCTCGACGCGCCGGATCGGGTCATCAGGGAGTGCGCCGCCGCCCAGTTGCTGTGGCAGTCGAGGATCGCGCCGCAGATGCCGCCGTTCAAGACCCCGTCGAAGGCGAGGTGATGCGGCTGCGGAGTCCAGTCGCAGACGAGAGCGTCTCCCTGGACGAAGCTTTGGATCCGCAGCCCCTTCTCGTTGGCCGGGCCGCAGCCGAAGCAGCGATTGGCGGGGGCGTAGCGCTTCTGAAGACTTTGCTCGGCGGGCACGGAGGCGACCCTATGACATCAGGAGGCAGGACGCGGCGAGATTGCGAAGCGAGTCCGGGACCGACTCGGCGGCGAAGGACCGGAGGGCCTCGGGATCGGTGAGCGGCGGACCCTCTCCGAGGGCGACGGAATAGCTTCCGGAAACGAGCGCCTCGAGGAGGACTTTCTGAAGATCCCGTTGATCGCGGGTGCCGTCGAGCTGCCGGAGGAGGAATCGGTCGAGCGAACCGGCCCGGATGCTCTGATGGGTGAGACTCGAGACCGGCTCGTCATCCTCGGCCTGCAGCCGGGCGAGCGGGCTCGCGCGCGGACGCTCCGGAACCTCGGCCGCGAAGACGGGCGGCGTCTGCGAGAAGGACAGGAATCCGGACCGGCCGACCGAGAGGAGGAGCCCCGGCAGGTCGCGATCGGCCTGCTCCGGCGTGTCGGGGACGCCCGCAGAGAGGACTCGATCCCGGAGCTCTTCGAAGGGGAGGAAGCGCGGCGCGAGCCTCGCGAGCTCGACGAGCGCCGTCTTCACCAGCGGACGATTGGTCGTCAGCCGGGCGCCCGACTCGACCCGAAAGGACTCCGGCCCCGTCGAAAGGACGTCCGGCTCGGGACTCTCGGGGCGACCGCGGGCGCTCGCGAAGAGGCCTCGGACCACGTCGGCCGAGGGCTCGTCGAAGATCGCGGGGCCAGGACGGCAGAGCAGGCTGCGGCAGAACCGGCGGTTGCTCAGGTAGTCGAGGTATTGCTGCCGCACGACTCGGTCCGACAGCGACTGGAGCGGCCGGGCCACTTCCGGAGGGAGGCTCTGCTCCCAGGCCTCGAAGCGCGCCGGCGCCAGATATTCGAGCCCCGCCTCCCGCGCGCGGCGCGCGAACTCGGCGAAGAAGACAGGCTCGTTGTTCTCCTCCAGGTACTCGTGGAAGAAATAGGAGTCGTCCACGGTGTCCAGGTAGCCGGCCAGCATCTCGAAGACCTCGCGGTACGTGCCCTCCTCCTCTTTCGCGTGGCGCGCGAGGAGGTGGATCAGCCGCCGCGCCTCCTCCGTCCGCTCGCGCGGATCGGTCAGAGCCCGGACATGGAAGAGCATCATCTCCCGCAGCATCTGATTGGTGAACCAGCCCGGGTACGTGTTGTAGCTGACGTAAGCGACGCCGTCTTTCGAGAGGTGCCGCCGAATGAGCTCGAGGATCCGGTCGGCGACTCTTCGAGGGACCCAGGAATAGACGCCGTGGCAGACGACGTAGTCGAACTCTCCGACCTCGGGGCCGACCTCGAGAAGATCCGCCCGCCGCAGGTCGACGTTGCCGAGCCCGGCGGCTTCGACCCGCCGCCGCCCGTCCTCGATCTGCCGCGCGGAAGCATCCACGCCGAGGAAGCGCGCCTCGGGAAGCGTCGTCGCCATCGACATCAGGTTGACCCCGCGCCCGCATCCGAGCTCGAGAACCCGGCATCGGGAGATCTCTGGAGCCGAACGCCCGAAGAGGGCGGCCATCGTCGAGAGTCGATCGGGATGGGTGTCCTCGATCGCCTTGCTGCTGTACGGGACCTCGTCGTAGCTCGACGCCGCGCGATCCCGCCCGGCGGCGGCGCCGGCGGTGGAGAAGCGGGGCTCCTCTTCCGCCTCCGTCAAGGGCCGTCCTCCTTCGGGCGCTCCTCTCGATTCGGCGACGCTCTCCGACTGCCCGGCCGCCGTGCGAGTCGCTCCGTCGCGGCTCATCTTAAGGCTCTTAAGGTCGGAGGAATCCGGAGCCCCTCGGCCGACGTCCATATAATGTGAACGGAGAACCTCCCATGGGCACCGCCGAAGCGAAGGCCGCCGAGACCCCGGTCGCGGTTTCCGAGCCGGGCCGCGACAGCCTCACGATCACGGATCAGCGAACCGGACGGACCTACGAGGTTCCGATTCGCAACGGCACGATTCGCGCGACCGACCTGCGGCAGATCAAGACGGATCCCGACGACTTCGGTCTGATGTCCTACGACCCGGCCTTTCTCAACACCGCCTGCTGCACCAGCCGGATCACCTACATCGACGGCGAGAAGGGGATCCTGCGATACCGCGGCTATCCGATCGAGGAGCTCGCGGAGAACTGCACCTACCTCGAGGTTGCGTACCTGCTGCTCTACGGCGAGCTGCCCAACGCAAAACAGCACGCCGAGTGGGTCCACAACATCACCTGGCACACGATGATCCACGAGAGCCTGAAGAAGGTGATGGACACGTTCAACTACGACGCGCATCCGATGGGGATGCTGATCGCGACGGTCGCGGCGATGTCCACCTTCTATCCGGACGCGCGCAACGTGCACGACAAGGCGACGCGGACGAAGCAGACCTACCGGCTGATCGCCAAGATGCCGACGCTCGCCGCCTTCGCCTATCGGCACAGCCTCGGCATGCCCTACGTCTATCCCGACAACGATCTCTCCTACACCGAGAACTTCCTGAACATGCTCTTCAAGATGCCCGCCGCGCGCGGGTATCGTCCCGATCCGACTCTCGTCAAGGCGCTCGACGTCCTCTTCATCCTCCACGCCGACCACGAGCAGAACTGCGGCACGTCCGTGATGCGCTCGATCGGCTCCGCGCACGCGGACCCCTATTCGGCGGTCGCGGGCGCGGCGGCCGCTCTCTACGGGCCCCTCCACGGCGGAGCGAACGAGGAAGTCCTGCGGATGCTCCAGGAGATCGGATCGGTTTCGCGGGTGCCGGCGTTCATCGAGGAGGTCAAGCAGGGGAAGGGCGAGAAGCGCCTGATGGGCTTCGGTCACCGCGTCTACAAGAACTTCGATCCCCGCGCCACGATCATCAAGCGGATGGCGGAGCGTGTCTTCGAAGTCACGGGTCGGAATCCGCTGCTCGACATCGCACTCGAGCTCGAGCGCATCGCGCTCCAGGACGATTACTTCGTCAAGCGCAAGCTCTATCCGAACGTGGACTTCTACTCGGGTCTGATCTATCAGGCGATCGGCATCCCGACCGCGGCCTTCACCGTACTGTTCGCCATTCCGCGCACGTCCGGCTGGATCGCGCAGTGGGAAGAGCTCCTGGAGGACCCGGAAGAGAAGATCGCGCGCCCGAGGCAGGTGTATCTCGGATCGGGGGAGCGGCACTTCGTCCCGATGGAGAAGCGCTGACGCGACGGGATTCCGGCGAGAGCCGGATCTTCCCGGACGGTCTCTCCGCCGTCCTCTTCGACTGGGACGGCACGCTGGCGGATTCGGCGGAGGCGAGCTTCCGCTGCTACGTTCGACTCTTCTCCGGCTACGGAATCCCGTTCGATCGCACGGTCTTCGGAGAGACCTACTCGCCCGAGTGGTATCGGACCTACGAAAGACTCGGGCTCGACCGCGGATGCTGGAGCGAGGCGGACGCGCGTTGGCTCGCCTACTACGAGGAGGAAGTCACGCATCCTCTTCCCGGCGCGGTCGACGCGATCGAGCGGCTCGCCGAAGCCGGGCTCGCCCTCGCGGTCGTCACGAGCGGAAGTCGTTCGCGCGTCGAGCGGGAGCTCGAGCGATTCGGGCTCGCCCGCCGATTCGCCGCCGTCGTGTGCGCCGAGGACTCGGTCCGCCGCAAGCCGTTTCCCGACCCGCTCGAGCTCGGGCTCGAGAGGCTCTCGATCCCGGCGGCTCGGGCCGCCTGCGTGGGAGACAGCCCCGAGGACGTCGAGATGGCGCGGGCCGCAGGTGTCCTTTCCGTGGCCGTCCCCGGGGCATTTCCGAACCGCGAGGCGCTCCGTTGCGCGCGTCCCGATCTCTGGGCGGAGCGCCTGGACGATGCGGCGGGCGCTTTGCTCGCGCTTTCGCGATCGACGCCGCCGGCCCGGTAGCCCGCCCGTAGATCGCGTAACCTTCCGGTTACACGTCGCGGAACGTCGCTCGAAGAAGCTCGCGAGACGATTCCGGCGCTTCGGCCATAATCGCTTCGATGACCGGCGGCCAGAGCCTCGCCCTCGTCGCCTCGGGTGTGGGCGCCGGAATCATGAACGCGATGGCGGGGGGCGGCACACTCCTGAGCTTTCCGGCTCTCGTTTTCCTGGGCGAGCCCGCGATCGTCGCGAACGCGACGTCCGCCGTCGCGTTGCTGCCGGGCTCGGCCTCGAGCCTTTACGGATACCGCCGCGATGTGCGGGAACGCGGCGCGGGCTGGAGGTTCCTTCTCCTGCCCAGCCTCCTCGGCGGCGCGATCGGGGCGGTTCTCCTCCTCTCGACGCCGGCTCGCACGTTCGAGAGGCTGGCGCCGTTTCTCGTCCTGTTCGCGACCGCGCTGTTCGCGGTGCAGGGAGCGTTCCCGCGCTGGACGCTCTCGTCCGGCACCGCGGACGCCGGACGGCGCCGCATCGCCGCGGCGTGGCTGCTCCAGTTCGCGGTCTCGATCTACGGCGGCTACTTCGGCGCGGGCATCGGCATTCTCATGCTCGCGCTCTTCGGCTTCCTCGGACTCGCCGACATCCACGCGGCCAACGGCCTGAAGAGCTTCTACACGATCTGCATCAACGGCGTGGCCGCAGCCTGGTTCATCGCGCGGGGAGCCGTGGACTGGCCGTCCGCGCTCGTCCTCGCGATCGGCGCGATCGTCGGCGGCTACGCCGGTGCGCGCTTCGCACGATCGATCGGGCAGGAGCGGGCGCGCGCCGCCGTGGTGGCGATCGGCCTCGCCGTTGCGGTGCTCCTCTTTTTGCAGAGAACCCGGATCTAGAGGAGGTCGTCTGGAGGGGCCGTGGCGGCGCCCGCCGCCGCGCCCGTCCGGGCCGAAAGGGGATTGCGTGACGAGCGGCCCTCGGCCGGTGACGAGCGACAGAACCGCCCATTTCCCGCCCCGTATCCCGAAGTGCTCGGGAAACGTTCGAATGCACGGGAGTGAGACCATGAAGCGGAGTCTGTTCGTAGCGGCGGGTGCGGTGGCCGTGGCGGCCCTCGCGGCCTGCGCCCATGGCAACGGTTCTTCCAGCAGCGCCGGCGTTCGCGTCGTCACGAACGCTCAGGACGTCGCCGGCTGCGAAAAGCTCTCGAATCTGCGCCTGTCCGGAACCTGGACCTCGGGTGCCGCGAAAGGGGAGCTCGAGAGGCTCGTAAAGTCGAAGGGGGGCAACACCCTGCTGCTCGCCTCCGGCGGAGCCACCGACAACTCCGGAGTCGCGTACCGGTGCTCCGGAGGAACGTCCTCGGGAACGCCGTAGCCGTCGCGCCGCGAGAAGGTGCTTCGCGGCCGCTTCGGAGATTCTCAGGCTTCCGGCAGCGGGAGCTGGTCCGGAGGGGCGTCGGCCGCCGGCAGGACTTCGGATCCGCCCAGGCCGTGGAGCGAGACGCCGAGCAGGCGCACGGCGCGGCGACCGGCCTCGGTCTTCTCGAGCAGTGCGAGCGCGCGCGCGCCGATCTCCTCGGGCGACTTCGTCACCGGATCCCGCGTCTCGCTGCGGGTGATCGTCTCGAAGTTCGAGTATCGCAACTTCAGGACAACCGTGCGCGCTGCGAGCTCCTTGCGGAGCAGGATGTCGGCCGCATGCCGCGCGAGGGCGCCGACCTCCGAGCGGATTCGCTCGAGGTCCGTCAGGTCGGTCGCGTAGGTCTCCTCGCAGCCGATCGACTTTCTCTCGCGGTTCGGCTCGACCGGCCGGTCGTCCTCGCCGAGTGCGAGCCGGCGCAGCCCTTCCGCCCAGCTCCCGACCGCGCGCGTGAGAATTTCCGGCTCCGCGGTCCGAACGTCCACCAGCCTCTCGAGGCCGGCGGCGCGCAGCTTCCGCGCGGTGACGGGACCGACGCCCCAGAGGGCATCCACAGGCAGCTTCTGCAGAAAGCTTTCGATCCGTTCCGGCGCGATCACCGTCAGACCGTCCGGCTTCTTCCAGCCCGACGCAATCTTGGCGAGAAACTTGTTGGGCGCCACACCCGCGGAGGCCGTGAGGTCGAGCTGCTCGCGGATGCGCTCCTTGATGCGGCGCGCCACGTCGACGCCGAGCGCGAGGTTCCAGGAGTTCTCCGTGACGTCGAGATACGCCTCATCCAGGGAAAGGGGCTCGACGAGAGGGGTCACGCTCCGGAAGATCGTGAAGACCTGGCCGGAGACTTCGCCGTACTTGCGGAAGTTCGGCGGTACGACCACGAGTTCCGGGCAGAGTCGCACGGCGCGCGACATCGGAATCGCCGAGCGCACGCCGAACTTCCGCGCTTCGTAGCTCGCAGCGCAGACGACTCCCCGCGACGTGGGGCTTCCGCCGACCGCGACCGGCCGGCCGCGCAGCGTCGGATCGTCGCGCTGCTCCACGGACGCGTAGAAGGCGTCCATGTCCACGTGGAGGATCCGGCGCAGAGCGGAGGCCATCGGAGCTCGGAACTTCCATCATAGACAAAGGGTGATCCGCGCGGCGCCCGTGACGGAATCAGGACATTTTCCGCCGCACGATCGCGCGCGGAGCCCCCGTCTCCTCTTTCGTTCACCGTGGTCGGTCGGCAGCGGAGCGACTCCGTTTCGGGGCGGATGGACGGGGAGGCGGCGGAGTCCTCGACGTCGGCGGCGTCCGCCTCGGGACCGTAGTCCTTCGTGCCCTACTTACCGACGCTCCCGGCCCAATTCGTCACGATTCGGAGCTGGCGCGGCGGCTCCACGCCTCGATTGGTCCGGGTGGCGAAGAATTCGTTGCCATCGGCGGAGACGTCGTAGTCGCGAAAGGCGGTGTCCTGGAATCCCGTGGACCACTGGCCTCCGACGTTCACGTCCGAAGTGAAGAGGAGTCGCGGCGGGGAGATCGCGAGCCCTCCTTGATCTTGGATCTCGACGGAGAGGAACTTCTCGCTCTTCGGCCCGGAGCGGTAGATGAGCTCTCGCCCGCCCTGCGACCAGGTCGGCTCGAATCCGGTTTCGGTTGAGACCTTGATCGGAGGCCCGGGGCCCGGATAGGCCCGGATGTAGATCTCGGGTGTTCCCGACTCATCGGAGACGTAGGTCAGCCACCGTCCCTTCGGGGAGAAAACGGGCCCGGACTCGCGGAATGGGGTCTCGAACCAGGGGTGGAGCGGGGAGCTCCCGTCCGCCGCCGCGAGCCAGATGTCGGAGGTGAGCCCCCTTCGCGTCGGGCTTCGATCTTCGGTGTAATTCGTGGTGTACGCGATCGTTTTGCCGTCTGGCGACCAGGAGCTGGGCAGCTCGGCGTCGGCGCTCGACCTCGACAGGGCCTGGATCTCGCCGCTCGCGTCCGCGCTCTTCACGCAGATGAACGGCCGCGCATCCCCCATGCGGCTGAACGCGAGGCGTTTGCCGTCCGGAGACCACACGGGACAGAAGAATCGACCCGGTTCGGGTGTCAGGGTCGAGAGGATCTGACGGTCGCGGCTGTAGATGAGCAGCGTGCTCCGCAGCGGGCCGAATCGGATGAGCGCCAGGCGCCGACCGTCCGGCGACAGGCGCGGGAAGAAGTAATTCCCTTCGGGAAGCGGGACAGCGATTTCCTTGCCCTGCCGATCGAGCCGCAAGACGGTCGTCGTCGGAGTCGCGATCGGTCCGCCGTCGATGAAAGCGAGCGTCCCGTCCTCAGACAGTGCAAACTGCGCGATGCCCTCGCCCGGTTCGACGGCGACGGGCTCGGCCAAGGGTACGGGCGGTCCGCTGACGGCGAGGGAAGCGAGGTCGAACGGCGCGGAGAAAAGCGAAGAGCCGCGGAGGAACACGAGGCGTCCACCACCGTACCGCGCGAAGCTCGCGCCTTCGAGAACCGTGCGCCGCTTTCCTGTCGCGGTCTCGAGGACGGCGATGTTGGAGTTCTCGACGTCGGCGAAGTCGCGACCCAGTCTCTGGGTGAAGAGGATCCCGCGACCGCCCGGGAGCACCTGAGGGTAGAGATGCGCGTGCTCGCCTCGCGCCGCGTCGAGCCGGGTCAACAGCGCAATGGCTCCCCCCGTATCCGCGACCGTATGGAGACTGCTGTTCGCTCCCAGGGTGAAGACCATGCGTTTATCGGTGCCCCAGCTCGCGGCGGCGGTGATCGGGGGTACGTTGCCGAGGAGAACGGAGTTTCCTCCCGAGATCGGTACCTTCCGCAATTGGTTGCGCGTCACGAAGCCGACCCACTCGCCATCCGGAGAGAAGAAGGGCCGAGATCCCCCCTCGGTTCCTGCGATCGGCTCCGCGTCTGCGCCTGACATCGTTCGTCGGAAGAGTCGCAGCACGCCAGCCCGCATGGCGGCAAAGACCACAGTTCGGCCGTCCGGAGAGATGGCCACGGAAGGTCGGAGCGTCCAGAGCTGGTCGCCGGCGGCGAGCGGAAAGGCGGCGCGAACGGTCAGGAACTCGCGCTCGGGACGCGCGGCCGGGCGCCGGAGGAACCAGATCGCGGCGACGAGGGCCGCACCGGCGAGCGCTCCGACGAGCACCCAGCCGAGGTTTCCGTGCGCGGTCGGCGCGGGGGCGGCGGGCAAGGCAAAGTCCGCAGGTCCGCCGAGCGCGTCCTCGAGCTCGATTCGCGCGTCGGCGACGTCGTGCAGCCGCCGCTTGGGATCCTTTTCGAGGCACCGGCGAAGAAGGTTCCGGACGCGCGCCGGAGTCGCCGCCGGCAGCTCCTCCCAGTCCGGCTCGCTCTTCAAAATCGAGGCGAGCGTGTCGGAGACCGTCTCGCCCCGGAACGCCTGCTTGCCCGTCAGACATTCGTACAGGACGCACCCGAACGAGAAGATGTCGCTCCGCTTGTCGAGCGGCCGCCCACGCGCCTGCTCGGGACTCATGTAGGCCGCGGTCCCGAGGATGACCCCGGCGTGGGTGGCCGGAGTCGTCTGGGTGGGCGAGAGGGAGGAATCGACGCGGCCCGAGACCTCGACCGTGCGCGCGAGCCCGAGGTCGAGGATCTTGACCGACCCGTCGGACCGGAGCTTGACGTTGGCGGGCTTCAAGTCCCGGTGAATGATGCCCGCCCCGTGCGCGGCCTCGAGGCCGACCGCGATCTCCCGCGCGAAAGCCAGGGCTTCGTCCATCGGGAGAGCGCCCGCGGCGAGGCGCTCGGCGAGGGTCGGGCCTTCGACGAGCTCCAGGACAAGGTACGCGGAGCCGTCCTTCTCCTCGAGCCCGTAGATCGAGGCGATGTTCGGATGATTCAGCGCGGCGAGCATCCGCGCTTCGCGCTCGAAGCGAGCCAGACGGTCCGGATCTTCGCGAAGGTCCTCGGGCAGCGCCTTGATCGCGACGTCGCGATGCAGCTTGCCGTCGCGGGCCCGCCAGACCTCTCCCATGCCGCCGTGGCCGATCGGCGCAAGGATTTCGAAAGTACCGACGCGCACGCCCGGAGAGAGAGGCATGGCCGCAGCGCGATTCTACGCCGCGGTCTGGAACCCCCGGGCCCGCTCCGATCAGTAGGCGGCGAGAAGCCGCGCCGCGCGCTCGACCTCCGCTTCCGAAGGGAGGAAGAACTCCTCGAGCGGCGGTGAGTAGGGAACGGGCGCGTCGAGAGCGCCCACGACGCGCACCGGTGCGTCCAGAAACTCGAACGCTTCTTCCTGAATCACGGCGGCGAGACTCTCCCCGATCGAGCCGGTGCGCGTGTCCTCGTGGACGATGAGGACGCGTCCGCACCGCCGGGCGAGCGAGAGGAGCGCCGCGCGATCCAGAGGGACGAGAGACCGCAGATCGAGAACCGAGGCCTCGATCCCGTCCTGCGCGAGCTTCGCGGCGACGCGCATCGCGACGTGAACGTAGGCGCCGTAGGAGACGATGGCGAGGTTCGTTCCGTCGCGCCGGAGCGCCGCCTTGCCGAGCGGCATCGGCTCGGGCGGCTCGGCGGGCAGCGCCTGCTTGATGCGCGGATCGCGATAGAGCGCGATGTGCTCGTAGTAGAGAACCGGATCGGGATCGGCGACCGCCGCAGCCATGAGCGCCCGCGCGTCGTGTGGCGTCGAGGGAACGACGATCTTCAAGCCCGGCGTCCGGTAGAACCACGCCTCCGTGTTCTGGCTGTGATACGGCCCGGCGTGCCGCAGGCCTCCCCACGGCATCCGAAGGACCATCGGAACCGAGCCGCCCCAGCGATAGCGGATCTTGGCGGCATTGTTGACGAGCTGGTTGAAGCCGGTCGCGACGAAGTCGTTGAACTGCATCTCCCCGATCGGGCGCTGGCCCGCGAGCGCGGCGCCGATGCAGACGCCGAGCACCGCCCCTTCGGCGAGCGGCGAGTTCCAGATCCGGTCGCCGAACTCCTTGAGCAGCGGCCGCAACAGGAGAAACGCGTTTCCGTACTTTCCGCCGACGTCCTGGCCGTAGACGAAGACGCGCGGATCGGTGCGGAGCGCGTCCCCGACGCCCAACGACACGGCCTCGAGGAGCGTCTTTCCGCCCGCCTCGAAGGGCGGGGCGGACTCGACCGGGAGCGGCGCCGGCTCTCCTCCGAAGCGCGCGGAAGGATCGAGTGGCTCGACGCGCCGCCTCGGCTCCTCGCCGGCGAAGACCGAGGCGCCGGCGGACTCCGCGGCCGGCCACGGCGCTTCGATCACGCGGCGGGCCTCGGCCTCGACGAGCGTCTCGACCTCGCGCTTGTAGCGAGCGATATCTCCGCGGGCGAGGATGCCCTCCGACTCGAGGCGCGCCGCGTAGAGCGCGATCGGATCGCGCCGCGACCACCACTCGTAGAGCTCGCGGTCGGCGTAGCCGCTCTCGAAGAGAGGCGGGTAGTCCCAGGAGATCGGAGGCTCCTTGCCGAGATAGAGCATGTCGTCGTGATGGGCGTGCCCGCAGATGCGCAGGCTCACGAGCTCGATCAAAGTCGGACCGCCACCGGAGCGGGCGCGGTCGGCGGCCCATGCGAACGCGGCGGCCGTCGCCTCGGGATCGGTCCCGTCGAGCGTGATCCCGGGGATCCCGTAGCCCGCCGCCTTGTCCGCGAAGACGCGCACCGCCGACTGATCGGCGACCGGTGTCGAGAGAGCGGTCTGGTTGTTCTCGACGCAGAACACCGCCGGGAGCCGGCGCGCCGCGCACAGGTTGATCGCCTCGTGCCACTCGCCCAGAGAAGTGCCCCCCTCACCGATGAACGAGACGGCGACGCGCGGCTCGCCGCGGCGCGCGAACGCCATGGCGAGGCCCGCGATCGTCAGCGAGGAGATCGACAGGGGCGCCGTCGCGGGAAGGACGCCCCAGGAGAAGTCGCCGATGTGGAAGTCCTTGCCGTCCATGGGCGGCCCCGCCTTCCCCATCTGCGCCGAAAGTGTGCGACGCACCGACTCGGCCTCGGGCCGCATCGCGAGCGCGGCTCCGAGGTCGCGGATCAGCGGAGCGACGACGTCCCCCTTCCACTCGCCGTCGGCCGAGCGATGCGCGGCGCCCCGCTTCAAACGGATCGCGGCCGCGTAGATCGCCTCCTGACCCAGCGACCGGAAGCCTTTCCCCTGGAACGCCGCGTCCTTCCACCGGACCTCGTTTCCGAGGAAGAACGCCTTCAGGCGGTTGTCGGTCGCGCGCGTGACCAGCATTCCGCGGAGGATCTCGCGCCGCTCGTCTCGAGTGAGCGAAGCCGCGATCGCCTCGCGGGCGAGGAATCCGTCGCAGGCCTCGAGGAGATCCGCGCGCGCCCTCCGGAGCCGTTCAGCGGCGGAGACGCGCGGCGTCGTGTCGGGGATTCCTTCCGGAGCCGCGCCGTCGAGTCCGCGGGCGAGCGCTTCGGACAGGGGGCGGCGCAGCGTCTCGATCGCCTGGGGCTCCCGCCCCGGGTCGGCTCCGCAGACGGTCTCGAACGCCCGAGACGCGCGCTCGAGCGCGAATGGATAGCGCTCGGCCACGAACGCCGCGAACCGGGCGGCGAGCGTCGGGCGCGTCCCGACCGCGCTTCCCGACTCGACGATCCGTTCCATGGAATCGAAGATGGTACCGCGGCGCCGGCGGGTCCGGCGATCCCGTGCGAGAATTCGACCCCCTCGTGGCATCCAAGGAGCAGCTCGGTCTCTTCGGCGTCCTGGAACCCGCGCTGCCTCGGGAGGATCCGGAGCTCGCGGAGCGCCTTCGGCGCGAGCATTCGGAGGCGGCCCGGATCGCCGAGCGGGTTCCGAAAGGCGTCCACTTCGGGACATCGACGTGGAGCTTCCCGGGGTGGGCGGGGATCGTCTATTCGCGGAAGGCCACGACCGCGGAGCTCGCGCGCGAGGGGCTCGCCCAATACGCGCGCCATCCTCTGCTCACGACGGTCGGAATCGACCGCGGCTATTACGGCCCGATTCCGGTCCGGGATCTCGAGCGGTACGCGTCGCAGCTGCCGGCGGGATTCCCCTGCTGCGCGAAGGCGCCGGAGGCGGTGACGTCCGCCGCGAGCCCCGACTACCTGCGGCCCGAGCGATTCGTGGACGAGATGGTCGGCCCGTTCCTCGAAGTCTTCCGGGATCACACCGGGCCGTTCGTCGTTCAGTTTCCGCCCGCGCCGCGCGAAGCGACTCCGTCCCCCGCGCGCTTCGCGGAAAAGCTCGAGCGGTTTCTCGCGGCCCTGCCGGCCGAGGGAAGCTACGCCGTCGAGCTCCGCGACCCGGCCTTGCTCTCACCGGCCTACGCTTCCGCGCTCGCCTGCCGGGGCGCGGCGCACGTCTACAA
>JBKPSZ010000047.1:0-4069 GCA_046735265.1 Acidobacteriota bacterium | reverse complement strand
AACCACGAGAGCTTCGCGGACATCGTCGTGATCCTCTCCGTCGTGCCTCTCCAGATCCGCTTCCTCGCCAAGCGGAGCATCTTTCGGGTACCGGTGCTCGGCTGGTCGATCGCCGCCGCGGGTTTCATTCCGGTCGACCGGGGCGACCCCTCCGGAAGCGCCGCGGCGGTCGACGCCGCGCTCGAACGGCTGCGCCGCGGCCGCTCGCTCGTGGTCTTCCCGGAAGAGACGCGGACGCGCACGGGGGAGCTTCTTCCGTTCAAGAAAGGCGCCGCGCTCCTGGCCCTTCGCGCCGGGCTCCCGCTCCTGCCGGTGGGTCTCGCGGGCACCCGCCAGGTCCTTCCCCGCGGACGCTTCGTGATGACTCCGGGACGGGTCGTGGTGTCTCCCGGATTTCCCCTTTCGACCGAAGGCGCTGCGCCGTCGGCGCGCCGGACCCTGACCGAACGGCTCTCCGCCGAGGTGCGGCAGCTGAGAGATGAGGCGAGGGGGAAGCTGCCGGTTTCGGGGTGATAAGTTAGTTTCGGATGTCCACGATGTCGGCTCCGACCGAGGAGAAAGTTCTCGAGGTCCTGAAGACCGTCCGTTTCCCCGGACTTTCCCGCGACATCGTGTCCTTCGGATTCGTGAAGGACCTGACGGTCGGCGGCGGGAACGTCGCGATGCGTCTGGAGATCACGACGGATTCCCCGCGGGCCGCCGAGGAGATCCGCCGCGAGGCGACCGAGAAACTGCGCTCGCTGCCCGGCGTGTCGGCCGTCACCGTGCGGCTCGAGGTCAAGGCGCCCGGGCCGCCGCCGCCTCGGGGTGCGGTCGGGGTGCCCCCTCCCGCGGCCAACATCCTGCCCGACGTGCGTTTCACCGTCGCCGTCGCGTCGGGCAAAGGAGGTGTCGGCAAGTCCACCGTCGCGGCCAACCTCGCGCTCGCGCTCGAGCGGGTCGGCCGAAGGGTCGGGCTGATGGACTCCGACATCTACGGGCCGTCACAGCAGATGATGATGGGCGTCCACGAGAAGCCGTACGTCAACGAGGCGAACCGGATCGTGCCTCCGGAGCGCTACGGAGTCCGCGTCATGTCTCTCGGCTTCCTCATGGATCCGGACCAGCCCGTGATCTGGCGCGGGCCGATGGTCATGAAAGCCGTCGAGCAGTTCCTGCAGGACGTCGAGTGGGGAGCGCTCGACTTCCTCGTGATTGACCTGCCCCCCGGCACGGGGGACGCGCAGCTGACGCTGACGCAGAAGATCCACCTCTCCGGAGCGATCATCGTGACGACGCCGCAGGACGTCTCGCTGATCGACGCGCGGAAAGGGCTCGCGATGTTCCAGAAGGTGAACGTCCCGCTCCTCGGAATCGTCGAGAACATGTCGTACTACGTCTGCCCCTCCTGCGGGCACCGCGAAGAGATCTTCAAGCACGGAGGGGGCCGCCGCACGGCGGAGAAGCTCCAGGT
Organism: Acidobacteriota bacterium; assembly: GCA_046735265.1. GTDB lineage: Bacteria > Acidobacteriota > Thermoanaerobaculia > UBA5066 > Gp7-AA6 > DATBFU01. The sequence continues at coordinate 2,616 of JBKPSZ010000047.1, read as the reverse complement.
CCCTTTCCTCGGGGAGATCCCGCTCGATCCCAAGGTCGTCTCGGGCGGCGACTCGGGCGAGCCGATCGTCGCCGCGGAGCCGAAGTCGGCGGTGGCGGAGGCTTACCTTCGGATCGCGGACGCGGTCATCCGGCAGCTGGAGCGTTGAGGCGCGCGGGGCGCGAAACCGAAACCGACAGAAGACTCGTCGAAGAGCGTCTCGCAGACATGCCGGCCACGATCGAGCTCGCTCAGGGCGACATCACGGCCCTCGACGTGGACGCGATCGTGAACGCGGCCAATGAGCAGCTCCAGCTCGGCGCCGGTGTCGCCGGCGCGATCCGCCGCCGCGGTGGGCCCTCCATCCAGGAGGAGTGCGACCGGCTGGGTGGCTGTCCGACCGGATCGGCCGTGGTCACCGGCGGAGGGCAGCTTTCGGCGAAGTGGGTGATTCATGCCGTCGGTCCGATCTGGCACGGCGGCGGGGAAAGCGAAGAGATGCTCCTCGCGTCGGCGGTGCGCGCCGCGCTGAAACGGGCCGACGAGGTGGGCGCCCGGTCCGTCGCGCTCCCCGCGATCTCGGCGGGTGTGTACGGTTTCCCGCTCGCGCGGGCGGCCGACCTTTCGATCGGCGCGGCCCGCTCGTTCGCCGCCGAGGCCCGCAGCGTCTCGCGCATCGTCTTCTGCCTCTTCGACGACAGCGCCCTCGCCGCGTTCGAGCGGGCGTTCGCGGAAGGATGAGGCGATTTTCTTGAAACTATATCAGTCTTGATATAGTGTCCCTCCGCGGGTGCCGTTCCCCTTCGCTATGATCCGGGCCTCGATGCGCCCGCCCTTCGGCCGCCGGTTCCCGCTCCTTCTCGCGGCGGCGGCCTCGACCCTCTCGCCCGCCGCCGTCCCCTCCGCCGCGGACTGGAGCAAGCTCCAGACCGCCCGCAACGTCGGCCTGGCGTCGCTCGAGGAGGGCAACCTCGCGGAGGCGGGCAAGCGCTTTGAGGAGGTTCGCCGTCTCGCTCCGACCGAGCCGCTCGGCTTTGCCAACGGGGCAGTCGCGGCGATGCGCGCGAAAGATCTCGCGTCGGCCGGGAAGCTGCTCGCCGAGGCCCGGCGGCTGGCGCCGGCCGATGCGCGGGTCGCCGCCCTGGCGGGGGTGCTCGCCGAGCAGGGCGCCCAGACGGACGCGGCGATCGAGGCGTACGAGCGAGCAGCGGCGGGGGACCCGAGGGATCTTCCTTCGCGCTGGAGCGCCGCCCGGCTCCTCGCGGACAAGCCGGGCTCGCGTCCGCGAGCGATTCGCGCACTGGAGGACGCCCTCGAGCAGGCGCCGGCCAACGTCTTCCTGCTGCTGCGTCTCTCGGAGCTTCGCCGCGCCGAGGGGGATCGCTCGGGTGCCGAAGCCGCGCTGGAGAAGGCGGTCCAGGAATCGGGCGGAACCGCCGGCTCGGACGACAAGCTCGAACGCTTCTCCGCGGAGGCGAAGACGGCCTTCGCCGCGGGCGACATGACAGCGGCCGCGCTGAAGTCGAGAGTGGTGGAGAATCTGCTGCGCACGTCGGCCCGCTATCAGCAGGCGCGCCACGACGTGGAGCCCGGGGTGGTGGGCCTGCCGCTCGAGGACTGGACTCCGGCGGTCGCCGAGAAGATCCGCTCCCGGCCGGCGGCCATCCCGGTCCGGTTCGTCGCGAGGCGCGACGACGCGCTCGCTGCGCTGAAGGACGTGACCGACGTCCGCGTTTCGGGGCTCGAGTCGCGGGACCTCGCCTTCGTGTGCGCGTCGGGAATCGTCGTCGCTCGAGCCGCGGACGGCTTCCGGCCTGCAGCTCCGATTCCCGGCTCGAAGGGCGCGCGGTCGCTCGAGCTCGCCGACGTCGGCAACACGGGGCAGCTCGACGTGATCGTGCCGGGCTCGCTGCTGCGCTCCGGTACAGGCGGTTGGAACCGTACGGCGCTCCCCGCGGGGGAGCACGTCGTGCCGCTCGACGTCGATTCGGACGGAGACCTCGATCTCTACGTCGTGTCGACCTCGGGCGACAAGCTGCTCCGGAACAACCTGGACGACACCTTCGCGGACGTGACGGCGTCTGCTCTTCCGCCGGGCACGGCGTCTCTCGCCGCGGCCGTGGCCGACTTCGACCGCGACGGAGATCCGGATCTCGTGCTCGCGAAACCCGGCGGCGGCCTTCGGCTGCTCGACAACCGGCGCGGAGGCCGTCTCGCGGAACGGCCCGCCAATCTCCCCGCCGCCGGCGCCGTGACGGGGATCGCGGCCGGGGACCTGGATGGGGACGGGCGGCCGGACCTCGTCTTCACCTCGGAAAGCACCGCGTCCGTCGCCCGGAATCGCGGGGACGGCACCTTCGCCGCGCCGCAGGCGATCGCGGCGGGCGGCGTCCCGCTCTTCTTCGACTTCGACAACGACGGCGCGCTCGACCTGCTGCTCACGAGCCCCCGGGGCACCACGCTCTGGCGGAACGGCGGCAGCGGCGATTTCACGCGCGTGGACGCGGATCTTCCGGGCGCGGTCGCCGCGGAGGCCGTGGACCTCGACGGCGACGGCGATCTCGACCTCGCACTGGTGACGCCGGCCGGGCGCGTCGAGCTCTGGACGAACGAGGGAGGCAACGCCAACGGTTGGAT
>JBKPSZ010000046.1:0-5632 GCA_046735265.1 Acidobacteriota bacterium | reverse complement strand
GTGCCGGAGCATGTGGAGGACGAGCGATCCCTTGATGTAGGTCAGCTCCTGCTGGTAGTTCTGCCCCGGCTCCTTCCAGTGGAAGTACTCCATGGGCCGGACTTCGCCGGTCCGGCGCGTGTAGTCGAGGTAGTCGTTCAGATAGCGCCAGCGCTGATAGGTCAGTTCGTCCTCGCCGTGGGCGTGTCCGTTCCAGGCGGTGTGCCAGTAGCTGGCCAAGGATTCGTTCAGCCAGATCGAAGAGAGGGAACGGCACGTCACGAGATCTCCGAACCAGTGGTGCGCGAGCTCGTGCGCGATCGTGTCCTCGTACGTCCAGATCGGATAGGGGTTCTCGAAGTCGGGGGAGGAATCAGGCGGATCGTCTTCGCGGTGCAGGTGCGACTCTCCGAAGCCGGTCGCCGTCGTCGTCTCCATCGCGCCGACCGCGAAGTCGCGCAGCGCGACCGAGTCGTACTTGAACCAGGGATACGGATAGCTCATCTTCTCGGAGAAGAACTCGATCATCTTCCCCGTGCCGCCGAAGGAGTGCTTCGCAGCCGCCTCGGTTCCCGGCGGCGTCCATGCCGACAGCGGAATCGACGCTCCGCCGACCTTCGCCGGCGGGAGAGGAACCTGGACGAAATCCCCGACGTCCACCGTCATCAGATAGTCGGGGATCGGCTTCTCCTGAACCCAGTGGAAAGTGCGGGTGCCGCCGGCGTTCTCGCGGACGCCCTCGAGCTTTCCGTTGGCGACGGCGGAAAGACCCTTCGGTACGGTCACGAGCCACTCGACCGCGAATCGGTCGTTCGTATCGTTGTAGAGCGGGAGCCAGCCGTAGTGGAGCCCGCCTTCGCCGTAGTTCCAGGCCTGCGCGGAGCGCGGGGCGGCGGCCGGAAAGAAATACATTCCGGTCCGGGGCCGGCACGAGTACGCGATCGCGACGGTGGCGCGAACGGCCATCGCGAGCGGCGGATCGAGCGTCACGTCGAGCTTCCGGTCCTTCGAGTCCACGCGGAATTTCTGCGGCTTTCCGTCTCGCTCCACTTTCGAAACGGCGAGATCCGCGGCGTCGAGAGAGAGCTCCGTCAGCGGGGCGCGCAGAGAGGAGAACGTGACCGTGGCGGTCCCCGAGATCTCCTCTTTCTCCATGTCGAAGGCGAGCTCCGCCTTGTAGCGCTCGATGTGGAAGCTGCGCTCCCGGACCGCGCGCTCCGGACCTTCGGGAAGGCGATGGCCGGGAAGGACCTGCGCCGCGCACGGGAGCGCGGCCGCCGCCAGGACGGCAAGGAGAAGACGCCGCATGCTTTTCCTCCGCTAGGGCGGAAGGATCTTACACGGCGCATTCGCGAGATCCGGCTCGAGTCGCTTTCCGGATGTCGGGGCGGGGCTGACCCGTCTTCGGGTCATCCTGAGCGAAGCGAAGGATCCCGAGCTTGTCGAGCTCCATCGGCCCGGCGCCTGCCGAGTTCGGGATCCCTCGCTATCGCTCGGGATGACCGGCTACCTCTGAAATGCGTACGAGAGCTTCAAGAAGAACTGCCGATGGGACGGCGCGAGCCGGTAGTCCTCCGGGCGGGGTGCGACCACGCCGCCGGGAGGGACGAGCTCGCGGCTGTCGCCGTATCCCAGGTACGCGACGGTCTGCCAGTTGAGCCGGTACGCGAGAAGGACCGACCCGTCGAAGAAGCCCTCCCGCGCGGCGACCGGAAACGTGTAGAGCGCCGGATCGCGCACCGTCTCGACCCACTGCCCGATCACGCGGACGAAGAGGAAAGCGTTGAAGACGTACGTCGCCTTCAGGCGCGCGACCGTCGCGGTGAAGAGCCGTGCCTTCCCTCCCGAGTCCGTGGGGACGTCGAGCCACCGCCGGTTGTAGATGGGCGTCAGTTCCAGGTGATCCGTCGGGTGGAAGATCGCGTTGAAGGACAGGTCCGCCCCAGTTCCTTCGCGCGCGTTGTCGAAGTCGATCTGCTCGCCGACGGAGCCGGTGACCCCGATCCGCGTGAACCGGCGGCTCGGGTCGATCTGAATCTGGAACGTTGCCGCCGTGGCGTGCAGGAGCTCCTCTCCCACGCGGACCGTGTCCACGTTGACCCCGACGAATCCCGCGAGGTTGTGGACGCCCTGGAAGTCCACGCCCGGGTAGATTCGGCGGGACAGGAGACGCCCCTCGCGATCCTCGAAGTAGTCGAGCCCGGCGCGCGGCTGCAGGAAGTTGAAGAGGCCGCTCGACGGATAGAAACGGGGACCTCCCTCCCCCTTTCCCTCGCGATAGCCGACTTGAGGGACGAAGCCGTCGTCCGCGCGGAATTCGTCCGACACGTCGCGGTAGATCAGGGAGGCGTAGTAGGTCCGCGTGTCGCGCCTCCACTCGAGGTCGAGGGCGTGACCCGAGAGGTCCTGGCCCGTCCATCCCGCGAAGAGGTCCGGCCGGTCCGGATTCTGGGAATCGCTGTAGAGAAACTGGCCGGTGATCTTGTCGGCCGCGCCGAGCGCCCACTGGAAGTCGGGCCCGAGGACGCGGTTGTGGCCGCCGCCCGAGATCTCGCGGTCCGTGGCGAGGAGCCCGACGAAGGACGACCCGAGATCGTGGCGCAGCCGACCGATCCCCACGAACGATCGGAAGTCCTGCGGCGCGAACAGGGAGAACTGCGGCCCCGGAATGATGACCGACCCGCCGCCGCGGTCCTGCCCGACGAGGACCGTGTAGCTCGAATCGTCGATCTTCCCGGTGCCGCGCAGCCCCCAGCGCGGCGAAGTGAACGTCCGCGTGTAGACCGCCTGGATCGGTGTCGAGAAGAGGTCCACCCCTTCCAGGAAGAAGGGGCGCTTCTCCGGGAAGAACAGAGCGAAGCGGGTGTTCGTCGCGATCTGCGCGGTATCCGATTCGACCTGGGAGAAGTCGGGGTTGATCGTCGCGTCGACGGCGGTGTTCTGATTCGGGATCCACTTGATGTCCCCGCCGCCGTCCGGCTCGATCGGCGCGTTGAAGAACCGCGAGTCCGGGTCGGTGGGATCGCGCGGGACCCCGTCCTCTTTCGCGGTCACGTAGGGCGCGATCACGTAGTGGGAGCCGGTCGGAAGTCCGTCGAGTCCCGTGAGCTCCCGCATGTGGCAGATCAAGCAGTTCGACCCGCGCGGAAGCGGGCTCGAATAGATTCCGTATCGGAAGTCCCGTGGGTAGTTGCGCCAGATCAGGATTCCCCAAGTCTGGTGCTCCGCGTTCGGATAACGCAGCGTCGAGAAGGGAATGCGGACCTCCGCGGTCCAACCCTCGGCGTCCACGCGCGCCTCGGTGTCGTAGAAGAAGTCGGGCGAGAAGTCCTCCTTCTGGTTCGCGTCGTTCCACATCGCGTCGCCCTGGATCCCCCGCGGGTTCACGCGGAACTCCATGGCGGAGCGTCGGTCGTTGCGTGTGTCGAGAAAGATCGCGACGTTGTCGTCGGTCCCGAGGACCTGATCCCGCTCGACGTAGGGGGCGCGGACGCGCGAACCCTCGTCGAAGCAACGGATGCCGAGGTAGAAGAAGCGATCGTCGTAGGCGACGCGGACGACCGTCTTGACCTTCGGGGGGACGTTGTCTCCGGGATTCGCCTCCCAGAAGTCCTCGATGACCGCCGCCTCCTGCCAGCCCGGATCGCCGAGGCTCCCGTCGATGGTGATCGGCGAAGTCAGGCGAGGCACGGTGACCGGCGGAGGGGGCGCTGGCCCCGGCTCTGCCTGTCCGAGCGCGACGCCCGCCGCGAGGGCCAGCCCGAGGCTGGCGCCGGCTCTCCTCACGAAGAGTTCTACGATCCGGGACTCCCGAAGTTCCTCCGCTCGCAACAACGATCCGGCGCGGGAAAGGCGCTCCGTCGCGACGCCGGGCGCCTACCTCTGGAAAGCGTAGGAGACCTTCAGAAAAAACTGACGGTCGGCTTTCGCGAGAGCGCCGTCCGGCTGGAGGACCCGGTTGTCGCCGTAGCCGACGAAGAGGACCGACTGCCAGTTCAGCTTGTAGGAGAAGAGCGCGGACCCGGCGAAATCGCCGTCGCGAGCGGAGACCGGCTCGATCCAGAGGGACGGATCGCGGCGCGTCGTGACGTACTGTCCGATCAGTCGCACGAGCATCCGGGAGTTGAAGACGTACACCGCCTTCGCCCGCGCCACGAGAGCGGTGAAGAGGCGGTCCGAGCGCCCGTCCACCGTCTCGTCGAGCCATTGCACGTCGGTCAGGAGCTCGAGTCCCAGGTGGTCGATCGGACGCAGGAGAGCCGAGAGCGCCACGGTGCCGCCCGTTCCGACGCGCACGTTCGAGAAGTCGGGCTGCTCGCCGAAGTTGCCGCTCAGGCTGACGTTGGGTACGAGGCGCGCCGGCGAGGCCGACAGCTTCCAGACGAACCGATCGAAGTCGAGCGTCTGGCCGTCGATCTGCACGGCCTCGAACGCGTAGTCGAGCTCCCCCCGGATGCCGCCCCGCGCCTGGAACGCGACGCCCGGGAAGGCCCGCCGCGAAATCAGGGAGCCGTCGCGATCGACGGCGTAGTCGGCGGCGGCGAGCGGACGCAGCCGCGAAAAGAACCCCGTCGGATAGAAAGAGCGCGAGAGACTGCCGACCTCCTGCCGGTATCCGACCTGCGGCACGAAACCCTCGTCTGCGCGAAATCCGTCCGCGAAATCGAAATGGGAAAGCTCCCAGCTCCAGGTCCGCGAGGAGTGCGACCAGGAGGCGGTCCAGCCGAAGCCCGAGAGCCGTTGCCCCTGCCAGACGGGCGAGAGGTCCGGACGGTCCGGCTCGCGGCTCGCGCTGTAGAGATACTGACCCGTCACGACGTCGGCGTCGTTCGGGCGCCACTGGAAGTCCCCGCCGAAGACCGCGTTGTACCCGCCGCCCTCGATGATCCGAGTCGTGCCGAGAAGGCCCGCGAACGAGGCGCCGAAGTCACGCCGGAGACGCCCGATCCCGACCCACGAGTGGAAGTCCTGCGGCGCGGTGCCGGAAAAGATCGGCCCGGGCAGGACGACGCTCCCGCCGCCTCGGTCCTGTGTGGCGAGAACCGTGTACGAGGTGCCGGCTCCGCGCCCCGTCAGGCGCGCGCCCCAGAGCGGCGACGTGATCGTGCGCGTGTAGACGGCCTGGATCGGCGTCTGCAGGAGATCCACCTGCTCGAGAAAAAACGGCCGCTTCTCCGGGTAGAAGAGCGCGAATCTCTCGTTGACGGCGAGCTGCGCCGTGTCGGACTCGATCTGCGAGAAGTCGGGATTGATCGTCGCGTCGAGGACGGTCGAGGCGTTCGGCAGCCACTTCGCGTCGACACCGACCTTTCCCTTCGTCGCGAGGCCGTCGCCGGAATAGCCGTCGGTACCCGGATATGTCTTGGTGCTCGTCAACGCGCCGTAGGGGGCCACGACGAGGTGCGGCGTCTGCGGCAAACCTTCGAGCTCGATCGTCGCCGACTGACAGAGAAAGCAGCTCGAGCCGCGCGGGACCCGCACGCTGTAGAACTGGTAGTTGTACTCGCGCGGGTAGGTTCGGTACAGCATGAGCGCCCACGCCTGCTTGTCGCTCTTCGGATAGCGGAGCGACGAAAGCGGAATTGCGACCTCCGCCGTCCAGGCATCGGGGCCGATCCGGCCAGCCGACTGCCAGAAGTAGTCGGGCCCGAAG
>JBKPSZ010000045.1:0-6827 GCA_046735265.1 Acidobacteriota bacterium | reverse complement strand
CGCCCGGACCGCTCTCTCGACGGCGGGTCGCGTTCTCGACGACTACCTCCCCTCGGCCGGCGCGGCCCGCGGCCGCCTCGGCCTGCTCGACGATGCGCTCATGGCCTGGCTCGCGAACGCCGTCGGATACGACCTGACCGTGTACGGCCCGGACGGCGGCCTCGTCGCCACGTCGCGCCGCGACCTGTACGCTTCCGGCCTCGTTCCGGACCGCGCGCCGGCCGAGGTCTATGCGTCCGTGGGTCTCGCGGGAGCGCGCCAGCAGGAGGGCGTCCGGCTCGTCGCCGGGAGCCGCTTCGAGGAGATCGCGGCGGCGCTCGCGGCGGTGCCGGGAATCCGCGGCCTCTCGAGCCCCGGTCTTCTGTCGCTCCTCCTCCTGCCACAGCAGGAGATCGCCGCGGCCGAGGCGGCGCAGTGGACCGCTGCCGTCTGGGCCTTCTCGGTCCTCGTCTTCCTCCTCTCCGCCGCGATCGCCGGGCGACTCGCGGTGCGCGTGGCCCGCCCGGTGGCGGATCTCGTGGAAGCCACGCGCGCGGTCGCTCGAGGCGACTTCTCCTCCCGCGTCGAGGAGCCTCCGGACGAGGAGCTGAAGGAGCTCGTCCGGGCTTTTCTCTCGATGTCCCAGAGTCTGCGACAGAAGACCGAGGCCGTGTCGCGCGAGAAGGAAAGGCTGGCGGCCCTGCTCTCGAACCTGACCGCCGGGGTCGTCGCGCTCGGAGATGGGGGCCGCGTGCTCCTCGCCAACCCGGCGGCGGCGGCTCTCGGCGGCGGTCGGCCCGACGGGGGAGCGATCGAGGAGATCTTCCCCGGCGAGGCGATGCGCGCCGTGCGAGTGGTCCTGCGCGAAGAGACGCAGCGTCCGATCACGGCGGAAGTCGAGCCGCGACCGGGGGAGCGCTGGCGGATCGTCTCGGTGCCGCTTCCGCCGGGCGGAGAGGGGGACCGGATGGCCGTGATCGAGGATGTCTCCGACGTCGTCCGTTCCAACCGCCTCGCCGCGTGGGCGGAAATGGCGCGCATCATCGCGCACGAGATCAAGAACCCGTTGACCCCGATCCGTCTGTCCGTCGAGCACCTGCGCGAGGTCTGGCGGCGCGGCTCGCCCGATTTCGACCGTGTGCTCGAGGAGTGCGTGTCCAACGTCCTTCGACAGACCGATGAGCTGCGGCGCTCGGCGGCCGAGTTCTCCGACTACGCGCGGCTGCCGGGTCCGCGGATGCACGCCGTGGACCTCGGCGGCCTCCTGCGCGAGACGGCGGCGGCGTTCGCCGGGGCGCGGCGTATCCGCTGGCGAGTCGAAGCCGAGCCGGGATCGGTGGCGGAGGCGGACGAGCGGCTGCTCTCGCGCGCGCTGTCCAATCTCGTCGGCAACGCCGTCGAGGCGCTCGGGAGCTCGGGGGGCGAGATCGCGCTCACGTCCGTTCTCGCCGGAGATCGCGTCCGTGTGACCGTCGAGGACGACGGACCCGGCGTCTCTCCCGAAGTCCAGGCCCGGCTTTTCGAGCCCTACTTCTCCGCCCGAAGCGGCGGGACGGGGCTCGGCCTCGCGATCGTGAAGAAAATCGTCGAGGAGCACGGCGGGACCATTTCGGCGGAGAATCGGCCCGAGGGAGGGTTTCGCGTGACACTCGACCTGCCCCTCTCGAGGTCTCTCGAAGACGCGGCCGCGCGGAGCGCTCCGGCTTGAGGCGCGGACTCCGCGCCACGACGATCCTCTTCCTCATCGCGGTTTCGTGCGGGAAGGGAAGGCGAGGAGCCGCCGCCCCGACGGTTCCTCCGGGAGACGCTCTCTATTTCCGGGACGGGATCCCGTCCGAGCAGACCGAGATCGAGCAGATCCTCGCCCGGGGCGGATTCGCGCACGTCTTCCTTCCCGCGGTCCGTCTCGAGCGAAACGGGAATGCGTGGAGCGCGAAGGAGGTCGCGCCTCCGGCGCGGTCGCTCTCGGGGGTGCCGGTCGTTCTCGTCGTCGGCGGCCCCGGCGTCGGATTCGATCCCTCGGCCGGCGAGGCGTTCACGACCTCGATCGAGGGCGCCCTCGGAAGAGTCCTCGCGTCGCGCAACGCCTACGGAAAGGTCGAGGGCGTCCACGTGCAGCTCGCGTTTCCCGTCGCCGCGGCGGAGGCGCTCGGGTCGCTCCTCGGGCGCATCCGGAAGGCGGTCCCGGCCGATCTGTTCGTCACCTGCGCACTCGAGGGCGCCCCGCCCGAGAAGGAGCGGGACGAGTTTCGAAAGCGATTGAGCCCGGCTGACGGGTTCGTCACGTTCGTGTTCGGCGAACAGGCGCGCGGCGATCTGGTCGCGACCGATGCCCTCGGCAAGCCGTGGTGGGCCGGATATGCGCCCTCGGCCGTCGGCGAGTGGAAGGACGCGGCGGGCAATCCCCGCGGGGAGCTCTTCGAAGGCGATCTTTCCGCGCTCACCGACGAGCCGTTGACGCCCCTCCATCAGGAGCTCTCGCTCTCGACGGAGGAGCCTTCGGCGTTCCTCTTCCGTCCGACGGCCCGCGTCGAGATCCGGGGCAAGACGTTCGAACCCGGCGATCAGATCTCGTTCCGCCAGCCGGCGGTCTCGGAGCTTCTCTTCCGTTTCGGTTCGGACCTGACGGGTCGGAAGCTCGTGCGGGGGCGTCTCATTCGCTTGGACGGCGTCTCCGAGGGGCAGCGTCTCTTCACGCTCGCCGCGCTCTCCGACGTCCTGCTGGGCCGTCCACTGGTTCCGGATCTGCGCGTCCGAATCGTACCGGGGGCCGCCGCCATCCGCGTCGAAGCGGAGAATCTCTCGGACCACGCCTCGGTCATCTCGCGCACGACCAACTGGGTCGAGGTCGAGGTGCCGCCCGGCGAGGTTCGCGACGCGCAACTCGGCGGCTTCGACCGCTACGAAGTCTTCGACGCGGAGGGGCGTCCGGTCACGCCGGGCCGCGCCGCGCGGCTGCGTTTCTTCGAGATCCTCGTCGGCCCGCGGGAGCGGATCGAGCCCGCCACGATCCAGCTGCGCGGCCAGCCGCCGCCCGGATGCTGCCGCTTCCGGCAGCACGTGCTCGCGGCATCGGGATCCGAAGTGGCGGGGGACTGGATCTCGCCGCCGCCGCCCCCGACGCCGACTCCTGCGCCGGCGAAATCGAAGCGACGCGGATAGGCCCGCGCTAGGGCCGGCGCCGAAGAAGCGTGACGACCTTGCCGATCGGGCCCGAGACCGCGAACGTGATCGCCGCCGTGAGCAGGGTCAACTTCGGCAGGAAAGCGAAAATCGCCAGTCCCACGGCGATGGCGGGCAGGATCCAGGCCGGCCGGCTGCGGCGCAAATCGAGGTCCTTGAAGGAGCGGTAGCGGATCGTCGAAATCATCAGGTAGGAGACGACGACCGTCAGGACGAGGAGTCCCGCCATCCACACCCGCGAGACGAGCCGGTCGGGGGTCGCGAGCACGAGCGTCACGATCGTCGCTGCCCCCGCGGGGATCGGGAGCCCCACGAAATAGCGCTTGTCCACGACTTTCGTCTGGATGTTGAAGCGCGCCAGACGCATCGAGCCGCAGACGACGAAGAGGAACGAAGTGACCCACCCGAGACGGTGGAAATCGGACAGGCCCCAGGAGTAGGCGAGCACCGCCGGAGCCACACCGAAGGAGACCAGGTCCGCCAGCGAGTCGTATTCCTCTCCGAACTCGGAGGCCGAATTGGTCAGGCGCGCGATGCGACCGTCGAGCGCGTCGAGCACCGCCGCCACGATCACGAGGTAAGCCGCGGTCTCGAACGTGCCCCGGATCGAGGCCCAGATCGACAGGTATCCGCAGAAGAGATTTCCAACCGTGAAAAGCGTCGGCAAGACGAAGAGACCGCGCGAAAGGCGACTGCGCCGCGGCCCGACGGCGTCGTCCGCCCGGCGCCTCACTTCCATCGCGCGAGCGGGGTCCGGCCGGCCGCGACCCGGTCGCCCCGGTCGACGAGGGTCTCGCAGTCGTCGGGAACGAAGAGATCGACGCGCGACCCGAACTTGATCATGCCGATCCGCTGTCCCCGCGAAAGGTCCGCCCCGAGCCTCGGGTAGAAAACGATCCGGCGGGCGAGCGCTCCGGCGATCTGCTTGAACGTGACGCCGCCCCGCGGGCCGGCCACCGTGATGCGGTTCTGCTCGTTGTCGGAAGAAGCCTTGTCGTCGAAGGCCGCCATCTTCCGGCCGGGGCTGTAAGCGTAGTGCGTCAGGCGGCCGGTGACCGGCGATCGATTCACGTGGCAGTTGAAGACCGACATGAAGATCGAGATTCGGCGCGCCGCGCCCGGCGGCGCCTCGGGCGCCGGTCCGACCGAGAGGATCGTTCCGTCCGCCGGCGACACGATGGTTTCCTCTCCTCCCTGGGGTGTGCGCTCGGGATCACGGAAGAACTGGAGCAAAAACAGGAAGGCGAGTCCGGCGACGGCGGCGAGAAGGGGAAAGCCCGCCAGGAGGGCGACCGCCGCGACGGCGAAGGCCACCGCGAGGAACGGCCAGCCCTCCCGGGCGATCGGAATCTTCAGTGGGTGACCCCGTTTCGTTGAGATCGGGCAATGGCTTCCATCCGGTCCTTCAGGAGCAGCTTCTCCTTTTTGAGGCGCTTTTCCTCGAACTCCTCGTCCTCGGAAAGGCGGGACTTCACAGCCAGAGCCTCGAGCCGTCGCTCGTGATCCTGATGTTCTTCCAGGAGACGGCGATATTCGGCGTTCAGCTCCGACACGTCCTCCGAATGCGTTTGGCTCATCGCTCGATCCTCCTTGTTCTTTTCTTCGGGGGTAACCGGGACAGGTGGGAGCAAGCCACGTTCAGAGTCTAGCAGGTTGACCCGCAGGTGGAGCACCACGTCTGTGCCCGTTCGGGAAGGCGGAGACCTCGTGCCGGCACGGCTTCAGCGCCTCGAGAAAATCGGGCCGGAATCCGAGGCCGAGGAGAGGGGGAGGACGAGCGCGAACGCGTCTTCCCCGTCCTGATAGTAACTTCGGCGGCGGTACGCCTCCCGGAACCCGTAGGAGCGGTAGAACTCGCGGGCCGGGGAGTTCGAGACGCGGACTTCCAGTGTCACGGCGGCCGCCCGGGCCGTCCGAGCCCGGGCGAGCGCGTCCTCGAGCAGAATCCGTCCGTAACCGAGCTTCCGGATCCGGGAATCGGTCGCGATCTTGTTGATGTGGAACTCGTCGTAGAGAGAGATCGCGAAGAGATACCCGCCGATCTCCGGCGCCGGGCCGGCGTGAAGGCGCGTCAAGACGCGCGCGTACCGGAAGGATTCGAAGAGCTCGCTCTCGAAGAATTCCCGCTTCCAGGGGACGGGAAAGGATTCGCGTTCGATGCGCGCGATCTCGTCGAGATGCCGCGACTCGGCCGGAACGAGCCGGTATTCGGAGGGGTCGGGCTTACGGAGCGCCACGTCTCTCCTCCGCCGCGCTCGCGCGGGTGTAGATCGGCTCGAACGAAGTCGCAGCCGCCAGCGGATTCGGCGCCCGGGCCGCCGCGACGGCGAGAGCGAGCGCGGGTGAGAGCGGCAGGCGCGTCGATCGCGTGCCCGCGAGCTCCGGCGGCAGCGCCATGATCGGGTCGCCCGCCTCCAGAGCCTCCGCGAACGCACGCTCCGGAGGAGCGAGCCTCGCGGGTGCGAGCGCGCGAGCGCGAGCGCCCTCGAGCGAGAAAGGCTGGAAGACCGCGTCGCCCCGGCCCGCGTCGAGAGCGGTCCAGACGCGCCGGGATCCGTTTCCTCGCGAGGCCTCGGCCATCGCTTCGAGCGTCGAAACGGTCTCGACCGGGATTCCGGCGGCGCGCGAAAGCCCCCACGCGGTCGCGAGACCGACTCGCAGCCCCGTGAACGAGCCCGGACCCGCGCAGAGAGCGAGGCGCGAGAGATCGGACAGGGCCGAGCCCCCCTTCTCGAGGCAACGGGAGATCGCGGGCAGCAGCTCTTCGGAAGCGCGGCGGCCTTCCGGAAGGCGCTCTTCGATCCGGCCGTCGCCGTGAGCGAGCGCGACGGCGGGGAGCGGACTCGCTGTGTCGATCGCGAGCACCCACACGTCGTCCGACACCGCCTCCTCCTGTTTTATGCTAGCAGAGCGTGAGCTCGCCGCCGCCCCGGGCCACTCCCATGCTTCGACAGTACTTCGAGATGAAGAGCCGCGTCCCCGACGCGATTCTCTTCTACCGCCTCGGCGATTTCTACGAGATGTTCTTCGACGACGCCCGGGAAGCGGCGCCCCTCCTCGGGATCGCGCTGACGGCGCGGCATCGCGACTCCGACATCGAAGCGCCGATGTGCGGCGTGCCGTGGCAGAGCGCCGACCATCACATCGCCAAGCTCGTCGCGGCCGGCCGGAAAGTCGCCGTTTGCGACCAGCTGGAGGAGGCGCGAGGGACGAAGCTCGTGCGGCGCGACATCACGCGCATCGTGACGCCCGGCACCGTGCTCGACTCGGAATCGTTGTCCCCGGGACACCCCTCCTATCTCGCCGCGATCGTTCCGGGCGAGGAGGGGACGGACGTCGCGCTGCTCGACCTCTCGACCGGGGATCTGCAGTCCGGAGGCGTCCCGGCGGAGCGGCTGCCCGATCTCTTCGCGCTCTTCCGGCCGCGCGAGCTCCTCCTGCCGGAAGGGGCAGCGGCGCCGGCGGGCCGGACCGTCGTCGAGACGAGGCGTTCGGCCGCCTGGTTTCGCGAGGCTCTGGGGACGGCCATTCCTTTTGCCGGCGCGGGGACGAAGCTCGGAGCGGCCGCCTCGGCCGCGATCGCGTACGCCCGGGAGCTGAGGCCGAGCGCGCTCGCGCACGTACGTCCCCCGGTGGCGCTGCGTTTCGGCGAACGGATGAGCCTC
>JBKPSZ010000044.1:0-15634 GCA_046735265.1 Acidobacteriota bacterium | reverse complement strand
GGCCAGAGCGGATCGCGGAGAGCCACGGCCAGAAGCAGGCGCATCGTGACCTGAAGCCCGACGGCGATCGTCGCGAGCCGGACCTGCGGGGCGCCGACGGCGCCTCCCGCCGCGAACACGAGGAGCACGATCGCCGGGAGGATGGCGAGTACCAACGTCGCCGCCATGATCAGGAAGAGGACGACGCCGGCCGTGCCCTGGAAGAGATACGCGGCGTTCTTCGTGAACCCGTCGACGATCTCGCCGAAGCCGCGGTACATGCGCACGACGATTCCGTCCTCGGCGCGGACGACGCCGATCGCGTGCCCGCTCCGCTTCATCAGGTACCCGAGCCGGACGTCGTCGATGACCGAGTCGCGCAGCGCCTCGTGCCCTCCGGCGGCACGGTAGGCGTCGCGGCGGACCAGGTTTCCCGCGCCCCCGCCCGCCGCGATCGAGCGCCAGCTGGGGCGCGGGATCAGAAACGCCGGCGCGGTGAAGAACGTCACGATCAGGTTCGGCATCAGCAGGTTCTCCCAGAAGCCTTTCGCCTCGATGCGCGGCAGGAGACAGAGAAAGTCCAGCCGCTCCCGCTCGAGGAGCCCCACGGCCCTCGCGAGCACGTCCGGCGCGTAGCGGACGTCCGCGTCGGCGAACAGCAGGAGCTCGCCCCGCGCGGCGGCCGCGCCCTCGGCGAGCGCATGCGGCTTTCCGAGCCAGCCCGGCGGAGGCTCGGCGCCGGAGACAACACGCACGCGCGGATCCTCCCGCGCGAAACGCTCGAGGACGGCGGCGGTCCCGTCGGTCGACCGGTCCTCGACGGCCACGACCTCCAGGTTCGAACCGCTTTGAGCGAGGTGCCCCCGGATCGCTGCGCCGACGTCCCGCTCCTCGTTGCGCGCGGGGATGACGACAGACACGAGCGGGCCGCCCGCCGCTTTCGGTGCTCGGGAGAGGCGAGGCACGAGTGCCAGGTTCAAGGCCGCCAGCGCCAGGCTGAGAGCTGCCAGCGCGACCGCGGCCACGAGCGCGCCGTGGAGCATCCGACCTCCTTCTAGGCGAGGATTCGCGAAAGGGCGCTCTCGCCGCGCGGAGAGGGAACGCCCAGCCACTCCCCCGCCGTCGCCGAGAGATCGCAGAAGCCGCGGCGCGCCCCGAGGTCGGCGTCGCTGCGGACGGCCGGGCCCGCGGCGAGGAGCGGGACGTACTCCCGCGTGTGATCGGTCGAGACGTCCGTCGTCTCGCAGCCGTGGTCTCCGGTCACGAGAAGCAGGTCGCCCGGGCCGAGCGCGGCGAGGACCTCCGGGAGACCGGCGTCGAGGATCGAGAGCGCTTTCGCGAAGCCGGCCGGGTCGTTGCGGTGCCCGTACTTGCTGTCGAAATCGACGAGATTCGTGAAGACGAAGTCCCAGCCCCCCTCGCGCAGGCGGTCCGAAGTCACGCGCAGACCCTCGGCGTCGGATGCGGTGTGGACGGAGTCGGAGATGCCGCGGCCCGAGAAGATGTCCACGATCTTGCCGACCCCGAAGACGCGGCGCCCCGCCGCGACGAGCCGATCGAGCCACGTCTCCCCGATCGGCTCGACGGCGAAATCCCGGCGATTCGCCGTGCGACGAAAGGCGCCGGGCCTCCCCACGAACGGGCGCGCGATGACGCGGCCCACGTTGTGATCGCCCGTCAGCAGGCTGCGCGCGAAACGGCAGACCTCCCAGAGCTTCTCGGGAGGCCAGATCTCCTCGTGGCAGGCGATCTGGAAGACCGAGTCGCCGGACGTGTAGAGGATGGGCCGGCCGGTCGCCAGATGCTCGGCGCCGAGCTCCTCGAGGATCACGGTGCCGGACGCGGCCTTGTTGCCCAGGACTCTCTTGCCCACATGCTCTTCGAGCGGGCGGACGATCTCGGGGGGAAAGCCGTTCGGATAGAGCGGGAAGGGGCGCTCGACGGTGAGGCCCATCATCTCCCAGTGCCCGGTCGTCGTGTCCTTGCCGGCGGAGATCTCCGACAGCTTCCCCCGCACGCCGACCGAGGGGCCGCGGCCGACGAGCGCCGTGAGGCCCAGGCGGTCGAGATTCGGAAGCGCGACCGGGTACCGCTCGAGGACGTGACCCAGTGTGTCGCTGCCTTCGTCGCCGTAGGCGCCCGCGTCCGGCGCCGCCCCGACGCCGAGCCCGTCACAGACCAGAATGACGACTCGGCGAGGAACTCGTGCCATTCCGTGTTACATCTGGAGCCGAGCGAACTTGAAAACTCTCTTTCGGAGCCGGCCGGCCGGGTCACGACCGTGCGCGGGCGGACCTCGAGCGGCTCCGCTTCAGGAACCGGCTCCGCTGTGAAGTCGAGCGTCCGCCCGATAGGGAGAGGTCGGGAAGTCGTTTACGATGCGCTGGTACGTGGCGCGCGCGTCGGAAGAGGAGCCATTGCCCTCGTAGATCTGAGCGAGCGCGAAGAGGAGGGCGTCCTTCGGCATCGTCGCCGACGGGGAATCGATCGCCCGCTTCAGACGCTCGATCGCCTCGGCGGTCTTTCCCTGCGAAACAGCGAGCCGAGCGGCATCGATCTCGGCGGCAGCGGCGATCTCCGCGCGGCCGTCGCGCGCCGCTCGCGCAAAGGTCTCCGCGGCCGCCGCGGGCTTCTCCGCCCGCGCCGCGAGGATCACACCCGCCGCCCGGCCGGGCGTCGTCCCGCCGTACGAGGCGGCCTTTCGGAAGTGGTCGTCGGCCGCCTTATCCCTCGCCCCGGCGTTCGGAAAGGTCTGAACGGCGGACGATGCGCCGGGGTCCGTCGCGAGCGGCGCCTGCACCGCGGCGAGACCCGCCGACAGCTCCCGCCCGGCGCGCCCCTCCCGGTAGAACTTCACCAGGAAGAAGCCGGCGACGAGCAAGGCGATTCCGGCCGCCACCGCCCCGATCTCGGTGGCCCCCTTGCGGTGGGAGGCGACGTATTCGACCGTGCGGCCCACCGTCTCCGCCAGGTCGTTGCGCTTCAAATCTTTCCGGGTGAGCTTCTCTTTCATCGGCGCCGATTATCTGCGAGACGCCGAAACGGCGTCAACGCGCCGGCTATACTTGAGCCGTGAGCGACGAGATCCAAATCACGGGCGAGCCTTCTCGCAGCGGAGAGAGCTGTCGCTTCGTCGTCGATCGCCCGGTCCTCCCCGACGCGTCGGTGCATTTCCGGTCGCCGGCCGAGGCGGCGCAGCAGTCCCCCCTCGCCGCCGAGCTCCTCGCGATCCCGGGCGTCGAGTCGGCCCTCATCGCCGACAACGTGGTCACCGTCGAAGCGGCGCATCCCGTCGACTGGCCGGCTCTCGGGATCGGCAACGTCATCCGCAAGCATCTGCGTTCCGGGTCGCCCGTGGTCTCGCCCGACTACTTCGCCGCGCTCCCCTCCGAGGGGGACCTCCGGTGGGCCATCCAGGACCTGCTCGAGCGGGAGATCAACCCGGCCGTCGCGCAGCACGGCGGGTGGGTCGAGCTGATCGACGTCAAGAAGAACAACGTGTTCATCCGACTGGGCGGCGGGTGTCAGGGCTGCGGCGCCGCCGACGTGACCCTGAAGCAGGGGATCGAGCGTGCGATTCGGGAGCTGGCCCCGGCGGTCGGCGAGATCCTCGACACGACGGATCACGCGTCCGGACGAAATCCCTACTACGCTCCCGCCAAGTGACCCGACGCGCGAAGGCGTGCGAGATCATCCCGCGATCCGAAACTCCAGCTCCCGGTGCGCTTGCCGGAGAGCCGCCTCCGCCTCGTCGGGCGTCTGCCCGCGGCTGAAGACGAAGCCCAGGTAGCGCGACCCCTCCGGCAGCGGCACGAGACGCTGTCCGGCGTGCGCCGAGATCGTGACCTCGACGATGCCCCGCACGAGCCGGGCGCGGTCCACGCCGCGCACCTCCTCGAGAACGCCCGCCCGGGGGATCGGGATCATGAGCACGCCCGCCGCCGCGGCCTCGCGCTTGAGCGCCGGGAGCGGAAGGCGGAGCGCGTTCCGAAGGATCACTTCCTCGAGCGACATCCCGGTTCCGAAGTGCAGCGTCCTCGAGCAGAGCCCGCCGATCGAGCGTGCCGCGATCTCGATCAAGACGGTCCCCTCTTCGCCGTGCCGGACTTCCGCGTGGATCGGTCCTTCGACGAGGCCGAGGGCTCGCGCCCCCGAGGCGACGACGTCTCGAATCCGGCGCTGCTCCGGTTCGAGCCGCCGGGAGGGGGTCACGTAGATCGTCTCCTCGAAGAACGGACCGTCGAGCGGGTCGGGCTTGTCGAAGAGAGCGAGCACGGTGAGCTCGCCGCGTTCGAGTAACCCCTCCAGGGAGAACTCCCGGCCGGGCACGAAATCCTCGACGAGGATCTCCCGGGCGAGCTTCCCGCCACGCCGACCGATCTCCGGATCCTCGAGCAGCCGGCGCAGCCGCACCCAGGCCGCGGCGAATCCCGCCGGATCGTCCGCGCGGATCACGCCGCGGCTCCCCGAAAGAAACGTGGGCTTGAGAATGCAGGGGTATCGGACGAGGCGCGCGACGTCCGCGGGGTCCTCCTCGCGAGTGAAGATGCGATACGCCGGCGAGGGGACTCCGGCGGCCTCGAGGCGCCGGCGCAGGGTTCCCTTGTGCCAGGCGGCGACCGCCGCTCCGGACGGATTGGACGGCAGGCCGAGGGCCGCCGAAATCGCGGCGGCGGCCACGGCCGTCTCTTCGTCCACCCCGACGGCGGCCGCGATCGGAAGCCGCCGGGCGAACTCCGAGACGCGCCGCGCGCATGCGGCGGGATCGCGGAAGTCGAGCGTCAGGAGCCCGTCGGGATTCGATCCTTCGAGAGTGCTCTGCTCCTCGGTCCCGACGGTCACGTCGAGACGGAGCTTCCGCGCGGCCTCGAGAAAGTCGTGCGTCCGATACGTCGTCGTCGGCAGGAGCAGGAGGACGCGCGGCACGGACCCTAGAGTAAGCTCCGCGCCGATGAAAAACGACACGGGTCTCTCGAAGCGACGGTGGATCGCGCTCGCGCTGTTCGTCTGCGCGTCGGCGCCGCTTTTCGCGGATTCGCCGACGGTCTCGATCGAAGTGGACGCGCGGGAAGCTCCGCGGCGTCTCTTCCACTCGCGGATGCGATTCGCGCTCCCTCCCGGACCGGTCACGCTCCTCTACCCGGAGTGGTTGCCCGGCGAGCACGGACCGACGGGCCCGATCGCCGACGTGGCCGGGCTCCGCATGACCGCCGGGGGGCGTCCGCTCGACTGGACGCGCGACCCGATGGACATGTACGCCTTTCGCGTCGATGTGCCCGACGGCGCCGGCGCCCTCGAGGTCTCCCTGGATTTCCTCTCCCCGGCCTCGACGGAGGGGTTCACCTCCGGACCCTCCGCGACCGCGGAGCTCGCCGTGATCAGCTGGAACCAGGTCCTCCTCTATCCGAAGACCGCCGTCCCGGACGATCTGATGGTCTCCGCGAGCCTGCGGCTTCCCGCCGGCTGGAAGTACGGAACGGCGCTGGCGACCCTGAGCGAGGGGCCGGACGGGATCGCCTTCGCCCCGGCGTCGCTCACGACGCTCGTGGATTCGCCGGTTCTCGCGGGCGCGCACTTCCGGACGATCTCGCTCGCCGAGGGCCCGATCCCGCACCGCATCCGGATCGCCGCCGACGGCGAGGCCGCGCTCGCGATGCGTCCCGAAGAGGAGGCGGCCTACCGCAGCCTCGTCGCGGAGACGGGCGCGCTCTTCGGCGCCCGTCACTACCGGCACTACGACTTCCTCCTGACGCTGTCGGATCACGTCGCGCATTTCGGTCTCGAGCATCACGAGTCGAGCGACGACCGGGTCCCCGAGCGCTCGCTCGTGGACGACGACGGGCGGCGGATGATGGCGGGGCTTCTTCCGCACGAGATGGTCCATTCGTGGAACGGCAAGTACCGGCGCCCGGCCGACCTCGCGCCCGGCCATTTCGACCGGCCGATGCGGGGCGATCTGCTGTGGGTTTACGAGGGTCTGACCGAATACCTGGGCCAGGTTCTCGCCGCTCGCTCGGGCCTCCTGACGGCCGAGCAGTACCGCCAGAGTCTCGCCGCGACCGCCGCGTCGATGGAGTTTCAGCGCGGGCGAGACTGGCGGCCTCTCGCGGACACGGCGGTGGCGGCGCAGATCCTCTTCCCGTCCCGGCCGGACGGAGCAGCCTGGCGGCGCGGCACCGACTTCTACCCGGAGAGCGAGCTTCTCTGGCTCGAAGCCGACATGGTCATCCGGAACGAAACCGGAGGGCGACGGAGTCTCGACGATTTCTGCCGCGCATTCCACGGCGGTACCAACGGCCCGCCCGCCGTCGTGCCCTACGGTTTCGACGACTTGATCGCCGCGCTCGAACGGGTCGCGCCGTACGACTGGCGTGGATTCTGGCGGGCGCGGCTCGACTCGAAGAACGTGCGGGCGCCGCTGGGGGGCGTCGCGGCGAGCGGCTGGAAGCTCGCCTATGGGACGTGGCCGGAGGAGATGGAGCGCTCCGCGGAGGATTCGGGAAAGTCTCTCGACGCGCGCTTCTCGATCGGGTTCACCGTCGAGGACGACGGCGACATTCCCGACGTGATCCCCGACTCGCCCGCCGCGAAGGCCGGCGTGCCGTCCGGGAGCCGTCTCGTCGCCGTCAACGGGCGCCGCTTCTCGCGGGACATCCTGCGCGACGCGCTGCGGGCTTCCCCTTCGACGCCGATCGAGCTCCTCGTCGAAACGGGGGACGTCTTCGCGACGTATCGGCTCGACTATTCGGGCGGCGAGCGCTATCCGCGCCTCGAGCGCGATGCGAGTCGGCCGGACGTGCTCTCGAAGATCACGGCGCCCCGCGCTCCGGCCGCGGCCGCGAGCGCCCGGTGACGACGCGCCTGTCTTGAAGAAGGTTCTCCTCGGGCTCCTCGTCCTTTCGGTCGTTCTCCTCCTCGCGCTCGGTCTGCTCGCGGCCTCGACCTTTCCGGCGAACGGAGGCGAGCGGCGTGTCGCCGGCCTCGCGGCTCCCATCTCGATCGAGCGCGACGCGAACGGGGTGCCGACGGTCCGCGCATCTTCGCCGAACGACGCGCTCTTCGGTCTCGGCTACGTCCACGCGCAGGACCGCCTCTGGCAGATGGAATTCCAGAGGCGGATCGGGAGCGGACGCCTCGCGGAGATCCTGGGGCCGAGGCTCATCGAGACCGACCGGTTCCTGCGCACCGTCGGCTTCCGCCGCGCTGCCGAGTCGAGCTGGCCGGCCCTCTCGGCCCCCGCCCGCGCGGCGCTCGAAGCGTACGCGGCGGGCGTCAACGCCTTTCTCACGGCCGAGACCGCTCGCCCGATCGAGTTCCGCGTCCTCCGGATCCGCCCGGAACCTTACACGCCGGTCGACGCGCTCCTCTGGGGCAAGATGATGGCCTGGGATCTCGCGGGAAACGCCACCGGCGAGATCCGCCGCGCGCGCCTCGCGGCGAAGCTCGGGGAGGCGCGCGCCCGCGAGCTCTTCCCCGAAGTGCCGGCCGAGCCGACGATCCTGCTCGACTCCGAGTGGACCGTTCCCGCCGGCGCGGCGGTCGGCGCGCGCGCGGCAGCCGAGACGGGCCCGTGGTCCGGGCTCGAGCGCGCGTTCGCGCTGCTGGCACCCCTCGGCTTCGGCGGAGAGGAGATCGGGAGCAACTCCTGGGTGGTCGCCGGCGCGCGGACCCGGTCGGGAAAGCCGCTTCTCGCGAACGATCCGCACCTGGGGCTCCGAGCGCCCTCGGTCTGGTATCTCGCGCGGCTCGAAGCACCCGGCCTCTCGGTCGCCGGCGCGACGCTGCCCGGCCTGCCCGGCGTCGTCATCGGCCACAATGCGCGGATCGCGTGGGGCCTGACGAGCGTCGAGCCGGACGTACAGGATCTCTATCTCGAGCAGACGGATCCCGCCGCGCTGGACCGCTACCGGCACGGCAATGGCTGGCTCCTCTTCGAGAAAAGGACCGAGAGAATCGCCGTTCGCGGAGGGGCCGACGTCGTTTTCGAGGTCCGCTCCTCGATCCACGGCCCGATCGTCACGGACGTCTTCGACGGCGCAAAGACGCTCGGTCGTCCCGCGGCTCTGCGATGGACGGGGCTCGACCCCGGGGACACGACCGCCGAGACGTTTCTCGGAATCGACCGCGCCTCCGGCTGGAAGGAATTCTTGGAGGCCGCGTCGCGCCTCCGGTCGCCCGCGCAGAACCTCGTTTACGCCGACGTAGACGGCCACATCGGCTACACGACCACCGGCGCGATCCCGATTCGTCCCCGGTCCGACGGGCTCCTCCCCGTTTCCGGCGCCGGCGAGGACGACTGGAGCGGCGAAATCCCGTTCGAGAGCCTGCCTCGCGTACTCGACCCCCCGCGCGGCTACGTCGCGACCGCGAACAACCGGGTCGTCTCGGGCCGATATCCGTGGCCGATCGCGCGAGACTGGCCGGAGCCATATCGGGCGGACCGGATCACGAAGCGGATTCTCGGGGCGGGCAAGCTCGACGTCGGTCAGATGCGGGCGATCCAGCTCGACCGGCACTCGGAACAGGCGGATGAGCTCCTGCCGCTTCTTCTCGACACCAAGCCGGCCGATCCGGCCTCCCGCGACGCGCTCGAACGCCTCGCGCGATGGAACCGCGACTTCGAACCGGACTCGGTGCCCGCATCGATTTACGCCGCGTGGTACACGGCGCTTTCGGCGATGCCCGAAGACGAGGCGGGAGAAGTTCCGCTCGGCTCCGTGCGATCCCGATTCTTGACCGAGAGCCTCCGATCGGACTCGCCCTGGTGCGACGACGTCCGGACCCCGAAGCGGGAGACCTGCGCCGAATTCCGCAGCGCCACGCTCTCGAAGGCCGTCGCCGAGCTCGCGCGGCGCCTCGGGCCCGAACCCGACTCCTGGCGCTGGGAACGACTCCACCGCGCGCGCTTCCCGCACGGCGTCTTCGACTCGGTGCCTCTCCTGCGACGCTTCTTTAGCCTCGAGATCGACCAGGGAGGCGACGCCTCGACGGTGAACGTCGGCGCCTACCGCCGGGACGGCTCGTACCTGATGACGGACGGGCCGAGCTACCGCCAGATTGTGGATCTCGCCGACCTCTCGCAGTCCGTGTTCGTCCACACGACCGGACAGTCGGGAAATGTCTTCTCGAAGGGCTACCGGGATCTGCTGCCGCTCTGGCGCCGCGGGGCCTACCTTCCGATGAGCGCTTCGACCGAGAAGACTCTTCGGCTCGTCCCGTCGGCCGCCGCACGCTGAAGAAAGTGGGCCGCCTCGAGGGCGGCTCCGGAGGTCGGAGCGGTCTCAGCCCGCACTGGCGGTCGTGGACTCGCTCGCGGCGCGCGCGTCGTTGCCGCGGTCTTCCCGGACTTTCCCGTCCCGCAGGCGAACGATGCGGCGGGCGTGCGCGGCGATGTCCTCCTCGTGCGTCACGAGGATGATCGTGTTGCCGCGCGAGTTCAGATCGTCGAAGAGCGCCATGATCTCCGCGCCCGTCTGCGAGTCGAGGTTGCCCGTCGGCTCGTCGGCGAGAAGGATCGAAGGCGTGTTGATGAGGGCGCGTGCGACGGCGACGCGCTGGCGCTGTCCTCCCGACATCTCATTGGGGTGGTGCGCCATCCGGTCGCCGAGGCCGACGGCCTCGAGGGCGCGCACCGCGCGTTCCCGCCGCTCACGTTTCGGCACACCCGTGTAGACGAGGGGCAGCTCGACCTGATGCAGAGCCGTCGTGCGCGGCAGGAGATTGAAGGTCTGAAAAACGAAGCCGATCTCCTGGTTGCGGATCTGCGCGAGCTCGTCGTCGCTCATCCGCGCCACCTCGCGGCCATTCAAGACGTAGGAGCCGGAGGTCGGAGTGTCGAGGCAGCCGATGAGATTCATGAGCGTCGACTTGCCGGAGCCGGAGGGTCCCATGACCGCGACATACTCGCCCCGCTCGACGGCGACGGTCACGCCGTCCAGGGCGCGGACACGCTCCTCCCCCATGTCGTAGACCTTCGTAATGTCCCGGATGTCGATCAGCATTGAGTCGCCTGTGGCTCTTATACGACGAAAAGGGGGGCCGGGTTGTGCGGGCGCGCGAAACGGCTCCTCAGAAGACTGCCGCAAGTCCCGCCTTCCCGAGGACATAGAGCCCCCACAGCGCCAGGATCACGCCCGCGGCCGGGCCCTTCCGGATCTTCGCCGCCGCCGAGAAACCGATCACGAGCAGCGCGAGCGTCCAGAAGGAGAACAGGTCGATCGAGGAGAGCAGCGCGTGGAGAACCTTGTTGTCGAGCGGCACGAGGAAACCGAGGTTCGACCGCAGTAGGTCTCCCATCGCGGAGGGATCGACGCGCTCCTGACGGGAGAGGAGCGCGATCAGGAGAATCGAGCCGAGAACCGATGGAAGGAAGGCATGGACCGTCGCGCCGAAGGACTGCGAAAACGTCGTATCCCACCCGAAGGCCCGGAAGGCCCCCCAGAGGATCACCGCCGTCAGGAGGGCGATGCCGAACGGGGCGACGACCGATCCGCCGTAGGCGAAGACCGGCGCGAATTGCCGGGAACGCTCGACCATCGACTGGATCTGGTCCTCCGGAATCGTCCGTCCGCTCTTTTCGATCCGATCGCGGGTCATCTTCTCGAAGTCCATCCTCGGGAGCAGGACCACCGAGACGGAGATCGAGGCGATGACCCACAGGATCATCGGCAGGAGCCACGTCGGCCGGCGGGCGATCGCCTCGAAGGTCTTGCCGGGCGAGACGAACACTCCGGGGATCCGCGCGAGCGCGGAGTCGCCGGAAGGCGGCGAGCCGGCCGGAGCGTTCGCTTCCACGCGCTAGCGCGTCGGAGCCGGAACCGCCGCGCTCGCTTCCATGGGCAGCGGAGCGGCCTCGGGAATCCCCTGGACCTGGATCCCTTTCCACTCGAGGATGTCGGCGATCGCGGTGTGGTACGCGGCGATCGCCTTGCGGTAGAGGACGAGCGCCTGAAGCTCCAGCGTGCGCGCGGCCGAGAGATCGCGCTGGATCTGGTTGACCTGGAAGGACGTCGTCATGCCGTTGTCGAACTTCTTCTTCTCGGCGTCCAGATTCCTCTCGGCGAGCTCGCGACCCTTCGCCGTTGCCACGATCTGGCGCTGCGCCACATCCAGGTCGCGGGCCGTGCGCCTGACGTCGACGATCACGTCCTGCTGCGTCGTCGTCAGAAGGGCGCGGTTCGACTCCCAGCTGTACTTGGCGGCGCCGCGCTGCCCCCGAGCGAACCGGTTGAGAATCGGGTACGAGATGTTCAGGCCGATCGACCAGTTGGGAAAGATCCGATTGATCGACTGATGATACGCGTTGCCGAGCCCGTTGTCGGCGATGATGACGGGCGGCGGCGGGTTATTCGGGTCTGGACACCTCACATCGCCCGGAACCGCGCACGGCGAGAAGAAGAACGTCCCGCCCTGGCCGAGGGTTCCGTAGCTGCCGACGAGGTTCACGGCGGGCAGGGTCTGATTCGACCAATATTCGTAACGGATCCGCTCGGAGTCGGTCGTGTAGGCCTGCGCCATGATCTCGGGGCGCCGCGCGAGCGCCTCCTGCGTCCCCTGCTCGACGTCGATCTTCAACGATTCCAGTTGCACCTTGTCGGTCGGGATGATGGGCTGCGGCCAGCTCGCCGCGTCGAAGTTGAGCTGCCGCTTGATGCGATCGGTCGCGTCTCCGATCAGTCCTTCCGCCGTGATGATGTCCTGCTCAGCCTGCGCGATGCCGACCTCCGTTTGAGTGATGTCGATCGGCGCGAGCGAGCCGACGTCGATCCGGATCTTCGTGATGCGATTCAGATCCTGGGCGATCGTCAGCGACTCCTTCTTCACGGCGAGGTTCTCGTACGCGTACACGAGGTCCCAGTATGCCTGTTCGACGGCGTTGACTCCCGTCTGAATTCCCCGCACGAAGTCCTGGTACGCCCGGTCGCGGGTGTTTCGCGAGATCCAGATCGCCCACTTCGTGGCGGTATAACCGAAGTTGCGAAGGAGGGGCTGGCTGAACTGCACGGAGAGGCCGGCGTTGAAGGCGGGGTTCACGCTCGCGAAGCTCGAATTCGTCGCGGAGCGCCCGCCGGTCGTGCCGAGCTGGAACGTTCCGCCCCACGGGGCGAGCTGCGTCACGTTCGCGCCGAAATTGTAGGTGTCCAGTTTGAGGGCGACGGGCGCGCCCGACAAGGCGCTCGACGACGGCGTCTCGTCGTGGTTGCGGTTGGCGAAGGCGCCGAGGACCGGGTCGAAGATGCCCTCGCTCGAGAGCAGCAGGTAGTTCGAAGATTCGGCGGCGTTGATGAAGACGTTCAGGTCTTCGTTGTTGGCGATGGCGAGGGCGACGGCCTGGTCGAGCGAGAGTCGGATCGCACCGTCGACGGGCGCCGGGAGCGGCTGAGGATTTCGCTGTCCCGGACGCGCCGACAGCGTCGGGCCCGACTTGGGCGGCGTCTGAGTCTGCGCCGTCACCGCGAAAGACATCGCGAAAATCGCCGACCCGGCGAGCGCGGCGCGGCCCGCCCAAAAAACTGGAAACCTGCTCATTCCTGTCACTCCTTCGTCATCCCTTCTACGCAGTTGGGGACCGAATGTTTCCCGCGTCGCGCGCTTTTTCCTTGCCTGTGCGTGCTTTACCGCCTCGGGGAGGCGGTCTTCCGGCGCGACGGAGGCGCCATCATATCGGAGGGGCGGACGCGCGGAGCGCCGACTCCGGAGGCAGCTCTCCCGGAAAAAAGCAGGCCGCCGATCGGCCTCCGGCGCCCGGCGTGAGCGCCGGCGTCTCCTCGCGGCATCGCGGGCGCGCGATCGGACACCGCGGATGGAAAGCGCAGCCCGACGGCGGAGAAGCGGGAGACGGCGGCTCGCCCGGAAGAACGAGGCGACGCCGGCCCGGCGCGGGGCGCGGCGCCGCAGCGAGCAGGGCGACCGTGTACGGATGGAGGGGCGCTCGGACGACGTCGTCGGTCGAGCCCTCCTCGACGACGCGACCACAGTAGAGGACGGTGACCCGATCGCACAGACTCGCCACCACCGCGAGATCGTGCGAGATGAAGAGCATCGCCATTCCCCTCTTCTCGACGAGCTCCGCCAGGAGATTGAGAACCTGGGCCGCGACGGACACGTCGAGCGCGGAGAGAGGCTCGTCGCACACGAGGAACTTCGGACGCGTCGCGAGGGCGCGCGCGATGGCGATCCGCTGACGCTGCCCTCCGGAGAACTCCGAGGGCCGGCGGTCGGCCGCGGCGGCGGGGAGTCCCACTTCGACGAGGAGCTCCGCGACGCGTCGATCGATCTCCCGCCCGGCGGCGAGCTTCTGCACCCTGAGCGGCTCCGCGACCTGCGCGCCGACCGAAAGAAGCGGATGCAGCGAGGCGACGGGATCCTGGAACACCATCTGGATGTCGCGCCGCTTCCTCCGGAGCTCCGCTCCCGACAGGGCGCGCCAGTCTTCCCCGTCGAAGCGAATCTCGCCCGATGTCGGCTCCTCCAAGCGGAGGAGAAGACGTCCCGTCGTGCTCTTGCCGCTGCCCGACTCACCGACGAGGCCGAGCGTCTCGCCCGCCCCGATCGACAGCGACACGCCGTCCACCGCCCGCACGCTCCCGGCCGATCCTCCGAAGAGACCGCGCCGGATCGGGTAGACCTTCACGATGCGCCGCGCCTCGAGGAGCGGCTCCGGAGGCGCGTTCATGCGGGAGGTCCCGACGCTCCGGACCGGTCGAACAGGAAACAACGGGCCCGGCCCCCGTCGCTCTCGATCAACGGCGGAAGGCTCTTCTCGCAAGGATCGAACCGCTCCGGGCAGCGCGGCGCGAACGAGCATGCCCCCTCCGTTCTCTCGAAGAGGTCCGGCACTCCCCCCGGGATCGCGGCGAATCGACGGCCGCGTCTCCGGGGATCGAGCGACGGAAGGCACGCCAGCAGCCCTCGCGTGTAGGGGTGGCGCGGCGAACGAAAGAGCGACTCCGTCGAGGACTCCTCGACGACGCGCCCCGCGTAGAGGACGAGAATCCGCTCGCACTCCCGGGCGACGAGCCCGAGGTCGTGGCTGATCAGGAGCAGGGCGAGGCCGCGGCGCTCGCGGAGCCGCGCGAGCAACGCCATCACCTCCGCGGCGACCGTCGTGTCGAGGGCGGTCGTCGGCTCGTCCGCGATCAGGAGATCGGGATCCGCGGCGAGCGCGGCGGCGAGGAGGGCGCGCTGCTTCTGTCCGCCGGAGAGGCGGTGCGGGTACTCCGAGGCGCCGCGTTCCGGATCGGGAAAGGAGACCTCGCGGAGCCGCTCGATCGCGAGCCGTTTCGCCTCGGCCCGAGAGACCCGGCGGTGCAGCCGGATCGCTTCGGCCACCTGGTCCCCGATGGTTGCGACTGGATCGAGTGCCGCTCCCGGTTCCTGAAAGAGCATCGCGATGCGACGGCCGCGAACGCGCCTCCACTCCTTCTCGGAAAGCGTCCGGAGGTCCCGGCCTTCCCAAAGGAGCGTCCCGGAGACGCGCGCCGACTCGGGCGGCAACCCGACGATCGCCCGGCCGAGGAGAGTCTTCCCGCATCCGCTCTCCCCCGCCACGGCGAGCGCTTCGCCGCGCGCGAGGTCGAAGGAGACGCCGTCGACGGCGGGGGCCCACTGCCCGCCTCGCGGGAGCTCGACTTTGAGGTCGCGGACCGAGAGGAAGGGGGATCGGGTCATCGGATCGTCCGATCATCGGTCATCGTCGCGGCCCGTTCCGATGGACCGACGGATCGATGCGCCGATCGTCAGTTCTTCTTGACGGCCTCCAGATCCTTCACCCGGTTGACGATGTCGCGATAGTTCGTGTTCAGCCCGTAGACCTCGAGGAAGGTGCGGTACGCGAGCTCCAGGTCGCCCATGTCCTGATAGACCCCGCCCAGATCGTAGAGCAGCCCGACCGTCTCGATCTCCTTGATGTCGGGGGACTCGAGACCCTTCCGATACCACTTGACCGCGAGCTGCGGCATCCCCTTCTCGAGGAAGCAGAGGCCGAGCATGCTGCAGCACTCGACCATCCGTTCCGGATCCTTGCTCGCGAGCTGGAACTCTCCGATCGCTTCGTCGGTGAGCCCCATCTCCTTGTACGCGATTCCGAGATTGAAGTGCGTCTCGTAATCCTCCGCGGAGAGCTGCTGCTCGACCCCCTTCTTGAACTCACGGAAAATCTCCTCGAGCGACGCCTCCGATTCGGGCCCCGTCATCGGTGGCGCTTCGGGCGGAGCCGTCTCCTCGGCGAGCTCCTTCTCGAGCTCCTCCGCGAGATTGAAGAACTGCTGCTCGTCGGCGAAGAGGCTCTGCTCGTCGAGAACCGGTGCGGGCGCGGCTTCCGCCGGCTTCTCCCGGGCGTCGCCGGCTTTCTGCATCTCCTCCTCGAGGAGCGAACCCAGCTCCTCGTAGGAAACGAATTCGGTGTCGCCCGGGGCGACTGGCTCCGGGGCCACCGTCATGCGCGGCGGCGCGGATTCGACGGCCGGGGCCGGCGCGGGGGCGGGCGAGGGATGCGGCGCCGCCACCTCGAACCCTCCGCCGCCTCCGGGACGGGCTGCGGCTCGATGAAATGCGGCCGCGGCGGCGGAGTCGCGTCGAGGCCGAACTCGTCGAACGCGTGGGAGGCCGGCGCCGCGGCCGGCGGTGGAGGCTCGGGCGCCGCCGGGGCCAGAGG
>JBKPSZ010000043.1:0-10550 GCA_046735265.1 Acidobacteriota bacterium | reverse complement strand
ATCGTCGAGCAACGGCCCACGGTCCTCGACTTCGTGGATCGCGAGCTCGTCGAAGCGCTCCTTTACTCGATGCGGCAGCGCGGAGCGACGTTCCGGCTGGGCGAGAAAGTCGTCTCGGTCGGCTACGACGAGCGCGGTCGCGTCGTGGCGGCGCTCGAGAGCGGCAAGGAGGTGCACGGGGACGCCCTTCTCTACACCGTCGGGCGCCAGACGAACGCGGACCTTTTGAACCTCCCGGCGGCGGGGCTCTCGGCCGACGACCGCGGCCGGATCGCCGTCGACCCCGGCTTTCGGACGGCCGTCGAGAACATCTTCGCGGCCGGCGACGTGATCGGCTTTCCCGCCCTCGCCTCGACGTCGATGGAGCAGGGGAGGCTCGCGACGTGCAGCATGTTCGGGATCGCCTGTCGTTCGTTCCCCGAATCGATCCCCTACGGCATCTACACGATCCCGGAGATTTCGATGGTGGGCGCGACCGAGCAGGATCTGACCGAGCGCCGCGTGCCCTACGAAGTCGGGCAGGCCAAGTATGTCGAGCTCGCGAAGGGTCAGATGGTCGGGGCCGACGTCGGGCTGCTCAAGATCCTTTTCGACAGGAAGACCCGCAAGGTGCTCGGCGTCCACTCGATCGGGGAAGGGGCGACGGAGATCATCCACATCGGCCAGGCGGTCCTCTCCTTCGGCGGCACGATCGAGTATTTCCGCGACACGGTCTTCAACTACCCGACGTTCGCCGAGGCCTACAAAGTCGCGGGATTGGACGGGCTGAACAAGCTCTAACGCCACGGGCCCGTCGACTTCAAGCTCTCCTCACGCCGAGTTTTCGCCCGGTTCTCGCCTTCCTCCCGGCAACTTCGCCCGTTCCGAGGATGCTTCGGCCGGACGAAGAACATGCTGCTCTGCGACTTCCACATTCACACGACGTACTCCGACGGGACCCTCACGATTCCGCAGGTCGTGGATCTCTTCGGGCGAGCGGGACACGACGTCATCGCGATCACCGACCACATCGTCAACCGCGACAACCCGCTCGGGAAGCTCGCCCACGCCATCCGGCGATCCCTCGATCCGGAGAGCTGGAAGCGTTATCTGGACGAGATCCATCGCGAGGCGTGGCGGGCCTGGAAGACGTACGGAATGCTCCTTCTGCCCGGCGCGGAGCTGACTCGAAACACGATCCACCGCGACACGTCGGTGCACGTGCTCGCGCTCGGTCTGACGGAGTACCTGTCGGCCGACGGCGATCCGTTCGAAATGCTGAGGGAGATCCGCGGCCGAAAGGCCGTGTCCGTGGCCTGCCATCCCCACGAGATGAGCGAGTTCTACGCGAACACCTGGTACCTCTGGAACCGCCGGCGGCGCGCGGAAGGCCTCGTGGATCTCTGGGAAGTCGGATGCCGCTGGGACCTCTTCCCCGTCGTGTCTCGCGAGATGCTCCCGCACATCGCCAACAGCGATTTCCACCGACCCGAGCACCTTTACGCCTGGAAGACGCTGCTGCGCGCCGAGCGCAACGCCCAGTCGGTTCTCGCGGCGCTGCGGCGGGCATCGGGAATCGGCATGCTGCGGCTCGTGCCGGACGTCGAGGCGGCGACGGCATGACCGGGGCCTTCCTCTGCCTCGTCGGGATGGCTCTCGTCGTGGCGATCCAGGGCCTCGCCGCTTCGGCGCTGTTCCGCTTGAAGCGCCGCGGGACCGGATCGATCCGGGCCGTGGAAGATCTCCCGACCGTATCGATCATCAAGCCCCTCTGCGGCCTCGACGCCGCACTCGAGGAGAACCTCGAGTCCTTCTACGGTCAGGACTATCCGGCGTTCTACGAGATCGTCTTTTCCTTCGCTTCCGCGGAGGATCCGGCGTTTCCCGTGGCGCGGCGGGTCGCCGACCGCCACCCAAATGTCCCGACCGTCTTCGTCGTCGACCCGAGGGAGCCGGGGTTGAACTCGAAGGTCAACCGCCTCGCCTTCGGCCTGGCCCGGGCGCGCGGGTCGGCCTTCCTCCTCGCCGACGGGGACGTCCGCGTTTCGCCCGACTTCCTGGCGCGAGCGGCGTCCCTCCTCTCGGAGCCTGGGGTCGGCCTCGTCTCCCATCTCTTCCGCGCGGTCCCGGGAGAAGCCCTCGGCGCGCGGATCGAAGCCCTCTATCTCGATGGCATCCTGAGGCCCGGCACCGCGGCGATGGCGCTCGTGCTCGGACGTCCCTGCGTCGTCGGGAAGGCGATCCTGTTGCGCCGCGCGGCGTTCCGGGCGATCGGAGGGCTCTCGGTCCTGCGCGACCACCTGGCGGAGGACTTCCTCCTGGGGGAGCTCGTCCAGGCCGCCGGGTATCGGGTGGTTCTGTCCCCCTACGAGATCGAGACCCGCCTCGGAGCGCGGCGAGTCTCCGTCGCCTGGCAGCGGCACCGGCGCTGGGCGATTCTGCGCCGGCGCCTCGGCGGCGCGGGCTACGCGGCCGAGGCGCTCTCGAGCCCGGTACCATTCGCCCTGGGCGCCATCGGCGCCTCTTCGGGCTCGCCCGCCGTCGTCGCGGCGGCATTGCTCCTCTGGGCCATCCGGGTCGCCGTCGAGGCCCGCGTGCTTTCCCGTTCGGGAGGAAAGATCGGCGCGGCCGACCTCGCCGCGATGCCGCTGCGGGATCTGGCCGCCGCGGCCCTCTTCTGGGCGGGGCTGCTCGGGCGTCGCACCAGCTGGCGCGGAAGACGGCTGCGGGTCGGACCTCGAACGCTGCTCCTGCCGGCTTCGGGGAAGCGCTCCGCGGCGGCCCCCCTCTCGCCTTCCTTCGCCGAGCGCGGCTAGCTCCGGCCGGTCTCCTGTCCGACGGCGCGCAACCCGCGCCTCGCGAGGCGATCGATCAGGGTCTGCTGGGCGTCGTGCGCGGGTTCGCCGGCCGCGGGCACGCGGCGGGAGTACGTTCCGTCGGAAGCGAGGTCACGGGCGCGGGAGTTGTCCCGCTCGAGCGGATCGAAGACCTCCTGCCGCACCTTCTCCTTCGCCTTCTCGTCGAGGATCGGGACCATGAGCTCGACCCGGCGGAAGAAGTTACGCGGCATCCAGTCGGCGCTCGAGATGTAGATCTCCTCTTCCTCGCCGAGGCCGAAGGAGAAGGCCCGCGTGTGCTCCAGGAAACGGCCCACGACGCTCGAGACCGAGATGTTTTCCGAGACGCCCGGCACCCCGGGGCGAAGGCAGCAGATGCCGCGCACCGCGAGGCGAATCGGAACGCCGGCCGACGAGGCCCGATACAGCGCACGGATCGTCGCCGGGTCGACGAGCGAGTTCAGTTTCGCGACGATCGACGCCGGCTGCCCGGACCGCGCCTTTTCGGCTTCGCGGTCGATGAGCCCGAGGATCTTCTCGTGCAGCGCGAACGGCGCCACCGTCAAACGCTTGTAGCGCGTCCTCTTGGAAAAGCCGGTCAGGAAATTGAAGAGTTGCGAGGCGTCGTGCCCGAACTCCGGGCGCGCGGTGAAGAGCCCGAGGTCCGTATAGACGCGGGACGTCGCGCGGTTGTAGTTGCCGGTGCCCACGTGAACGTAGCGCCGCATGGCGTTCCCCTCGCGGCGCACGACGAGCGCGATCTTGGCGTGGGTCTTCAGGCCCTCGACCCCGTAGGCCACGTGGACGCCGGCGCGCTCGAGGGACCGGGCCCACTGGATGTTCTTTTCCTCGTCGAACCGCGCCTGGAGCTCCACGAGCACAGCGACCTGCTTTCCGTTCTCCGCGGCGCGCGCGAGGGCGGCGACGATGGGGGAGTCGGAACCGGTGCGATAGAGCGTCATCTTGATGGCGAGCACGTCGGGGTCCGACGCCGCGTCCTCGAGGAAGCGGACGACCGGATCGAAGGAGTCGTATGGCACGTGGAGCAGGACGTCCCGCTGGCGGATCGCCTCGAAGCCGTCTCCCGGATGACCGAAGAGGGCTCCCGAGGACGGCAAAAAGGGCGCGTCCTTGAGATCCGGCCGGTCGAGGCGCTGGACCGCGATGCAGTCGGATACCGCAAGGGGACCGGGAGTCTCATAGACATCGTCGGCGTCGAGCTCGAGCTGGGCTCGGAGCAGCTCTCGCACGCTCTCGGGGGAGCGCGAATCCACTTCGAGTCGGACGGCCGCGCCGAAGCGGCGGCGCCGCACGTTCTCGGCCACGGAGCGGAGCAGGTCGTTCGCCTCCTCCTCCCGGACGTCGAAGTCCGCGTCCCGCGTGACGCGGAACGAGGACGCGCCGCGGATCTTCATTCCCGGGAAGAGCTGCACGAGGTGCGCTTCGACGAGGTCCTCGAGCAGGAGGAACTCGGCGGAGCGGGGGGTGTTTCCGGGCAGCGGCACGAAGCGCGGCAGCGAGGGGGGAACCTTGACGCGCGCGAAGAAGACCCGCCCCTCGTCCTTTTCCGTCAGCTCGATGGCGAGTGACAACGAGAGGTTCGATACGAAAGGAAACGGATGGGCGGGATCGAACGCGAGCGGCGTCAGAATCGGAAAGACGACGCTTTCGAAGTAGGCGGTCAGCTCCTTGCGGCGATCGGCGTCGATGTCCGCCCAGCGGACGATCTTGATCCCCGCCTCGGCCAGACGCGGGATCAGATCGTCGTTCAAGACGGCCGCGGCCTGCGCGAGATCGCCCCGGACCGCTTCACAGATCTCCCGCAGCTGCTCGTGCGGGGAGAGCCCGTCGGGGCTTCGCTCCGTCACCTCGGCCTCGAGCTGTTCGTGCAGACCCGAGACCCGGATCATGAAGAATTCGTCGAGGTTCGAATGGAAGATCGAAAGGAACTTGATCCTCTCCAGGAGCGGCCACGACGGATCGAGCGCCTCTTCGAGAACGCGATGGTTGAACGCGAGCCAGGAGATTTCGCGATTGAAGTAGAGCGAGCGATCCTGAAAGGTCTCGTCAGGCGCCTGCGACCCGGGGATGAGTCTCGGTTCGGTCATGTGGGGAAAAGGAGGCTATCAAACCGGATCGAACTTTCGGGGAATCGGCGCAAATCGGGCGAACCGGAGGTCGAGGCGGTCCCCTTACAGGCTCTGTGGCAACGAGATAGAAGGCGGGTCCCGAACGGCCGAGGCGCCCCTGCCCGGTTCCTCCGGGGGTCACACGGTCTTCATGGCGCCTTAACGGCGGTCTTCTTAGAATCTTCGCCGCCATGAAAGCGATCGTGTGGGTTGCCGTCGCGTCGCTCGCCGCCGCCAACGTCGTCTTCGCGGAAGCGAAGGAAGCGTCCCGAGTCCAGGTCTACGCCGTGGATCGGTCGCGTCTTGCGAATCCGGCCTCGGACATCGAAGGCTGCCGGCTCCTTCAGCAAACCGAGCCGGTCCTCGAGCAGGAGAGCGCGCGAGCCGCGAAGGACCCGTACCGCCGGCAGCGGGAGGCGGCGGGCTCGCTCGGAGGAAACGTTCTTCTCGTCTTCTCCGACGTGGTCCAGCGGAGGCCGTCGCTCGACTGCTCGCCCCGCGACACATCCCCGGGATGTCTCGAGAACTCCCAGACCTGGTACCGGACGACGTTCGGCTACTACGCCTGCTCTCCGGAGGCATCCGCCCGCCTCGAGCAGGAGGCGAAATCTTCCGAGGCTCCCGGTCCGATCTTTTCCTGGAAGTTCCGCAAGAAGGCGGAAAACGCGCCGCCGGCGGGCGTTTCCGCGTCCGCGTCGCCCGCTCCGAAGTCGTCGCCGGCGTCCTCGGCACCGCAGAGCGCCGGCTATCCGCCTCCGCCACCGCCGTCCGCGACGGCGCAGGCCGGGACGCCGCGCGCGTCGGAATTCAAGACGAAGATCCTCTCGATGATGGAGGCGGGTGTCGGCCTCGACGTCATCGTCGCGTGGGTCGCGAGTCAGGCCGAGAGGCCGACGCTCTCGGCCGACGACGTGATCGACTGGAAGAAGGCGGGAATCGACGAGAAGGTGATTCGGGCCGCGCTCGTCCGCTGAATCACGCCTCCTCCCGGCGAATTCTTACCGGAACTTCGCTTCGTTCACTCGCCGAGCACGCGAAGGCGCGTCAACTTCGACGTGCCAGACGACGCTCCGTCGTCCCCCACCCGGCCCCGCGGGAGCGGGGCCTCATTTTTTCGAAGCGAAAACCGCGATGGGCGAGCTTCAAGCGGAAATTACACTATGTTCCTTTCCCGTTGACCGCTCCCTTTTACAACTCGCTGCCCAAGACAGGAGGTAACGCGAGCCATGAAGCATCGCCACTGGATTGTTGTCGCGGCGGCCGTCGCGGGTCTTCTCGCGGGAGCGCGGGACATCCGAGCTCAAGTCACGCCGGCCGCCGGGTACACGCCTCCGGACGACACGCCCAAGGTGAACGTGGGCGGCACGATCTTCGCGGACTACACGTACCAGATGGATCCGCTCACCACCGACTCCGATGGCCATACGATTCATACGACCGGTTTCAATCTGCAGCGCGCCTATATCAACGTCACCGGCAGCATTTCGCACTGGATTTCTTTCCGGATCACGCCGGACGTCGTCCGCGTCGGTCCCGTCACCGTCGGAGGCGCGAACGTGAACGTCCCGGGTCTGACGGGCACGCTGACGTATCGACTCAAGTACGGGTACGGCCAGATCAACTTCGACGACTTCGCGACCCGCGGTTCATGGTTCCGGATGGGACTGCAGCAGACCCCGGTCATCGACTTCCTCGAAAACGTCTACCGCTATCGGTTCCAGGGAACGGTCTTTCCGGACCGCGAGGGCTATCTGACGTCCTCCGATCTCGGCGCCTCGGTGCGCTACGTGCTTCCCAACAACTACGGAGAAGTGCACGGAGGCGTGTACAACGGCGAGGGCTATACGGCGCCGGAAGCCAACGATCAAAAGGCCTGGCAGATCCGTGGGACGGTTCGGCCCGCGCCGGGCGTCAATGTGCTGAGAGGCCTTCGCATCACCGGGTTCTACGATCGGGACCGCTACGTCTCCCATGCGAAGAAGAACCGGGCGCTCGTCGACGCGACCTTCGAATCACCCTACTTCAACGCCGGCGGCATGTACCTCTGGACGCAGGACCAGAACGCGTCCGCCACGAAGCCCGAAGTGGACGGTGAGGGCTACTCGCTCTGGGCGAACCCGAAGATGCCGTGTCACTGCGACCCCAATAACCCGCAGGACCACGCGGTGGGGGAAGGCTGGGAGATGCTCTTCCGGTACGACAACCTCAAGCCGAACAAGGACCAGCCGGGCCGCAAGAAGAGATACATCGCCGGGATCGCGTACTGGTTTCCGGTCTTCAAGTCGGGCATCGCCGCGGCTCTCCTCACGGACTTCGAAGAAGTGAAGTACGACGGGTTCCTCCCCGGCAACTCGAACTTCAAGCCGACCGAGAGAAGGATCGCGCTCCACACGCTTTTCAACTTCTAGCTAACACGAATTTCGCACCGATTTAACGTGCGAACTTCATCTTGCGAACGAGGTGAGACGATGAAAGGCATCCGCCTGCTGGCCCGGACGGCGCTCCTCCTCGCGGTCGCCGAGCCCGGCCTGGCTCAGAACGTCCAGATCGACGGAGCGGGCGCGACGTTCCCGTTCCCGATCTACTCGAAGTGGTTCTCCGAGTACAACAAGCTCCACCCGGAGGTCCAGATCAACTACCAGTCGATCGGATCGGGCGGGGGAATCCGGCAGCTGACGAACCAGACGGTCTTCTTCGGCGCGACCGACGGCCCGATGACGCCGGACCAGATGCAGGGCGCAGCGGGCAAGGTCCTGCACCTCCCCACGGTGCTCGGCGGCGTCGTTCCGATCTACAACATCCCCGGCGTCGACACCGAGCTCAAGTTCACGGGTCCGGCGCTCGCGGACATCATTCGCGGGAAGATCACGAAGTGGAACGACCCCGCGATCGCCTCCGCGAACAAGGGCGTCAACCTGCCGAACTCCGACATCACGGTCGTCCACCGCTCGGACGGCTCGGGGACGACCTACATCTTCGTGGACTATCTCTCGAAGGTTTCGCAGCCCTTCAAGCAGACGGTCGGCGTGGCGACCTCCGTCAACTGGCCCGTCGGGCTCGGCGGAAAGGGGAACGAGGGGGTCGCGGGGCTCGTCAAACAGACGCCCGGCTCGATCGGGTACGTCGAGCTGATCTACGCGATCCAGAACAAGATCGACTACGGCTCCGTCCAGAACATCGCGGGGGAGTTCGTCCGCTGCTCGATCGACGCGGTGACGGCGGCGGCCGCCGTCGCGGCGAAGCAAATGCCCCCCGATTTCCGCGTCTCGATCACCAACGCTCCGGGCCCGGGCGTCTACCCGATCTCCTCCTTCACGTGGCTCCTGCTCTACGAGAACGCGAAGGACAAGCAGAAGTCGAAAGTCATGGTGGACTTCG
The DNA here is from genome assembly GCA_046735265.1 of Acidobacteriota bacterium. GTDB lineage: Bacteria > Acidobacteriota > Thermoanaerobaculia > UBA5066 > Gp7-AA6 > DATBFU01. Next base: position 2,227 of record JBKPSZ010000043.1, on the reverse strand, counting down.
TCAAGTGGGCCCTGACGGACGGGCAGAAGTTCGCGAAGGACCTGGGATACGCTCCTCTGCCCGAGGGCGTGGTTCAGCTCGAGATGGAAGCCCTGAAGAAGATCCGGATCTAGCTTCCCCGCGCGGAGGTTGCGAATGAGCTCCCCGTCCTCCGGCCGCCGAAGCGCCGACGACCGGCTGTTCCGCCTGGGGACGGGGTTCTTTGGCCTGCTCGTCGTGCTCCTCGTCGCGGGGATCGCCTTCGAGCTCTTCCGGACCTCCCGACTTTCGATCGACAAGTTCGGCTGGGCGTTCTGGCGGACGAAGGTCTGGGATCCGGTCGCGGGGGAATTCGGCGCGCTCCCGTTTCTCTGGGGAACGCTCTATTCCGCGTTTCTCGCTCTTCTGATTTCGACTCCGATCGCGCTCGGGATCGCGATCTTCCTCTCCGAGCTGTCGCCGCGTTCGCTCCGAACGCCGTTGGCCTTCCTGACCGAGCTGCTCGCCGCGGTTCCCTCGATCGTGTATGGGCTCTGGGGAATCTTCGTCCTCGTGCCGGTCGTGCGATCGCTCGAGACGTCGCTTCCGGAATGGCTTCGAAAGACGCCGCTCTTTTCCGGGCCGCCCGTCGGCGTCGGGATGCTCTCGGCCGCGCTGATCCTCGCGGTCATGGTGATCCCTTTCACCTCCTCCGTCGCGCGCGAAGTCCTGAAAGCGGTGCCCCCGACGCAGCGCGAGGCGGCTTACGCTCTCGGTGCGACTCGGTGGGAGGCGATCCAGGCGGCGCTTCGGTACGGCCGCACCGGCATCATCGGCGCCGTCATCCTCGGTCTCGGCCGGGCGATCGGGGAGACCATGGCCGTGACCATGGTCATCGGAAACAATCCCCAGGTGTCCCTCTCGCTCTTCGCGCCGCAGTACACGATGGCGGCGGTCATCGCGAACGAATTCACCGAAGCCGCCGACGATCTCTATCTGAGCGCGCTCGTCGAGATCGGGCTCGTGCTGTTCGTCGTCACGCTCATGATCAACATCCTCTCGCGGCTCCTGATCTGGAGGGTCAGCCGTCAGGTGCGCGTCCGGACGCCCAAGGCGGAGCCGCTCTCGACGGCCCGGGAGGCCGCGTGAACCTGGCCGCCCGCCGCCGGGCGCTCTCGCACTTCGTCGTCGTCCTCTGCGGCGCCGCAGTCCTTCTGGCGTTGGTGCCGCTCGTCCTCGTCTTCTTCTACGTGATCCGGCAGGGGATCACCGCGCTCAATTGGGACTTCTTCACGAAGATGCCCAAACCCGTCGGGGAGGCGGGCGGCGGAATGGCGAACGCGGTCGTCGGGACGCTCATCCTGATCGCGATCGCCTCGGCCGTCGCCGTGCCGGTCGGCCTCATCGCCGGAACATATCTGTCCGAATACGGCCGCAAGCCCTTCGCGTCCCTCGCGCGATTCACGGCCGACGTGCTGAACGGAATCCCGTCGATCGTCATCGGGATCTTCGCCTACGGCCTCGCGGTCATGCCAGTGAGGCGATTCTCGGCGATCGCGGGCGGGCTCGCTCTCGGTTTCATGATGATTCCGATCATCACGCGGACGACGGAGGAGCTCCTGAACCTCGTCCCTTCGAGCCTCCGGGAGGGGGCACTCGCGCTCGGCGCAACCCGAGCCCGCGCGGCGTTCTCGGTGATGCTGCCGGCCGCCTTGCCCGGCATCATGACCGGAATCCTGGTCGCGCTCTCCCGGATCGCGGGGGAGACGGCGCCGCTCCTCTTCACCGCGTTCAACAACCGCTTCTTCTCGACGCGGCTGACCCAGCCGATCGCCTCGCTTCCGGTGCAGGTTTACACGTACGCCATCTCTCCGTACGAGGACTGGCATCGCCAGGCCTGGGCCGGAGCGCTCGTGCTCGTCGGAGTCATCTTCACCTTCTCGGTCCTGGCCCGCTTGGTCACGAAGCGGCTGGAAAGGATGCACGCGCGATGACGGATGTGACGCTGATGAGCCCCGAGAAAGGCACGACGCCGGCGCGGCCGGAGGTGCCCTCCCGCTCGGCGCTCGAATCGCCGGCCCCGCCCTCCGCCTCCCGGATCCGGATGGAGGCCCGGAAGCTCAACTTCTTTTACGGGAAGAACCAGGCCCTTTACGACATCTCGCTCTCCGTCCCCGAGAAGTCCGTCACCGCTTTCATCGGGCCCTCCGGCTGCGGCAAATCGACGTTTCTCCGCTGCCTGAACCGCATGAACGACATCATCCCGGAG
>JBKPSZ010000042.1:0-11089 GCA_046735265.1 Acidobacteriota bacterium | reverse complement strand
GGCCGGGCGCGAAGCTCGTCTCGACGCGCGGCCTCGGCCACAAGCGGATCGTTCACGATCCGGAGGTCGTCCGCCGCGGGGTGGAGTTCCTGCGAGAGAGCGTCCCCGCCGCGGCGATCCCCGAGGCCGCGGCGGCGCCCGCAGGCGCCGCCGGGCTTTCGGATTACGGCGAAGCGGTCCTGCCCACTTCGGGTCCGGCTCGGTCGTCCCGCTAGAAGGCGACTCGCAGCCCGAACTGGAACCGGCGCGGCTGACCGGCGCCCGAACGCACCGTGCCGTCGAAGTTGAACACCAGGTTGGTCGTCTGCGGGACGAGGAAGTTCTCCGCATTGAACAGATTGAAGATGTCCATCGAGGGCTCGATCTGGAACTGTCCGAACTCGAAGATCTTCGAGATGCGGAGGTCGAATGTCGAGAGCGAGTTGTCCTTGCGGCCGGTGTTGCGCTGGACGACCGTGTAGCAAGTATTGTCGAGCGGGGGGTTATCGGGGTTCGGATTCGGGTTCGGAATGCAGCGGGCCTGCGGGTTTCCGGCGTCGGCGCCGGTGACCGTGAGCGACTTCGGCTGCGCGGAGCGATAGGCGTACCGCGCGTTGAAGTCGATTCCGAGCGGAGCCCTCCAGAGCAGCCACCCCTCGAACCGGTGGCGCTGGTCGCGGTCCGAGTAGCCGTACTCCTGCGTGAACTCGGCGGTCGGATCGTTCGGGTCCTCGTGGATCCTCGCGTAGCGGAGGGTGAACGGATCCCGCTCATTGTCGTCGTCAGACTTGTCCTTGGAGTACGTGTAGAAGAACTGCGCCCCCAGGCAGTCTGCGAGGCGCTTGTTGACGCCGAATGTAATGCCCCAGTACCGGCTTTTCGCCGAGGACTCGATCGTCGTCATCCCGCCGATGCCGTTGGTGCCGTCCTCGCCGAGTCCGGTCGACCAGGGAGAGCCGAGCTCCGCGGCGTTGCGGTTGACGAATCGGGTCAGATGCTTCGTGTCGGCCCAGTTGTACTTCAAGAGGAGCGCCAGGTTCTGGATCACCTCGTGCTCGACCCCGATGCTCCAGGCGGTCGTGCGCGGGTTCTGGAAGTTCTTGTCGAAGAGGAAGATGCTCGGGTGATTGGGAACCCCCGTCGGCTGCGGGAAGAGGTTCGGATAGGCAGGCGCCGGGCCTCCTCCGTTGAAGATGCCGCCGTCGATTTCCTGACCGCGGCTTCCATCCGTCGAGCGCGAGGACGCCAGTACGAGTCCCGGGATGCGAGCGCTGAAGATGCCGAATGTCGCGCGCACGACCGTCCGGCCGTCCTTCATCGGATCCCAGGCGATACCGACGCGCGGTTGCCACATGTTCTTGTCCGAGGGGATCGTGCCATCGCTCGGGAACTCCTGCCCGTTGTGGGTCTGGCCGATGAACGGCGCGTAGAAGAGTTGGTCGATCGGGGTGATCAGAGGAGGCTGGAGCTGTTCTTCCCAGCGCAGTCCCAGGTTGATCGTCAGACCGGGGATCGGCTGCCAGGTATCCTGAACGAAAACGCCCCACTCCTCCTGGACGATCGTCTGTGTGCCGGCTTCCTCGGCCGTGGTGTCGCCCACTCCGGCTTGCTGGATGAAGAGGAGCACGTCCTCCTGATGGTCGGGATGCTGCAGGTAGTCGAAGAAGGCGTCTGTCGAAGCGAAGATGTAACGGCCGTTGATGAAACCCCGGAATATCTGATCCGCGGCGGTGCGGTTGTACTCGACGCCCGCCTTGAACGTGTGCGCGCCCGAGAAGAACGTGATGTTGTCGACGAACTGATTTCGATCGTCGTGGTAGTCGATCGGAATGAAGAAGGGCATGCCGAATCGATAGCCCCTCGCGAAGTCGAACGCCGTGTCGGGCAGTGGGCGGCCCGTCAGCGGCGTGCTCGGCCCGTTATAAGGACGCGGACGGTCCTCACGGGCGAACTGGAAGCGGAACTCGTTCGAGAGGCTCGTCGAGAAAGTCGAGAACAGGGAGCCGGCAATCGCTTTCGAAAAGATCTTCTCGATCGCGTTGGCGCTCCTGCCCCAGGAATCGACGTCGAACGTGCCGTTCGGCTGGTCCGCCCAGGTGTAGACGTAACGCAGGCTGGCGAGGTGAGAGTCGGTGACGCGCCAGTCGATCTTGGCGAGGAGAGCGAGCGCGTCGTCGCCGCGGGTGATCGATCCGTTCTCGTCCGGGCTGCCGAAGGCCGCGAACTGATCCACGACTCGCTGCTCGATGCGGTTCGGGTCGAGCTGCTTGGTCTCGTTGCCGTTCTGGTAGTCGCCCGACAGGAAGTAGAAGAACTTGTCCTGCATGATCGGCCCGCCGAAGGTGAAACCTACCTGGTATCGGTCCCCTTCCGGTTTCGGCGTGACAAATCCGCCGCCCGGCGTCGGCGCCGCCGCCGACAACCCGTCGCTCGTGTAGTACCCGTGAGCGCTTCCGTGGATGTCGTTGGCCCCCGACCTGGTGACGACGTTGATGAAGCCTCCCGATGAGCGACCGAACTCCGCGTTCGCGCCGTCGGCGACGACCACGACCTCCTGGACCGCGTCCAGGTTGAAGGTGAACGCCGGCCGCGTGCCGCCGCGCTGCTCGCCGAAGAAAGGGTTGTTGAAGTCGGCGCCGTCTACCGAGATGTTGTTCTGAATCCCCTTCTGGCCGTTGATCGTGAGCTCGTCGGAGTCGGGGCCTTGCACGATCGAGACGCCGGGGGTCAACTTCGTGAACTCCAGGTAGTTGTGGTTGAACTCCGGCAATCTTTGGACGGCCTCCTGGGGAATGGCGGTCGCGCCCTCGGTCTGGCTCGTCGCGATGACGGGGGCTTCGGCGGAGACCGAGACCTCCTGCTGGACGCCCGAGACCTCCATTCGCAGCGACAGGCTCACCGTCTGGCCGACTCCGAGGCTGAGTCCTTCGCGCACGAGAGTGGCGAAGCCCTGGAGCGACACCGTAACCTTGTAGGGGCCGAGCGGCATCTGCAGCGCTCGAAACCGGCCGGTTGCATCGGTCGTGTACGTCTGCGTGAAGTTCGTCGCCGTGTTCTGCACGACGACCGTCGCGCCGGGCAGGACGGCGCCCTGGGCGTCGAGCACCAATCCTTCAATGATGCCGGTCGTGGCTTGGGCCTGGGCGAGAAGACGAGGAGCGGTGAACGGAAACAGCAGGACGAGAGCCGCGAGCAGCGGGCGCCAGCGATGCTTCATTAAGGCCTCCCCCTCAAAACGAAACTTTTGAAAATCTGGCGCGAGTCTTTTCTTCCTTCGATGTGAAGTCAAGTCCGGCGACACCGCCCGCCGGATCGCCCGGACGCACGGACCCTTCGGGAGGTTTTTTCGTATTCCATTCCAAACGGTCCGTCCCTCGCCGGCGTCTAACGGCTCGAGATGGAATTCTCGAGAGGCGGAGGGTGACGAGCCGTTGGAGACCTTGCGACGGGCGATCTCGAATCCGCAGGAGGCCGCGCTGCCAGGACCCGAACCCGAAGAGACCACGTCCCTCTCGGATGAAGAGCTGCTCGAGGCGGCGCGTCGGGGAGATCGGTCGGCTTTCGAACGGCTCTACCGGAGGCACGGCCCCCGAATGAAGTCGATCGCCTGCAATCTGCTCGGGAGCTTTTCGGACGCCGAGGACGCCGTCCAGGAGACGTTCCTGAAGGTCTTCCGGGGGGCCGCGGCCTTCCGGGGGACGGCCCGCTTCTCGACCTGGATCTACCGGATCCTGTTGAACGCCTGCCATGACGCCCGCCGGCGGCGTCGGCGCCGGCCCGAGGGAGAGGACATCCGGGAGGACTCGAGCGCGCGGCTCGACCTGCCGGCCCCGGGCCACGACCATCCGCTGCGTCTGGAGCTGGAGGATTCCGTCGCCAGGCTTCCGGAGCGTGTCCGGAACGTCTTCCTCCTCTCGGCCGTCGAGGGGTTCACGCACCCCGAGATCGGGGAGATCCTGGGCATCCCCGAGGGGACCTCGCGTACGCTTCTCTTCGAGGCGCGGCGGGAGCTCCAGCGGCTGCTCTGGCCCGGCCGGCGCCCCGAGGCGGCTTCATGAATCCCGCCGCCTGCGACCGCTTCGAGCGCGCGACTCTTCGGGAAGACGCCCGCTCCTGGGAGGAGCTCGAAGCGCACGCCGAGACGTGCCGGGACTGCGCCGCCCGGCTCGCGCTCTGGCGCGAGATCGAATCGGCCGCGCCGACGCTCCGCAAGCGGTGGGAGAGTCCGGAGCTCGATCGCGCGGTCGAGCGCGTCCTGGCGCAGGGCCCGGTCGCCGGGTCTTCCGAATCGATCGGGTCCGCCCGGTCGCGGCCCGGCGGCGTGCTCCGGTACCTGCCGGCCGCGGCGATCGCGGCGCTCGTCCTCCTTTCGGTCGTGAGCGTGCGCGTCTTCCGCAACAGCGGAGGCCGGGAACCGTTTTCCTCGCGTCCGGCGGCGAGGTCCGCGCTCCTGGACGACCGGGCGATGACGGAAGTGGAGACCGCGGAGACGGCGTATCTCGCCTCGATCGACAATCTCTCCCGCCTGGCGGCGTCGCGGCTGCAGAGCTCTTCGTCTCCGCTCGCGGCCGCCTACCGCGAAAAGCTCCTGTTGCTCGATTCCGAGATCGCCGAGATGCGCAGCGAGATCGAGCGCAATCGCTTCAACACGCACCTGCGGCGGGAGCTGCTCGCGATCTATCGCGAAAAGCAGCAGACCCTGCAGGAGCTGATGAGAGGGGAATCATGAAACGCCACCCGACTCTCGCCGTACTTTTCCGCCGCACCGCGCCGGGCACCGCGCGCCCGCTCGCGGCCGCCCTGGTGCTGATCCTGGCCGCGGCCCGGGCCGCCGCCGGCGGCCGGGAGGAATTCACGCGCACTTTCGCGAAATCCCTGCCGCTCTCGGCCGGACAGAAATTGACGGTGGACCACAGCCACGGAGACATCGAGATCACGACGCATCGTGAGGCCGTGCTGTCCGTCGAAGCCTCGATTCGTGTTTCCGCCTCCGATCGCGAGGCCGCGCGCCGGCTCGCCGAGGAGATCCGGATCGAGGTCGCTCCCGACGCGGGAGGCGTCGCGGTCAAAACCGTGTATCCGCAGCAGAGCTGGAGCTTTCCCGGAATCCGCTCCACCTCCTTCTCCGTCGACTACCGGATCGTCATGCCGGAGAACGCGACGCTCGGGCTTCGCAACCGCTTCGGCGACGTGTCGGTGACGAACTTGAAGGCGGCGGGGGACCTGTTCAACTCCAACGGGAAGCTCGTCTTCCGCCAGGGCGCCGGCCCGCAGCGCCTGGAGAACTCCTTCGGTTCCGTCGAGCTCCTCGGCAACGCGGGCGACGCCGCGATCGTCAACGCGAACGGCTCCGTCGCGGCGAGCGACGTCCAGGGGGATCTCGACGTCCGGAACCGCTTCGGCCGCACGGAAATCGCGCGCGTGGGAAAGAGGTGCACCGTGACGAGCAGCAACGGCGACCTGTCGGTCGACGGCGCGGCCTCGGCCACGCTCGCGGCCTCTTTCGGGAAGGTGGACGTCCGCAACGTGTCGGGAGCGCTGTCCGTGCGAAACAACAACGGCTCGGTGACGGCCGCCTCCTGCGGCAAGTCGGAGCTCGAGACGAGCTTCGGCGCGATCTCGTTCTCGGAGATGCGGCAGGGCGTCGTCGCGACCGGCAGCAACTCCGGCGTGAGCGGGCGGCGCGTCGGCGGCGGAGCGACCGTTCGGACGAGCTTCGGCCCGGTCGAGCTCGCGGACGTCGATGGGCCGGTGGACGTCGAGAACTCCAACGGCCGCATCCTCGTGCGGGACGTCCGCGGAGGCGCGAAGCTGACGACGCGCTTCGGCGTCGTGGACGCCGCCGGCGTCGGAGGCGACGCCACCGTCAGCGACGCCAACGGGTCGGTGACGCTCTCCCACGTCGAAGGGATGGCCGACGTGCGCAACTCCTTCGGGGACACCACCGTCACGGGCGCGAAGAAGGGCGCCCGGATCGTCTCCGGCAACGGACGCGTCTCGGTCTCCGACTCGGGCGGAGCGACGTACGTGAAGACGAGCTTCGGCGCGGTCGAGGCGACCCGGATCGACGGCGACCTGACCGTCGAAAGCTCGAACGGCGGCGTGCGCGCGGCTGGCGTCAAGGGAAACGCCACGATTCGAACTTCCTTCGCGCCGGTCAGCCTCGAGTCGGTGGCGGGAGCCGTGGACGTGGACAACCAGAACGGGGCCGTCGAGGTCCGGGGGCTCGGCCGGCGCGCCGGAGGCTGCTCGAAGATCCAGCTGAAGGCCTCGTTCGCGCCGATCCGGGTGGCGCTCGATCCGCAGGGAAGCTACACGCTCGCCGCGCGCACTTCGTTCGGAAGGGTCTCGAGTGAGATCCCGATCGCGACGACCGGCGAGCGCGGGGACTCCCTCTCCGGAACCATCGGCGGGGGACACTGCGAGGTCATCCTGCAGAACAGCAACGGCAACGTCGAGATCTTGAAGGGAACCGCGTCGCAGTAACGCCTTTCCGCCGGCCCGGGGTTTCTCTGGCGCGCCCGTCAGGCCCCGCCGAGAGGCCGCCGTCGGTGACGTTCCCGAAAGATCGGGAGGCCGCCACCGGCGGCGCATCCTTCGATCCGCCTACTGGCAGAAGATCAGGATCTCGGCTCTCCGATTCTGGAATCGTCCCTTCTCGGTCTTGTTGTCGGCGATCGGTTGCGTCTTGCCGAAGCCCTTCGCCGTGATCAGGTCTCCCGAGATGGCGCGATGCTCGATCAGGTGCTTCTTGACCGAGTCGGCCCGCTTCTCGGAGAGGCCCATGTTGTACTCGTCGGAGCCGCGCGAGTCCGTGTAGCCGTCCACTTCGACCTTGCAGCTCGGGTACTTCTTGATGAACGCCTCGGCCTTCCGGAGCTCCGGCTCGTCCGACTTTCGAATGTTCCACTTGGCCGTGTCGAAGTTGACGTGGATCGTGAGCTTGGCGGTCGGAACGGGTTTCGCGCGGACCTCGACGCTGGCGGAATCCGTGCGGGAGCCGCCGGTTCCGTTGGCCGTCAGCGTGTAACGCGTCGTGCTCGACGGGCAGACCTGCTTCGAGCCGCTCGGCTCGACCGTCCCGACGCCCGGGTCGATCGAGACGCTGGTCGCGTTCGACGTGGACCAGGTCAGCGTCGCGCAGGAGCCGGCCTCCACCGAGGTCGGCGACGCCGAGAGGGAAATCGTCGGAGCGGGCACGCGGACGGCTTCCGGCGTCGGCGCCGGTGCGGGGGCCGGAGCGGCTGCGACCGCCGGCTTCGCACAGAGAGCGCTGGCCTTGGCCAGCGCCTCACGAGCCAGCGCGTCCGCCTCCGTCGGCTTGCATTGGTGGCAGAGGGTCTCCGCGCGGATGACCAGATCCTCGGCGGCGCGGAATTCCGAGGGACACTGCTTGTCCTTTCCCTCGGCTTGGGCCGCGGTGAGTGCCGCCCTTGCGGACCGCGTCTCTTTCGTGATCGAACATCCGACGAGTGCGCCGAGCAGGATTGCGAGGGCACCGTGAATCAGGAGATTTCGCCGGTTGGCACGCATGACTCACCCCTCCTCCGTTGACAACGGCTTATGACTCCGTTGACTGCGGCTTATAACTCATGTGTCCGGGCCTGTCTATTCGTCGGAAGGGGAACCCCCGGCTCCGAAAGAAGGAGGGAGAGCCCCCGGGCGAGTGCCGTCACATTCGGCTCGAGGAGCATCTCTCCCGCCCGACAGGGGATCTCGGTCACCGCGACGCTCCCGGTCGAGAGACCGGCGAAGTCCCGCTCGGGGTCGTCGGAGTAGGCCTCGCGGCTTCGGCGGGGGAGAAAGAGGACGACCCTTCCAGCGTCGGGGCGCGCCCGGTACGACTCGAAGACCCGGCGGCTCATGCGATCCGCGTCCCGCAGCCGGGGTGGAATCGGGCATCCGAGGGTTTCGAGAGCGCGGCACGCCGCGAGCCACGCGACGTCTCTCGCCCGGTCGGTCGCGGCGCGCCATGGACGGATCGCCCGCCATCCCGCCGACTGCGCGAGGAGGTGCCCGACTCGCAAGAGGTAGGGAAGCGTCCCCTCCCCGTCGCTTCGTCGGAGCCGCTGCGCGCGTCGGGCGCGCCTCTCGGCCGGCGTTTCCGGAGTCTCAGCCCCGAATCGCGCCAGGGCGGAGGGCGTGACGAGGCTCGGGAAGTCGTAGGGGCTCACGGACACGAGGACGAGGAGGTCGACGTCCTGCCCGGACTCCCGGAGCTGCCGCGCCATCTCCATCGCGACCACGCCGCCGAAGCAGAAGCCGCCGAGCCGGTAGGGACCGCGCGGTTGAACGCGGCGCAGGCAGGCGATGCCCGCGGCCGCTATGTCTTCGACGCTCGAAGGGAGACCCGGCCGCGCGCCCGAGCCGGTCCAGCGGAACGCGTAGCTCGGCTGTTCCGGCCCGAGCTTCCGGGCGAGGTGCGAGGAGAGGAGGAGCTCTCCGTCCCGGGAGGGCACGAGAAAGAGCGGGGACCGCGTGCCTTCCGCCGCGAGCGGGAAGAGAGGATCGGCGGCCCGCCTCCAGGACTCCGCCCGACTCAGGACCGACGCGAGATCGCCGACCGTCGAGGCCGCGTAGAGGAGGGCCGGCGGCACCGGCCTCCCGACGGCCTTCTCGATTCGCGCGGCGAGTCGCGCGATCCGCAGCGAATCCCCGCCGAGGTCGAAGAGGTCGTCCCGGATTCCGACGCGCGGGACGCGGAGCTCCCGCTCCCAGATTCGGGCGATGCGGCGCTCGAGCGAGTCCCGCGGAGGAACGAACGTCGAGGAGCGCTCCCCGAAGCGCTCCGGCGCGGACAGAGCCCGGCGGTCCACTTTTCCGTTCGCGTCGAGCGGAAGGGCGTCGAGCGTCACGAACTCCGAAGGGACGAGCGGCGAAGCCAGCCGCTCCGCGAGGGAACGGCGGAGACGGCCGGCGGAAGGACCCGGGCCTCGACTCGGGACGACGAAAGCCACGAGACGCGCCTCCTCGCCCCGCGCCTCGAGAGTCGTGACGGCGGCTTCGCGGATTCCTTCGATCTCGAGCAGAGCCTTCTCCACCGCTGCCGGCTCGACGCGCTCGCCGCGGATCTTGAGTTGGAAATCGGTGCGGCCGAGGTGCTCGAGACAGCCGTCCGGGCGCAGTCGGCCGAGATCGCCGCTCAAGTAGATGCGCTCGCCGCCGCCTTCCGGGTCGGTCCGGAACGCGGCGCGGTCGAGATCCGGCCGCTTCCAGTAGCCTGTCGCGAGGTATCGGCTCTGCACGCCGATCTGGCCGACGCGGCCGTCTTCGACCGGTCGGCCCTCTCCGTCCAGGATCCGCACCCGCACGTCTTCGACCGGCCAGCCGACCGGCAGGAATGCGTCCTCGAGCGGCGTCGCATGGTCGACGAAGAATTGTCTCGAAAGTCCGGTCTCGGTCGCGCCGAGTCCGTTGACGAGGATGCAATCGGGCGGCAAGTGCTTGCGGTAGAGCTCGGCGTCGTGCCGCGTCGCTCGGTCCCCTTCGAGACGCAGGACGCGCAGTTCCGGGAAACGGCGGCCGGCGGCGGCGAGGCCGCGGAAGATCGAAGGCACCGAGTGGAAGATCGTGAGGCGTTCCGCGGCGACCCATTCCGCCAGCCGGGAAAAGCCCTCGGTGCGCAGGTCGAACGGGAAGAGCGCCGCTCCGTTGCCGAGCGCTCCGAAGATGCTCGAGACCGTGCCGCTGAAGCTGCAGGACTGAACGAGGCTCAATCGGTCGTCCGCTCCGATCGACAGGCTGTTCGTGTACCGCCGGACGTTGTGCAGCACGTTGCGGTGCTCGTCCACGACCCCCTTGGGCCGGCCGGTCGAGCCGGACGTGTAGAAGATGTACGCGCCCGCGTCGGGTGAGACCGGAAGCCCGGGATCGGCGTCGCAACTCGAAACGAACGCCTGTTCGACCTCGAGCGCCCTACGGCGCGACTCGCCGAGCGACACCGCGAGATCGCGGTGATCTGCGTCGGTCACGATCGAGGAGACCCGCGCTTCCTCGAGGATTTCTTCGAGCCGCGCCCGCGGATGCGAAGCGTCGAGCGGGACGTAGATCTTGCCGGCCTTGAGAGTGCCCACGATCGCCGCGATGAGCGGCGCGCCGGGACCGAGAAGGAGGGCCACGGGCTCCGATGCCGCGCCGTCCTCATCGAGGATCGCGTGCGCGATCCGGTTGGCCGCGGCGTTCAGCTCGGCATAGCTCCAGCGGTGATCACGAGTCGCGACGGCGAGCCGTCCGGGCGCGCGCGAGACCTGCGCTTCGAACCGCGCCGCCAGCGACTGCTCGATCTCCGCGCGCGGGAATTCCCGAAAGTCGCCGCGAGGCCGAACCCGTTGCCGGCTGCGATTCGGCTCCGCCGATTCTCCGTCGCTCATCGCTCGAAAGAGAAGAGGCCCCCGCGCAGGCCGCGGAGGCCTCGTTTCGGTTCCCGGCGCTCTCCGCGCCGATCTACTTCTTCTTCTTGCGCGAGCCGCCCTTCTTCGCCTTCTTTCCGCGGCTCGCTTTGCGCGCGGCGGGCCGGGCCTTCTTCGCCGGACGGCGGGCCGCCTTCTTCGCCTTCGCTTTCGGCTTCCGCGCGGCTTTCTTCGGCTTCCGGCTCTTTGCCGTCGTCTTCTTCTTCGCGGCCGCGGCCGGTTTCGCGAGCTCGTCGTGCAGGCAGCGATACTGCCCCGTCGGAATGCCGTCCACGACGCTCGCCTCGCACGACCGCATCGCCCCGTGGCTCTTGCACTCTTCCCAATGCAGGTCGGAGCTGCCGCACGGCTGACCGGCCGGGGTCTCGCACCGGGGATACCCGTGGAGATGTTCCGCCATCACCTTCTCCTTTCTCCCGTATCGCGAGCGCCCGGACCGCGACCCGCGGGGTCCGGAGCGCGAGTGCAGAGTCTAACCCGGCGGGCGGGCGCTACCACCGTCCGAAGGCGGGGTGGCCTTCCCGGACGGCCACGAATATTCCGCGACAGGTCGCCGTGGTCTTTCCCTGCGCCTCGATCGAAGCCTCGACGACCGCGCGGTCCTGGGAAGACTCGACGACCCGGGCCGTCAGATGCAGGGGAACCCCCATCGGCGTGGGCCGCTTCAACCGCACGTGGAAATCCGCCGTGACCGTCTGAGG
>JBKPSZ010000041.1:0-7477 GCA_046735265.1 Acidobacteriota bacterium | reverse complement strand
GCCGAAGACACGCTGCTCGTGCGTTTCGCGGCGCGGCTCTATGCGTCGGTCGAGACCGATCCGGGGCCGTCGGCCATCGGACGGTGGGATCTGGAAGCGGGCGCGCTCGAGGCGGGCGCACCGGAAGCCTGGACCCTTTTGCACCGGACCTACCTGCCGTCGGAAGGGGCCGGACCGCTCAAGTTCTCGTGGCCCGCGGGCGCGGCGCGCGCGGCGGCCGTCGTGCGGTACCGCGATGCGGAGCTTCCGCCGGACGTCGTCCTGCTCGAGCCCGGTTCATCGCACGCCTTTGGTCTCTCCGGCGTGGCGCGGGTTGATTGGGTCCTGGCCGGATCGGCGACGCCCGGACCTTCATCTCCGGTGTTCTTCCAGACGGCGGCGGCGTATCCGTTCGCCGGTCTTCAGCCTCACGCCGCGTCGGCTCCGGAAGGCGTCCGCGTCTGGTGGACGACGATTTCGCACGAAGACTTGACGGGCTGGGTGCTCTTTCGCGAGGAGGTCCAGCCGGATGGCCGCATCGTCCGAATCGGGCCGGAGATCGTTCCCGCGTCGAGCGACTCCGCCGAATCCTTCCGCTACGCTTATCTCGACGCCGACACGCGTCCGGCGACGTACTATCGCTACACGATCTGGGCCGTTACGGGCGAAGGGCTGCTGACCAAGGCCTTCTCCGCGATCCTCCGAACCCCGGAGTAAGCTTCTCGAGCAACACGCGACTGGGCGGGCCGGACGGGCCCCCCTCGGGAGTTCCGCCGATGAGGGAAAGCAAGAAGATCCGGCGCGAGCCGGATGTCGGAAGAATCATCGACCGCACGATCGTGCGCCTCTGGGACACGATCGAGGAGCTGGAGGCTTTGAACCCGGCCGAGCTCCATTTCTACCGGGTGGCGGTTTTCGGCAGCGCGCGTCTGGTGGCGACCGACCGCGAGTACGACGAGGTCCGGCAGCTCGCCTCGCGGCTGACCGAGTTGAACTGCGACATCGTGACGGGCGGCGGCCCGGGACTGATGGAAGCGGCCAACGAAGGCGCGGCCTCATCGCGCGGCGTCCGAAAGACGCGCTCCTACGGGCTGACCATCGCCATCCCCTACGAGAAAGCGAACCCGTACCTCGACAGCGTCACCGCGCACCGGACGTTCTTCTCGCGCCTCCATCACTTCGTCCGCATGTCGCAGGCGTTCGTGATTTTTCCGGGAGGCATCGGCACGGCCCTGGAGCTTTTGATGGTCTGGCAGCTCCTTCAGGTCGGCTTCATGACCGAACGCCCGGTGGTGCTCGTCGGCGAGATGTGGTCCGGTCTGGTCGAGTGGATGCGTCAGCAGATGGTGACGCGGCGCCTCGTGAACCCCGAAGACCTCGAGCTCGTCCACCTCGCGACCTCGCTCGACGAAGTCGTCCGCATCATCGAGAAACACAAGGAGAAGTTCGACGCCGCCCGGGAGATGCTGATCCTCGAGCGGCGCCGCGCCGCGCGCGCGAAGCTCGACCCGTCGCCCGCCGTCGAGCCAGCTGCTCCCTGACGATCTTTCCGTGGTCGAAGGCGAACCGGATCCGCGCGAGCTCTCTCGGCGCGAACCACCGGGCCTCCGCCGCGTCGTCGCCCCCCTTTACCCGGCCTCCGATCCGGCGGGCTTCGTAGAGAACCGTGACGTTGTGACCGCGCGGATCGCGGTCCGGTCTGGAATAGACGCCGAGGAGCTTTCCGACACGAACGCGAAGCCCAGTCTCCTCGAGGGTCTCCCGCGCGCAACACTCTTCGGTCGTCTCCTTCCACTCGCAGAAGCCTCCCGGCAGTCCCCAGCGCCCCTGGAAGGGGGGACGTCCGCGCTGGACGAGGAGGAGCCGCCCCTTGGGGTCGACCACGAAGGAATCGACGGTCAGACGCGGGTATTTCAGGCTCTTGTATGGGTTGGGCAATTCGTCTCCTCCCTCCGTCGGGCCACGCTAACCGAGAATCTTTGTCGTCAGTTCCGTGTCGAAGTACTCGGTGACCTCTCGGATCTTTCCCTCGCGCATTTTGAAGACATGGCAGTAGGAGTTGTTGTACGGTCGCCCGTCCTTCGTCTCCGCCTCGCCCCGCACCTGGACGACGACGTAGTCGCCTTCCGCGACCATGTTGTCGATCGTCGACAGAATCCCCGCCTTGAGGAGGCCGAAGACCGGCCCGACGAGTTTTTCGACGACATCGGTCTTGCCGACATAGCGGCCCGAGTACTTCGTCGAGCCCATGTTCGTCCGCTCGACGTCGTCCGCTAGCTGACCGAGGCAGCCGTCCATGTCACCGCGGTTTGCGGCCTCGTAAAAATTGCGCGCCACTGCCTTGTTTTCCGGAATCCCCACGACAACCCTCCTGGCGACGCGGCGAGGGACTTGTGGCCCCCGAGGGAACGAGCCTTCTTCGCGCTCCTTCTATCGCCCCGCCGCGCCGTAACCCTCGAAGAACTCCCGGATCTCCTCGGCCGGCCGGTTCGTCACGAGCTCCATCGGCGTTTCGCCGTACCAGTCGCGCGGGAGGCGCGACGCGTACGGCTCTTCGACGAAGCGCCGGCAGATCAGCGCGATCACGCCGCGGTCCGTCTCGCTCCGGATGAGACGGCCGGCGGCCTGCACGACGCGAGTCATGCCGGGCTGCAGGTACGCGTAGTCGAAGCCCGCCTCCTCCTTCTCGTCGAAGTAACGCCGGAGGAGCTCGCGCTCGAACGAGACCTGAGGCAGAGCGGGAGAGACGACGAAGACTCCCGAGAGAAGCTCTCCCGGGTAGTCGACCCCTTCGGCGTACATCCCGCCCGAGACCGCGAAGAGAAGAACACCGTGCTCCGGCGGTGAGGAGAGTGTCGCGAGGATCTGCTGCCGCTCGAAGTCGGAGAGGTCCGGGCGTTGGACCAGGAGCCTCGCCGGTGTCGGCGGCATCCGGGCCGCGACCTCGGAGAGAAAGCGGTACGACGGGAAGAGGACGAGGTCGTTGCCCGAGTGCGCGGCCGACATATCGGCGACGAGCCGCGCGATGCGGTCGTAGTTGCGGTCGCGGGCGGCGAACGTGGTCCGCACCTGGGGCAGGATCATCACTTTGCGATTCTCGGGAGGAAACGGCGGGGGAAGAGAGAGGTCCGAGGTCTTATCCGGCTCGAGGCCGAGCACCCGGCGGATCGCTTCCGGAGGCGTCAGCGTCGCCGACATGAGAACCGACGCGGCGGCTTCGCGGAAGATCGGAGCGAGCGCCCGGGCCGGGTCGAGGCAGACGATCGCGAGCCGGATTCCCGCCGCCTGGCGCTCGACGACGCACGTGAAGTCCGGCCCGTAGAGAGAGAGGACGGCGCCGAAGCGCTGCATCCCGTAGTGGACGTCGAGCACCGGGTCGTCCACGAGCGCGAGGCGCGTCTCGCGCTTCCACGCGAGGTACCGGGCGAACTTCGGCTCCCACTCGGCTCGGAGAACTTGGAACTCCTCGAGCGGCGGCTCCGTCTCGGCGATCGCTTCGCCTTCGGGCAGAGTCTCCGCGGCGCGTTCGAGGAGAGCGATGAGCTCTTCGACGGAGAACGAGAGGTCCGCGAAGAGGTCACCCGGCTGCAGCGCCAGGCGATTCGCGAGGGCGCGCAGGTGCTCTTCGAGAAGCTCGGGCGAGAAGATCTGACGCGCGCGGTCCGGCAGGTTGTGCGCCTCGTCCACGATGAGGATGGCCTTTCGCAGACCCTCCCCGGTCAGATGCCGCAGCGCGACGCCCGGCTCGAAGACGTAGTTGTAGTCCGCCACGATCGCGTCGGCCCGCTGCGCGAGCTCGAGCTGCACCTCGAAGGGACAGACTTCCTCGCGGCGCGCCTCCTCGAAGACGGTGTCGGGGTCCATATGCGGATAGGACTCGCGCAGCCGGCCGAGGATGTTCGACCGGGCCATCTTCTCCGGGTAGCTCCGCGCAAAGCGGCAGAAGTCCTCGTGGCAGAGGATCCGGTCGTTCGCGCACATCCGCTCCTTCGCGCGCACCTGGAGCGTCGTGAACGCCCGCTCGTTCATCGCGACGAGAGAGGAAACAGCCATCTTCTGCTGCAGCGTCTTGGACGTCAGGAAGACGACCTGCCGGCCGCTCCGGAGCCCCTCCGCGAGAGCCGGATGCAAGGCCGCGGCAGTCTTTCCCGAACCGGTCGGCGCTTCGGCGAGGAGGTTCTCCCCCTGGCGCACCGCGGTCGCGACGGCGTCGATGATCTCCCGCTGAATCGGCCTCGGCGCCGTGTGCGGGAAGGGGAGGCGGTCCGCCGCCCGGTCCTTCCGGTCACGGGTCTTCGCCTCCGCCCGCCAGATCCCGAGCAGCCTCGCGAGCCGACCTTCGACTGCGCGGGAGGCGTCGTCGTCATAAGGCACGTCGATCGAGACCTCTTCCCCCGTCTCGATGTCCACGTAAACGAGCGCCCCCGAGACTTGCGGGTGGCCGAGGCGTTTCCACAGGTAGCAGTAGCCCTCGAGCTGTCGGCGGTCCCGTTCGAAGCCGTAGCCGGAGGGGCGGATTCCGTCCACCGAGAGGTTGGCGGACTTGAACTCCTCGATCAGCCAGTACCCTTCCTGCCGCTCGAGGCACCCGTCGAGCCGGCCAGTCAGGACCGCCGTCCAGTCCTCGACCGGGATCCGGGCCTGGAGGTGGACCTCGGCCCGGTACGCGGAATGGGTGTCGCAGCGAAGCGCCAGGACCCGCGAATGGACCTGGGTGCCCAGGCCGAGCCGCCGCCAGCCGTCGCCCCGGTCGAAGCCGACGCGCCGGAACCCCTCCTCCTCGGCGAGCTCGCGGACCGAGACCTCGAAGAGCTTCGCTTCCTCGTCGAATCTCACGAAGCCTCGATTATAATTTTTGGGTGGAGAACTGCCGGATGCGCGGCCGCCGCTTTGCGGTCCTCGGAATCCTTGCGCTCTTCCTGATCCCCGGCCGCTCGTTCGGCTCCTCGAACAAGACCGCGCCCACTCCTTCCAAGTCCCCGGCTCCGGCGGCGGGCGGCGCCGGAAAGAGCTCGAGCCTCTCCAAGCGCCGGACGATCAGCGCGCCCGCGAACACGCTCGAGTGGGCGCTCACCAACGCATCGAGGCGCCCGCCGGCGCGCGAAGAGGGCATCTCGATCATGATCGCAGATTTGGAGACGGGCCTGCCCGTCTTCCAGCGCAACGCGAAGTCGCCCGAGACGATCGCCTCGGTCACAAAGCTCTTTTCGACCGCCACGGCGATTCATTTCCTCGGCCCGGACTACAAGTTCAAGACGACGTTCTGGCGCCGTGGCGACGTCCAGCCCGACGGCCTCCTCGTCGGGTCGCTTCTCGTCATCGGCGGAGGCGATCCGAACATTTCCGGGCGCTTCTACGAGGACGACTACAACGCCGTGTTCGACAAGTGGGCCGAGGGTCTCGCGCGCGCAGGGGTCCGTCGCATCTCCGGGAACCTCGTGCTGAACACGTCGTTTTTCGACTCGGTCGGCCGCCATCCGGAGTGGCCCGAAGGGCAGGAAGCGCGCTGGTACCAGGCCCCGATTTCGGCCCTTTCCTTCAACGACAACGTCGTCGTCGTGGCGATCCGGCCGGGAGCGAAGCCGGGACGGCCCGCGGTCGTCTCGATCGAGCCCGACTCGGAGGTCGTTCGGCCGGTGTCCTGGGCGAAGACGGTGAGCCGCGGAAGCGCGCGACTGGACGTCCGCCGGTCCTTCGGGTCGGGCGACGTGATGGTTTCGGGCAGCGTCCCGTCGCGCGGATTGTGGTGGTCGACTCCCATCGCGATCGACGATCCTCCCGCCTTCTTCGGTTCGGCGCTGCGCAAGCGCCTCCAGAGCGCGGGGATCGAGCTCCTCGGCAACGTCGTGCTCGAGCCGACGAAGCCGGACAACGCCTTCACGCTCGTCGCCGACACCGAGTCCGGCCTCCTCCCGACCCTGGCGGTGACGAACAAGAGGAGCCAGGGCTTCTACGCCGAGCAGATCTTCAAGACCGTGGCGGCGGAGAAATTCGGCCTCGGCAACTGGAACAACGCGGTGGCCGCGGAGAAGGAGTTTCTCACCGCCATTGGCCTCGAAGCCGTCCGATACGACATCCACGACGGGTCCGGCCTGTCGCCTCAGAACCGGGTCGCCTCCGAGGACGTCGTGGCGTTCCTCCGGGCGATGAACGGCCATCCCTTCGGGGGGCAGTGGAAGGCGACCCTGGCGCTCTCGGGCGACCCGGACGGGACCCTGCGGCACCGCCTCCGGGAGGCATCCATGCGGGGCCGGATCCTGGCCAAGACCGGGAGCCTGCGCGGGGTCTCGACCCTGGCCGGCTATGCCACCGCGGAGTCCGGAAAAACCTACGTTTTCGCCATCCTGCTGAACGGCCCGGGCGTCTGGGACACCAACGGGCACCGGTACCAGGACCGGATCCTGCGGGCCCTCGTCCGGCAGGGGTAGGGAAGGAGGTGGCCGCCCGAAAAAAAAACTTGACACCCGGTGTCCAGATTTGTGATCGAATATTCCTGTTTCGAAGATTCGCTTAAAGGTGGGACCCCTTAAAAAGAATCGGCGGTTCTTCTAGGCCGCCAGCCGATCCGGACGCCTTCGTCGAGGTGTGATCGGGGCCTTTGGCTGCGCTCATTCCTGGGCGAAGACCGAATCGGTCGGAGCCCTTTTGGCCCCGGGCATGGGGCCCGGGCCGTTGGCGAAAGGAATTGCCTTGGAAAGAGCCCACGGGCCTATCCCAGCTTAGGGTAGGCTGCCAACCGTAAACGTCTGAAAATAAACCCCTTACCTAACTGCGCAAGTGGTTAGGATCGGGGGTTGACTGTCCTTCAGGTCAGGTCTAAGCTATCTCCAGGTCAAAAGGAACGCACAATGGAAATCTCGGACGAGCTGGCTTCGGGCCACAGGCCGAACCCCCTTGAGAACCAGGTCCGCGATGTCTTTCGCGAGACGCTTGGTCTTATTCATATTGCCCTCGTCGCCCATTACGGCCTTCACGACTCGGAGGCGACGGAGTTGGAGAAGGACCTCTACATTTGGTTCGCCCGGTTTTGCACGCGGCCTGGGAGCCGTTCCCCTCAACAGTCCAGACCGTTTCTTTTGGTGGCCTGCTGTCAGTTCGCGAGGGAGTACCAAAAGTACGTGATCGGTACAGGCGTTCGCGAGACAGACGAACGACTCCGAGAGCTTCTTGATAGAGAACCTGCCGATGTCGCTCGTGACTTCAGCCGAAGCCTTGATCTGATCTCGTTCCGAAAGCACCCTGATGCCTGAGTCGGCGCGAATTCTTCAATTCCCCGAGCGGCGGGCGGCGCTCGTCCGTACGCCCTCTGAGGTCAACGAGCTGTCCAGGGAATACCTGCGACTTGTTGACGAGGACCGATCGGACTCGCTTCGTGAGATCTGTCTGTGGGACGCAGATGTTCTGTTGGCGATCTGCAAGGAACTCGGCGAGGGCGTGAACTCGGATCCCGCTCTTGTTGCGGACGAGGCCGAGGAAATTCACCGTTCGCTCGAGTCTG
>JBKPSZ010000040.1:0-16174 GCA_046735265.1 Acidobacteriota bacterium | reverse complement strand
CTGGGTCGATCCCGGCAGACCTCCCTTGAGCGGTTCCTGGATCCAGACCTGAGCTCCGTCGCCCGAGAACCCGATGCTCCGAGTGGTTCCGGCGTTGACCGGGTTGGCACCCTTCCCGTTGGTGAGATTCAGGAACGCACCGCCGCCGACCTGGCCGACCCAGACGTCGATGGATCCCGCGCGATCGGAGCGAAAGGCGACGAACTTGCCGTCGGGGGAGACGGACGCGTCGGTCTCCGAGCCTTCCCAGTCGGTAAAACGGATGAAGCGGGCGCCCGCGAGCGGGTTCTTCCAGAAGAAGTCGCGCTGCTGCAGGCGCCACAACGTGACGCCGGCGGCCAGGAGAATCCCGATCGCTGTCGCCACCGCCGCCCAGAGGGCCCGACGCCTTGTGGGCGACGGCTCCGGGGGCAAGATGCCTGCTCCGCTCGTCGCCTCGGAGAGATGGTCTCGGATGGTCGCCAGTTCGTGCGCGAGGTCCTCGGTCGAGGCATAACGGCCGCGGACCTCCTTGGCGAGGCATCGTTCCACGATCCAGCGCAACGGTGCCGGGATCCGGGGATTCAGGCTAGCGATGGGTTCCGGCTCTTCCTGGATGATCGCTGCCAGCGTCTGCGGCGTCGAAGCGCGCTGGAACGCGCGCCGGCCGGTCGACATCTCATAGAGAATCGACCCGAGGGAGAACTGATCCGAGCGGTAGTCGAGCGCACGGCCGGCCGCCTGCTCGGGAGACATGTAACCGACCGTTCCCAGGATGATCCCTTCCTGGGTTCGTCCAGAGACCGTGGAAGCCGCCGTGGCGGCGCTCGAGCCCTCCGGCTCAGTCAGCTTCGCGAGCCCGAAGTCGAGGATCTTGACGTGGCCGTCCTCGGCGACCATCACGTTCTCCGGCTTCAGGTCCCGGTGGACGATCCCCGAGGCGTGCGCGCGGGAAAGACCTTCGGCGATCTGCGTTCCGATCCGGAGAATCTCCTTGACCGGCAGGGACCGGCTTTCGAGATGCGCCCGCAGCGACTCCCCGCCGACGAGCTCCATGGCGATGTATGCGACGGCATCGGCCGAGCCGATGTCGTAGATCGTCACGATGTTGGGATGGTTGAGCGAGGAGGCCGAACGGGCCTCCCGCTCGAAGCGCTTCAGGCGCTCCGGATCCGAGGCGACGCCGGCCGGCAGGACCTTGATCGCGACGTCGCGCGAGAGACGCGGGTCTCGCGCCCGGTACACCTCTCCCATCCCGCCCGCCCCGAGCGGGCCGATCACTTCGTACGGGCCGAGCCGTGTACCCGGAGAGATGTCCACGGGAGCGCTGACGGAATCCTAGGCCATCGCCGATGCCGCCGCCAGCGCGCGAGACGGCGCGCGTTGCCCGCTAGAACCGACGGGCGAAGCTCGCAATCACCAGATAAGGCGCGAAGTCGGCTCCGGTATGTCTTTTTTCCGAAGCGTCCAGAAGGCTGTCGAGCTTGTTCTGGTAGACGCGGATCGGAACACTGACGGTGGCGCTGTTCACGCCGCGAGTCCAGGTCAGGCCTGGTTCGACGTAAACCTCGTAGCCGGGCCTTCGGAAGTAGAGGTCTCCGCCGCCGATGACGTCTCGGACCGTGATCCCGTTCACACGGCCGCCGGCGGTGAAAACAAACCCGTCGAGAAACGGCAGCAGATAGGCGCCGCCCAGTCGACCCGAGTAGACGTCCGGAACGGCTCGAAGAGTTCCGCCCTGGATCACGTCCGACCGCGCGTTCAGGCTCAGGCCGTAGAAGCCGGATGCGTAGCCGAAGAAGGGACCGGAAACCCGGAGGGTGCCCTGCGCCCGGAAGAGCATGTGCCAGCCTCCGCTGCCCAGTTGAAAGGCCTCGTCGACGGGCGTTTCCTGCGGCGGGTTGCGGTTGTAGTTGATCGCCGTCACGGAATCCGAGCCCGTGGGCGCCTTGAAGCCGAAACCGACGGATGCGTTCCAATTGCCCGGTTTCTCCGGATTCGACAGCCAGTAGTCCATTTCGAGCGCGATGTCTCCGACACCCGAGGAGCTCGTCTCGACGAATTGGTGAGATGCGGCGGTGCCCTGCTCGACTCCGCCCGAGCTCCACACGAACGGAACCGTCACGTTTGCGGCCATCCGATTCGTGACGCCGTACAGGACGTCGAGAAGCAGAATGTTCGTCTGTCGGTGGGGAGGCACGCCGAAGGGACCGGCGGCGTCGTTGCGCTCACTCCCGACGTAGAACTGGTTGGTACTCCCGTACTGGTAGGAGATCTGCGCCTGCCAGAAATGCGCCGGAAGAGCGGGCTGGTTTTGGAGACCCAAACTGGGCTCCATGAAGCGAAACGGTTGTCAGCCCTGGCCGGAAGCCGGAGAGGGAAGAAGGAGCCAGACGGCCAGAAACGCGAACGCCCGCAGGCCCGGCGAGAAAGAGGCCCGGAAGCGAGCTCTCCACCCCATGACGAACCTCCCAAACCGAGTCTGACGTTGTCGGTGTTGCGAAGTCGTTGGAAAATTGTGGCAATTCTATGGTTTCTTGAGCCAGGAGACGGACCCTGCGCCTGCGGTTCGGGCATTGCGATTTCGACTCGGAGACGCGGGAGCTGACGCGCTCCGGAGTTCGGGTTCACCTGTCTCCCAAGGCCTTCCAGCTCCTGGAGGTCCTGTTGGAGCGCCGGCCGAAGGCCGTGTCACGCCGACAGCTGCATCGGCTCCTGTGGCCCGACACCTACGTAGCCGACACGACGCTCAACTCCCTCGTCGCCGAGGTCCGCGCCGCGATCGGGGACGGGAGCCTTTCCGCCCGCCTGATCCGAACCGTCCCCGTATTCGGCTACGCTTTTTCGGGAGAGGCGACGGGCGAGCCCGAGACACCCGCAAGAGGCGCCTCGGGCTGCCGGATTCTGTGGGCAGGCCGCCGCTGCGATCTCGCGACCGGTGACAACGTGCTCGGCAGGGGACCCGAGGCGGTTCTCTCTCTGGAGGACGACGACCGCGTCTCGCGGCGGCACGCCCTGCTGCGCGTCGAGGCGGACGGTAGCGGCACGCTTCGGGATTTGGGCAGCAAGAACGGCACTTTTTTCCGCGGCCGTATCCTGAAGGGCTCCGCTCGACTCGAGGACGGCGACGAATTCGTTCTCGGCGACACGGTGCTGGAGTTCCGCTCTCCGGCAAAGAGCGTCTCGACGCGTACCGCACAGCGCCGGCTTCGGACAGGCCGGCGTCGCGATTGACCTACGGTTCCTACGACCTGACGGACCTCATCGAGAACGCGACGCGGCTGGACGACTGAGCTCGACCGGCGAGAGGTAGCCGATCCAGAGAGCCCCGTCGGTCCGATAGGCGTCTCCTCCTCCGTTGACCCCGGCGCCCGCCGGTCGGAATTCGGGCACGCGCTCGATCTTCGCGAGCCGAAACGCCCGCGACAGGTCCTCGAAGAGCGTTCGCCGCTCTTCGTCCACCTCCGAGTCGATGTGGTGCATCAGCTCTCCCGTGTAGCGGGAGAAGCCGAGCGTGCGGTCGTAGGAAGCCGCTCCGATCCAGACTTCCCCGGCGCCCGCCGGGCCGCGGGCGCGCCAGAAGCGGACGTGGTGGCGGCGACGGGGGCTGCCGTCGACGATCCGCTCGAAGGCGAGATCCTGGGGCCGCTCCCAGAGGTAGTGCGTGCTGACGGGAGCCCGCGCGTAGGGCCGGTGGAACATGATGCTGCCGGCCACGCGGAGCCCCGAGCGCAGGCAGATCCGGTCGGTCTCGGCCCAGCCCGCCTCCTCCATCGCCCGGGCGAGCTCCGCGCGCTTCCCGACGAGGGCGACGTTCAGCGGGTCGGCCGGAATCCGCTCCGCGGTGTAGGTGATGCCCGCCGCGCCCCGGACCGGCCGCCTCCGCTCGTAGCGCGCCCAGGCGGCGGGAGCGACCACGTAGGCCACGGCCGCGTAGGACGGCAGGAGGATCAGGCCGACGAGGACCGCTCGCCGCCAGGCTCGAGGCGATCGGGGCATGGCGCCTCGATCCTGCCGGATGGCTCGTGAACCGACCGTGAACGGGGGGGCCGGGCCCTCCGGAGCGAGTCGGGGTCAGAAGCGGTTTTCGCCGACGAAGCGCTCCCAGTCGAGGTCCGACTCGTACCAGTACTCGCGCCAGTTGCGGATCCGGCCGTCCGCGATGCGCACGACGGCGACGCCGTGCGACTTGCTGCCGAACTCGAAGGTGAACTCTCCGCAGCCGATCTGCCGCTCTTCGTCGAAGAAGAGGTGGTGCCAGGTCATCGTCATTTTCTGCCGCCGACCGGCGGTCCCTCCGAAGAAACGAAAGAGCTCCTTCCGTCCCCGGTAGATCTGCTTGTCGGGAGGCTCGGTGTACAGCGCGTCCTCGGTGAAACAGTCGGCCGCCCGGCGAGCGTCTCCCTCGGTCCAGCCGGCGGCGAGCTTCTCCATGAGCGCGCGGAAGTCGCGAGCGGTCGTTCGGCGCGGCGCCGGCGAGGGCGCCGCTGCTCCAAGGGCACACAGCATCGAGACGGCCGCGAGGAGCCGGCGAGGCGAAGCGCGTTTCATCGGTTCTCCCTTTCGCGACCGGACGCCGGGGCGAAGCCCTCGACTCTGGCCCAGTGAGGCCCCTGAGCCCGGCGCACGGCGTCGAGAATGCGGACCGCCGCCGCCGACGGCTCGCCCGGCACGGGTTCGTCGGCGTCCTCGTCGAGCAGGACTCGCAGGCAGGCCTCGGCGGATCTTGCGATCGCCGAGAAGTTGTAACCCCCTTCGAGGGCGAGCACGAGCCGGCCCCCGGCCAGTCCCGCGAGCCGCCGCGTCATCGCGGCGTAGCCGCTCGGCGAGATGCGCATCGACCCCAGGGGATCTCCGTCCGCGGCGTCGAATCCGCAGGAGACGAGGACCAGGTCGGGGTCGAATCGGCGCGCGAGCGGCAGGAGCACCCGCTCGAACGCGGCCAGGTACTCCGCGTCCCCGCAGCCGGCCGGGAACGGCACGTTCACCGTTCGTCCCAGCGCGCGAGGGCCGCCCAGCTCCTCGATCGAGCCGGTCCCCGGGTAGAAGGGGTACTGATGCGTCGAGAAGTAGAGGACGTCGGCCTCGTCCCAGAACGAATGCTGCGTGCCGTTGCCGTGGTGAAGGTCCCAGTCCACGATCAGGACGCGTCGCGCCCCGGCTCGGCCGGCCGCGGCGGCGGCGACCGCGACGTTGTTGAAGAGGCAGAACCCCATCGCGCGGTCGGCCTCGGCGTGATGTCCGGGCGGACGGACGAGAGCGATTCCGTTGGCGAGCTCGCCGGAGCCCACTCGAATCGCGAGATCCACGAGGCCGCCGGCCGCCATCCTCGCCGCGTGCGCGGAGGCGGCGCAGGTGTACGTGTCGGGATCGAGCTGGACGAATTCGAGCCGTGCCGTGGCCGCGACGGTCGCGAGGAGCGCCGCATCGTGGATGGCGAGGAGCTCGTCGTCGCTCGCTTCCCGGGCCGGCACGCGCTCGCAGGCCGTGAAGAGACCCTTCTCTTCGAGGCGCGCGCGGATGGCGGTCAGCCGGCCGGGGTTCTCCGGATGCTCGTAGGGCGCGCGATGCTCCAGGAACGCCTCGTCGAAGACGAGCCCGGTCCGTCTCCGCGTCAATCGAGTCCCTGCCGCAACCGCTCCGCGAGCTCCGGGCTCCGCGTGCACTTCTGATCGACGGTCAGGCACTCCTGCAGCGTCCGGCCGCACCCGCAGTCGCAGCGATTGCGGGAGAGCTCCCGCCGATACGCGGCGCGCGACGACGGCTTCACTCCCTCGCCGGCGGCGATCGCCTTGCGGTCGGTCAGGGGCGCGGCGGCCCGGGGCTCCGGCGCCCGGGAGGGCCCGCGCTCGCGACGTGTGTAGGTCCAGAGAAGCCAGAGGGCGGCGGTGAAGGCGAGCGCGTAGAAGAGGACGAGGAGCACCGCGATTCCGGGGCCCCGGCGCCGTTGGGGCGGCGGCTCGTCGTCTCCGACTGCCCGGAGCTTCCCGCTCGGCTCAGCCATCGAGCGCCGTCTGGAGCTCGGCCGCGTCGGAGACCGGGAGTCCGCACGCGAAGTCGCGACACACCCACGCGCGCGCTGCGCCGCTCGGGCCTCCCCGGCCCGCGAGAATCGGAACCAAGTCGGCCAGGCTCTCGTCGCGGTCCGCGTGCGCGAGGACACGGTTCAATTGCGGGCTCCGGTCGACCGCGGCGCGCAGCGCTTCGAAGTCGGCGCTCCCGAGGTCGCCGGCCAGGACGACTTCGCGGGGAGCGGCGGTCGCGAAGTCGAGGGCGCAGAGCATCCGCGGAAGAGCGAGCGGCGCGCGAGAGAGATAGCCGGACGCGGCGGTGAAGAGCTCGTCGGCCCGTTTCCGATAGCGCTCCTCTCCGGTGAACGACGCCAGGCGCAGCAGGTTCGAGGCGGAGACGGAGTTCGAGGACGGCGTCGCTCCGTCGTAGAGCTCGCGCGGGCGGAGGATCAGGCCGTCATGAGCGTCGGTCGAGAGAGCGTACCCTCCGCGCGCGTCGGTGAAGCGGCGGTCGAGCTCTTCCTGGAGCGCCGCCGCTTCGCGGAAATAGCGGGGGTCGAAGGTCGCCTCGTAAAGGTCGAGGAGCGCCTCGACGGAAAAGGCGTAGTCGGTCGAGAACCCGGGAATGTCGCAGCGCCCGTTGCGCTCGCGATGGAGGAGCTCCCCGCCGCGGCGGCAGCCGCCGAGGATGCGGGAGGCGGCGTCGCGCGCCGCCTGCTCGTAGCGGGGCTCCGCGCAGAGCCGCGCGCCCAGCGCGAAGGCGGAGATCGCGAGCGCGGTCCAGTCCGTCAGGAGCTTGTCGTCCGTTCCGGGCGGGACCCTTCGGGCTCGGAGCTCGTACATCTTCCGCCGGGCCGACGAGAGGATCTCCTCGACTTCCGCCTCGCTCCGGCCGAACTCGCGCGCGAGCTCCGGGACTCCCCGAACCACCGAAAGCACGGTCTCGCCCGCTTCGAAGTTGCCGCGGGGCGTGACGCCGAACCGCGCGCGGACGATCGGAGCGGCCGAGGCGCCGACGGCCTCGAGGACCGACTCCGGGTTCCAGACGTAGTAGGTGCCCTCGTGTCCACCCGAGTCCGCGTCCTGCGCCGCGAAGAAGCCGCCTCCGGGCGGTGTCATCTCCCGGATGAGGTAGTCGAGGGTCTCGCGGGCGACGCGGCGGAAGTCCTCGCGTCCGTACGCGCGCGCCGCGAGGAGATAGAGGCGCGCGAGCATCGCGTTGTCGTACAGCATCTTCTCGAAGTGGGGGACGAGCCACCGCTCGTCCACGCTGTAGCGATGAAATCCGCCTCCGATCTGGTCGTACATTCCGCCGGCGGCCATGGCCTCGAGCGTCTTCTCGACCATTTCGCGCGCCGAGGGATCTCCCGAACGGCGCCCCCAGCGCAGCAGGAGTTCGAGGCGCATCGAAGGGGGGAATTTCGGCGCTCCGCCGAAGCCCCCGTGCGCCCCGTCGAAGTCGGAGGCGAGCGCGTGCGCGGCCCGGGCGAGGGTCTCCGGGCCGACCCCCTCCGCTTCCGGCAATCCCCGCGACAGGCTCTCGAGATGCCGGTGCATTTCCCCCGCGGACTCCTCGATCTGCTCCGGCCGCTCCTTCCAGGCCCGAGCGACCGACGTGAGCACCGTCGCGAATCCGGGACGCCCCCAGCGATCCTCGGGAGGAAAATAGGTCCCGCCGTAGAACGGCTTTCCTTCGGGCGTCAGGAAGAGGGAGAGCGGCCAGCCGCCGCTCCCCGTCATGGCCTGCACCGCCGCCATGTAGATGTCGTCCACGTCGGGACGCTCCTCGCGGTCCACCTTGATCGCGACGAAGTCGCGGTTCAGCGCTTTCGCGAGGCTCTCGTTCTCGAAGGACTCGTGCTCCATCACGTGGCACCAGTGGCACGTCGAGTAGCCGATCGAGAGAAAGACGGGCTTGCCTTCCGCGCGGGCTCGCGAGAACGCTTCCGACCCCCACGGGTACCAGTCGACCGGGTTGTCCTTGTGCTGAAGAAGGTAGGGGCTCGACTCGGAGGCGAGGCGATTGGGCACGGCTTCGAGCATACGCCCGAAGAATCGAATCATCGGGTGACCGGATCATCGGGTCATCGGCAGCCTCCGACCACCCGGTCGACCGATCTTCCGTTGAGCCGACTCCTATTTGGCTTCGGCCGTGATCGTGACCTCGTTCTCGCCGTCCTGGACGTGCACGACGTCGCCGGGTCCGAGCTCGTCGAGCTTCTTCAGGACTTCCTTGACGGAGAGTCCCCGACCCTCGGAGATCCCTTCGACAAGCGCGCGGGGAAGGCGGATCTTGACGCTCTTGCCCCAGTCGTCTCGGACCGCGATGTCGAGAACGAAGCCGTCGGCCATGACTTCGATTCGGTTGCCATTGTGCTCGATCACGCCGGGCTTGCCGGGCGCGCTTTCGCGCGCGGCGGCGAGAATGTCCTTGCCGGTGACCTCGCCGTCCGCCCAGTCCTTGTCCCAGCGGCCGTCGATGTCGAACGGAATGAACGAAGCGAGGCGCGCGACGGTCACGATCGGGATCGTGAAGCTCACGTTCTTGCGCGAGCCCCCTTCGTCCTTCTGGATCTCGACGCGGTAGCCCCGGATCTTGTGGAACTCCTTCGCCGGGCGCTGCCACAGCGCCCACGCCATGGCGATCACGACCAGAACCACGAGCCCCGCCACGATGGCCCGGATTTCCTTCATAAGCCTCTCCCGCAAAAGGTCCCAACGCAGGCGCGAGCGAAATGTTCTGGCCCGGCCGGGTGCCTGTGATATTTTTTCTCAGTCCGAGCGGAGGGAAAAGCCCCGTCCGCCGGGCGCAATAGCGAGAAGATGCCTC
This sequence comes from Acidobacteriota bacterium, assembly GCA_046735265.1. Lineage (GTDB taxonomy): Bacteria > Acidobacteriota > Thermoanaerobaculia > UBA5066 > Gp7-AA6 > DATBFU01. Next base: position 7,354 of record JBKPSZ010000040.1, on the reverse strand, counting down.
ATTTCATCACCGAAACGTGTATCGGCTGTGGTGTCTGCGAGATCAAGTGCCCGACCCACACGATCACGGGGGACAAGAACGAGAAATACGTCATCCACGCCGACCGGTGCATCGACTGTTCGGTCTGCGCCCGGTACTGCCCCGTGTCCTGCATCCAGGACCAGAAGGGGGAGCTCGTCGAGAAGGTCAAGCCGCGCGACATCCCGAAGGCCATCGTGGACCGCGACCTCTGCACCGGATGCGAGTTCTGCATCGACATCTGCCCCTTCGACTGCATCTACTTGATCGACGATCCGCTTCAGGAAACCTTCCACAAGATCGCCGAAGTGGACGCGGGTCCCTGCGTCTCCTGCCGTCTGTGCGAGACGGTCTGTGAGAAGGACGCGATCTTCGTTCCCAATCCGATCACCCAGGCGAAGAGATACCTTCCCATCCTGTGACCGAAGAGAGGCCCTCGGAGGAAGGGCCCGCGCCGGAAGAGAGCGGGGGAGCGGGACGCGGGACGGTCATCCGCTTCTTCCTCCTGCCGCTGCTGGTCGTCGCGACCGCGGTCGGCGTCTTCTGGCTCTTCTCGCGGATCACTTTCGAGCGCCGCACGCCCGCCGATTTCCTGCAGGAGGTGCGCGGCGGGACGGCGAGCCGGCGGTGGCAGGCGGCCTTCGAGCTTTCCCGTTCCCTGCCCCGCCTCGAGCCCGAGGAGCGTACCGCCCTGGCGGCCGAAACCCTGCGGATCTTCACGTCGCTCTCCGCGACACGCGCGGAGGACGTGCCCGTCCGGCGCTATCTGGCGCTCGTGCTCGGCAAGCTCGGAGAGCCGGAGGCCGTCGAGGCGCTGCTGACCGCGACGAAGGATCCGGACGCCGACACGCGCCTCTACGCGGTCTGGGCCCTGGGAAGGCTGGGCGACCGGCGTGCCGTGCCGGCGGTGACGGAGGCGTCGAGCTCCGAAGACGCCGGCATGCGCAAGATGGCGGCCTACGTTCTCGGGCAGCTCCACGACCGGTCGGCGGCGCCGCGACTGGAAGTCCTGCTCGGCGACCCGGTCGCCGACGTGCGCTGGAACGCGGCGATCGCGCTCGCCTCCCTCGGCAACGCGTCGGGTCTCCCCGTGCTGCGTTCGATGCTCGACCGGGAGGCGCTCGCGCGGCAGGCGACGCTCTCCGCCGATCAGGCGGAGACGGCTATGGTCGGCGCCGCGAAGGCTCTGGGAATGCTCCGCGACCGGGAGAGCGTCCCGCTTCTCGAGAAGGTCGCGCGCGAGGATCCCAATCTGCGCGTGCGCGCCGCGGCCCGCGAAGCGGTCGCAGCGATCGGAACGCACGCGTCCTGAAGCGCGATCGCGCGGCTTGAGCGCCGCGGGATCGTTTTGATAATCTCCGTCTTCCAGGGATGTCGACTCCCGAGCGACAGATCGAGCCGCCGACGGACGCCGACGTCGCCCCGGACGGGGTGACGCGGCGGTCCGCCTTGAAGTGGATGGCGCTCGCCTGGGTCGGCTTTGCCGCTGCCACGGCCGCGGGCCTGACCGCGACGGTCCGTTTCCTCTTCCCGAACGTGCTCTTCGAGCCTCCGACCCGGTTCAAGGCGGGAGACCCCTCCACCTACGCGCCCGGCGTGGACGAGCGCTGGAAGGAGCGCTTCGGCGTCTGGATCGTCCGCAACACCGACTCGATCTACGCGCTCGTGGCGGTCTGCGTCCACCTGGGCTGCACGCCGAACTGGCTCCCCGCCCAGAACAAGTTCAAGTGCCCTTGCCACGGCTCGGGCTATTACGTCTCGGGCATCAACTTCGAGGGCCCGGCGCCCCGCCCGCTGGAGCGCGCCGAAATCACGGTCTCTCCCGACGACGGGCAGATCATCGTGGACAAGGCGACCCGATATCTCTACGAGCGCGGGCAGTGGTCCGACCCGAAGGCCTTCGTCAAGCTCACGTGACCCACCCCGGCAACGCGCGGCCCTGACCGGAGGCTCGATTGGAATCTCGCTGGCGTCAGATACAGCACTCGATCGTCACGAGTCAGTTCTGGAAATCGATCTTTCGCGTTGGGATCCCGGACACCAACCGGAAGCGGGTCCTGGCGATGCTCGGCAACGTCGTGCTCCACCTGCACCCCGTCAAGACGCGCAAGTCCGGAGTCAAGATGCGCTACACGTGGTGCGCCGGGGGCATCACGTTCTTCCTCTTCCTGGTGCTGACGTTCACGGGACTGCTCCTGATGTTCTATTACCGCCCGACGGTCGAGTACGCCTTCGTGGACATCCTCGACCTGCGCGAGCAGGTTCCTTTCGGGATCATGCGCGAGGTGCACCGGTGGGGCGCGCACGCGATGGTGATCTCGGTGTGGATCCACATGTTTCGCGTCTTCATGACCGGCTCCTACAAGCCGCCGCGGGAGTTCAACTGGGTGATCGGCGTCATCCTTCTCGTGCTGACGCTTCTCCTCTCCTTCACCGGCTACTTGCTCCCGTGGGATCAGCTCGCGATCTGGGCCATCACGGTCGGATCGAACATGGCGTCGGCGACTCCGCTGATCGGCCTCCAGGGTCCGGGCACCGGGCTGCTGAAGATCGGAGACGTCCCGCTGGTCACGTCCACCAACGACGCGCGCTTCGGGCTCCTGGGCGGCCGATTCGTCGGCGCCGGCGCGCTTCTGCGCTTTTACGTGCTCCACTGCGTCGGAATCCCGCTCGTGGCGGCCTTCCTCATGGCCGTGCACTTCTGGCGCGTCCGGAAGGACGGCGGGATCTCCGGGCCGGTCTAGCGACGTCGTCGTGATCAATCTCCTCAAGGGCTTCATCAACTTCATTTCGGCGCCGCAGTACCTCGTCACCCTGATGCTGGTGCTGCTGCTCGCCGGGATCCGCTGGCGGCCGCTCTGGACGAAGAAGGGCGGGCTGGCCCTCCTCGCTCTCGTCGCCGGCGGAATCGGCCTCTCGTACCTCGACCCGAACTTCAACAAGGTCGCGACCCTGCCGGACAACGTGCCGATCGTCGGGATGATCTTCCTCGTCGGCTTCTTCTTCTGGTACGCGTTGAACCAGGCTTACGAGAACGACCGGCGCCTGGCCGCGGGCCTTCCCACGGTCGAAGGGGAGGACTCCCAGCAGAAAGTCTTCTCCTGGCCCGACCTCGTCTACGTCGAGCTCATCTGCCTGACGCTCGTCACGGCAGTCATGATCATCTGGTCGATCTTCCTGAAGGCGCCGCTCGAAGAGCCGGCCAACCCGACCGATTCGCCCAACCCCGCGAAGGCGCCGTGGTACTTCCTGGGCCTCCAGGAAATGCTCGTGTACTTCGACCCGTGGCTCGCCGGCGTCGTTCTGCCGTCGCTCATCATCGTGGGCCTGATGGCGATCCCGTACATGGACACCAATCCGAAGGGGAACGGTTACTTCACGTTCCGCGAGCGGAAGTCGGAGATCACCCTCTTCCTTCTCGGGTTCATCGTGCTCTGGTGCACGTTGATCGTGCTCGGGACTTTCCTGCGCGGGCCCAACTGGAACTTCTTCGGACCCTACGAATTCTGGGACATCAACAAACTCGTTCCGCTGAACAACATCAACCTGTCGGAGATCATCTGGATCCGCCTGCTCAAGCGGCCGATGCCGAACTTCTGGCTCTGGCGCGAAATCGTGGGACTCGCGATCTGCGGGTTCTACCTGGCGGTCCTGCCGCTCGCGCTCTCGAAGACGCTCCTGCGCGGCTTCTTCGAGAAGATGGGGATGGCGCGCTACCTGCTCGGCGTCACGCTCGTTCTGACGATGCTCGCGCTCCCGATCAAGATGTATCTGCGATGGATCTTCAACTTGAAGTACATCGTGAACATACCGGAGTTCTCGTTCAACATATGAACGGAGGCGAAGGGCGAAAGGCGAAAGGCGAAAGACGGGGACGAGTCGGGTTCTTCGCCCTTCGCCATTGGCCTTTCCCCTGCGCGTAGCGCCATGCCCCGCAAGCCGCCCGCCGAGCCGATCGATCACCACTACAACATCTCGAAGCTGAACCGCGTCTTCTTCGTGGCCGGCGCGGTGCTGACCGTCATCTTCATCGGAATGGTGGTCGAGGACTACGCGCGACCCTGGAAGACGATCCAGCGCGTCTTCATGAAGATCGACGCCAGGAAGACCCGCGAGGCGGCCCTGGCCGCCCGGGAGAAGGCGTACGGCGCCGAGCGCGCGCGACTCCTGGCCGATCTGCGCGAGGCGCGCCGGCAGGCGGATGCCCAGTCGAAGGAGCTCGCGCGTCAGAATCGCAAGCTCGAGGAGCTCTCGCCGAAGATCTATCTCGCCGACCAGCAGGCCAAGTTCGCCAAGGCCTCCTTCGACGCCGCTCTCTACAAGTACGAGGACGCACTCGCCAACAAGCCGAGGTCGGCGCCGTCCGCGAAGAAGGAGCTCGACAAGATCCGCGCGGAGCTCGATGCGGCGAACCTGCGCCTGGCGACTCTCCAGCGCGAGGAGTCCGCCGCGAAGGCGGAAGTGCAGAAGATCCACGCCCGCCAGGACGAGGCCCGCTCCTCGATCGAGAAACTGTCGGCGGACTTCAAGCTTGCGCGCCAGAAGTACGCGGGGCTCAAGCAGGACGCGCTCTTCCGTCTGCGCAACTCGCCGATCCTGGACATGATCAACCCGTCGCTGCGCGTGCAGCAGGTCCAGCTGCCCGAGCACTTCAACGACGTCAACTTCATGCGTATCCCGCGCGTGGACCGGTGCGCGACCTGCCACGTCGCGGCGGAACGGAAGGGCTTCGAGGACTCGACGAACCCGGTCTTCCGGACGCATCCGCACCTGAGTCTCATGGTGGGCAGCGAGTCGCCCCATCCCTACGGCGCGTTCGGCTGCACGCCGTGCCACGGCGGCCGCGACCGCGCGAGCTCCTTCTGGTCGGCCGGCCACTCGCCCGGCAGCCACCGGCAGGAAGCGATCTGGGAGAAAAAGTACGGCTGGGAGTTCGACAAGTTCAACGACAGCCCGGTCCTCCCTCTCAAGTACACGGAGGCCGGCTGCTACCGCTGCCACGCGGACCAGACCAACTTCCCGGACGCCCCGAGGCTCGACGGGGCGATGCGGATGGTCGAGTCCCTGGGCTGCTGGGGGTGCCACCGCATCGAGGGGCTCGAGAAGCAGGGGCTGCCGAAAGTCGGCCCGTCCCTGGAGAAGGTGGCGGCGAAGGTCCCGCGCGACTGGACGACGCGCTGGGTCATGAACCCCGCCGCCTTCCGGGCGGACACGAAGATGCCCTCCTTCTTCTACCTCGAGAACTTCGTGAACGTCTCGGGTCCGGAGAAACCGACCCCGGCCCAGCAGCGGATGAACGCCGAGGGGCGGATCGAGAACGACGTCATGGTCAACTCGATCGTGGCGTACCTCTACGAGAAGTCGAAACCGGCCGGGGTGCCGGCCGTGGCGGGGCACGGCGACGCGGCCCGCGGAGAGAAGCTCTTCGCTTCGCGCGGGTGCTTCGGGTGCCACCAGGCCGAGCCGGCGGCGGAGCGGGACCTGATCGGAACCTACCGCCAGTTCGGGCCGAACCTCTCCGGCGTCGGATCCAAAGCCTCGCGCGACTGGATCTATCAGTGGATCCTCGATCCCAAAGCCTGGAACCCGGAGACGAAGATGCCGAACCTGCGCCTGAGCCCCGAGGAGGCGCTCGACATCACCGAGTACCTCTCGACGCTCAAGGCACCCGCGGGCTTCGCCGAGACAGCGCTGCCGGCGACCGATCCCGCGACCCTCGAGCGCATCGCGCTCTACTTCGAGATGGCGACCAAGACCATCTTCGACGCGAAGGCCGATCTCGCCAAGATGGACCAGCACGCCAAGGAGGTCTACGCGGGCGAGAAGCTGATCGCGCACTACGGTTGCTTCGGCTGCCATCTGATCCCGGGCTTCGAGAACGCGAAGCCGATTGGCACCGAGCTGACGGAGGAAGGATCCAAGGCCGTCCACCGCCTCGACTTCGGTTTCGTGCACCTCCAGCACACGCGGCAGGACTGGTTCCGGGCGAAGCTCGACAACACCCGCCTCTTCGACCGCGACCGGGCGCGGGGCTGGGAAGAAAAGCTCAAGATGCCGCTTTTCCGCTTCTCGCCCCGCGAGCTCGACGCCGTCACGACGGCCGTGCTGGGGTTCCAGAAGCTGAACGCGTCGGCGGCGGCGCGCAAGGAGCTCTCCGCCGACGAGGCGGCGATCGAGCGGGGACGGCGGATCATCAAGAACCACAACTGTCAGGGGTGCCACGTCATCGAGGGTTTCGGCGGGTCCTTCCGGTCGCTCGTGGCGGACCCGTCCCTCGCGCCGCCGATCATCCAGGGGGAAGGGGCCAAGACGCAGAGCGACTGGCTGTTCGCGTTCCTGAAGGCGCCGCGGACCGGTCAGATCCGGCCCTGGCTCGAAGTGCACATGCCGAGCTTCGGCCTTTCGACGGAGGAGTTGAACGACCTGACGCGGTACTTCGCGACGCTCGACCGAGCGCGCTATCCCTTCGACGTCGCCGACTTCATGACCGATCCGAAGCGCTGGGCGGCGGGACGCAAGGTCTTCGAGCTGCTTCGCTGCAAGCAGTGTCATCCGCGCAACGAACAGGAGATGAACGCGCCGGGTATCGACCGCGCGACGCTCGCGCCGAACCTGCAGATGGCGTCGACGCGACTGCGCCACGACTGGATCAACGACTGGATCCGCCGTCCGGACGAGTGGATGCCGGGGACGCGCATGCCGACGAATTTCCCGCTCGGAGAGGACGGCCACCGGATCTCGCCCCTCGCGGGCATGCTCGACGCGCCGGCATTCGCGAAGGACCGCGAGGAGTTCGACCGGATCCTGGGGAGCGACGAGGAGGTCAAGGCCTTCCTCGCGAGCCCCGATCTCGTGACGCGCGCGCTTCGCGACTACGTCTGGTCGATCGGCATCAACGGCGGCACGGCGCCGGTCGGCAGCGCTCCGGCGCCGTCTCCTCCGGAAGCCGCGCGCGCCTCGAAGGAGAAGGACTCGGGATCGCCTTCGGCCGCCGGAGGACGGTAGCCCTTCCGCTCGCCGTGCCGGCCGACCTCTCCGTCGCGCTCTACTGGGCGAGCCTCGCGATCTCGGCGGCGGCGGTCGTCGTCTTCCTCTGGTTGATTCGCGAGAGACCCCTCTCGCGCCCTCCCTCTCCGCCTGGGAGAGACGGAGGAGAGGCCCCCTCACCCCGGCCCTCTCCTCATGGGGGAGAGGGTGAAGAGCGATGAGCCGGCACACCTGGCGCTTTCACGAGGTGTCCGACATCTCGGGAGCGGCGGCGAGCCTGCGCAACTACCTGGAGCAGCGCGACGTACGGCGCTGTCTCGAGACGGCCTCCCGTCAGCGACCGGTACGC
>JBKPSZ010000039.1:0-20504 GCA_046735265.1 Acidobacteriota bacterium | reverse complement strand
CCGCGAACTCGCGCCGCGCGGTCGCGACGTCGCCGCGGTCGGCGGCGGCGAGCCCACGCTCGTAGGCGACCGCGGCGGGCGAAGCGCCCGCGGCGACCGCGTTGTCCCAGAGGCTTCGCGTCTGCCCGTCGCCCTCTCCCTCGCGTTCCGCCTCGCGCGCGAGGCGGAGCCAGCGGTCCCATGGGGCCGACGGGAGCCCTTCCGCGACCGCGTACGGCTCGGCGAGCGCCCGTCGGACGGCGAGCGCCCCGTCCACGGCGAAGAGCGTCGCGGGCGCCGCGGCGGTCAGGTACAGCAGGGTCCGCTTCTCCGGCGTGAGACGGTGGCGTGTCAGCAGGACCACGAGCGCGATGAGACCGAGGATCGCGAGCCGGGGCCAGGCCTCCTGACGCGCCTGCTCCCGCCGTTCCCTCGGGAGCACGGGATTCGTTCCGAGAGCCCGTCTCGAGCGGTCCGCGAGCGACACGCCGGGATCCGAGAGGACGACGTCCTCGAGACGCCAGCCTGCCGGCTCGCCGCGCCGGAGGATCCAGACGGTCTTGACCCAGCGGCCGCCCGTCCGAACCCCGAGAAATACGAGCGCCCGTCCCGCCTGCTCGCGCGCCGACGCCCAGGCGACCTCGGCCGGTCCCGATCGGGAGGGGGCCAGCGCACCGGAGAAGGTCCGGCGCACGACCGCTCGCAGAGGCTCGCGCTGCCGCTCGGTCAGTCGGGACCAGATCTTTGCGCCGATCCGCGTCTGCAGGATCGGGTCGATGTCGAGGACCTCGAAGAGGAGGCGCGTCTGTCCGCGCAGGGCGGCGCCGGCGGAGCGGCGCGCGATCTCGGAGGCGTCCTCGAGGTCCGCGGAGGAAAGCTGGGCCGGAACGGGTGTGGCGACGAGGAGGAGCGAGGCGAGGAGGAAGGATCGAATCATCGGGTCACCGGGTCATCGGGTCATCGGGTCATCGAGATGAACCGATCGCCCGATTGCCCGCTCGACCGAATCTTCCTCCTCAGGCCGCGATCGGTTCGAGGCGAGTGACGCGCGGCGAAAGAGATTCCGCTCCCTTCTCGGTCACGAGGATGTCGTCCTCGATCCGAACGCCGAAGCGGCCGGCCAGGTAGATCCCGGGCTCGGAAGTGAACGTCATCCCCGGTTCGAGAATCGTCCTGTCGTGCCCGACCATGTACGGCGCCTCGTGCACGTCGATTCCGAGGCCGTGTCCGAGGCGGTGGGTGAAGTACTTTCCGTAACCGGCCTTCTCGATGACCCACCGTGCCGCGGCGTCCACCTCGAAGCATGGGACCCCCGGCGCGGCTCTCTCGATGGCCGCGCCTTGAGCCTCGAGGACGACGGACCAGACCTTCCGATACTCGTCCGTGGGCTTGCCGAAGAACGTGGAGCGCGTGATGTCGTAGTAGTAGCCCTCCGGCCGATCCCACGCGTCGATCAGGACCGCCTCGTCGCGCGCGAGCGCGCGGGCGCTCGAGGCGCCGTGCGGATACGCGGAAGACGGCCCGAACTGGACGACGTTGTCGCCTCCGAAGAGCGTGGAGATCTCCGACTCGACCGCGCCCGGCACAAGCCGGGCGAAGGCCTTCGCGAAGCGGCCGACCGCCACCGAGATCGCCCGGCGCATCGCCGCGATCTCTTCGGGCGTCTTGACCATGCGCATGGCTCCGAAGACCGAGGCCGCCGAGACCGGCTTCCACCCGGGCGCTTTCGCGAGGAGGCGCTCCACGTCGTCGTACGCCGTGGACGGTTCGACCGCCAGGGTCCCGCGCGCGCCGGGAAGGAGCGGGGCGGCTTTCGCGAAAGAGTCTTCGGTCTCTTCCCACGTCATGACGCGATCGATCGCCGACATGCCGCGGAGACGCGCCTCCTCGAAGGCGGGGCAGATCACCGTGGCCTCGCCGTCGCGGGGAAGGAGCAGGCCGGTCAGACGCTCGCTCCGGTGAAAGTCGATGCCGGTCAGGTAGTAGAGGTTCGAGGACGGCGTCGCGTAGAGGGCGTCGGCCGGGATCGAGGCGAGTCGCGCCCGCATCGCGTCGAGGCGGCGGAGATAGATCTCTTTGGAGAGCGGCATGGCGCGGATACTAGCACCGGGTTCCGGATCCGCGATCAGCGCGACGTCCTCCGCAAGTCCCGCCCGGTCATCTCCGGCGGCGTCGCAACTCCCTGGAGACCGAGGATCGTCGGCGCGACGTCGGCGAGCGAGCCCTCCGAGAGCCGCACGGGATCCGGCGCGTTGACGAGGACGAACGGAACCGGGTTCGTCGTGTGCGCCGTGTGCGGCTGTCCCGTATCAGAGTCGATCATCTTCTCGGCGTTTCCGTGGTCGGCCGTCATGATCAGGCTCGCTCCGCGGTCTCGGACGGACCGCTCGACGCGCGCGAAACACTCGTCCAGCGTCTCGATCGCGCGGATCGTCTCGGGGAGCTTGCCGGTGTGGCCGACCATGTCGGCGTTGGCGTAGTTCACGACGTACGCGGAGAGTTCGGGTCGGGCCAGCGCTTCGGTCAGGCGATCCGTGATTTCGCGGGCGCTCATCTCGGGACGGAGGTCGTATGTGGCTCCCTTCCAGGAGGGGACGAGTTGCCGCTCCTCGCCCGGCCACGCGCGCTCCACCCCGCCGTTGAAGAAGTACGTCACGTGCGCGTACTTCTCCGTCTCCGCGAGCCGCAGATTCGTCGCGCCGCGCTCGGACCAGACCTCCGCGAGGATGCGTTCCAGCCGGACCGGCGGAAAGGCGGCAGGCAGATGAAACTCCTTCTTGTATTCGGTGAAGCCGACGAAGTGGATGCGGGGAGCTTCCGGGCGGGGGAACTCCGAGAACCCCTCCTCGGTGAGCGCCCGCGTCAGCTGGCGGGCGCGGTCCGCCCGGAAGTTGAAGAAGATCACCGCGTCTCCATCGCGCATTCCGGAGGGCCCCTCCGGGCTCTCCACCACCGTCGGCACGATGAACTCGTCACTCTCGCCGCGCTCGTACGCGGACGTCACGGCTTCCGCGGCGCTGCCCGCCGCGCGGCCCCGGCCCGACACGATCGCTTCGTGCGCGCGCGCGACCCGGTCCCATCGCGCGTCCCGATCCATCGCGTAGTAACGGCCGGAGACCGTCGCGACCGCACCTCCCGTCCGGGCGAGCTCGGCTTCGAGGCGCTCGACGTACTCGAGCGCGGAGCGGGGAGGCGTGTCGCGGCCGTCGGTGAAGACGTGCACGCGGACGCGGGTCACCCGCTGCCGCCGCGCGAGCTCGAGCAGGGCGGCGAGATGACGCTCGTGCGAGTGAACCCCCCCGTCCGAGACGAGGCCCATCAGATGGAGCGTCGCCCCCGCTTCGCGGGCCTGCGCCGCCGCCGTCACGAGGGCGGGATTCTCGAAGAAGGATCCATCTCGGATGGCGAGGTCCACGCGGAGAAGATCCTGAGGAACCATCCGCCCGGCGCCGAGGTTCAGGTGACCGACCTCCGAGTTTCCCATCAGGCCCGCGGGCAGTCCGACCGCCTCGCCCGAGGCCTCGAGCAAGGTCCAGGGCTCTTCGCGGATCCAGCGGTCGAAGACGGGTTTTCGGGCGCGCGTGATGGCGTTGCCTTCCGACGGCGCCGCCCATCCCCAGCCGTCGCAGACGAGGAGGACGACGGGGCGACCCGTCAAGCGGGAGACGCGCTCGCGAGGATCGAGCGATCGGCCGCGGGACGCGCGAGGCGCCGCGCGACGTCCGTCAAGGCATGGCGAAGCGACATGTACGCCTCGTAGGGCGAGGCGAAAGCGCCGTCTCCGGAGGACGCCGGTCCGCCGGCGCGGAGCGCCATGGCGGACAGGGTGTCGCGGCTCGCGAGCCGCCGAAAGTCCTCGGCCGCTGCGGGATCGCCAGCCTCGAGCAGCGGCTCGAGGCCGGCGAGCTCGGAGAGGACGTCCTGCTGCAGCTCGTTGACGGCGGGCACCGAGACCGATCGCGGGGGCAAAGACGCCGCCGCGGGCAGCTGCGCCACGACCTCCGAAGGCGTGAGGAATTGCTGCTCCGCTCTTTCGAGCGCGAGCAAGACCCACTCCTCGAAGAACTCGAAGATGCCGCTCTCGCGCCGGTGCGCGAGGCCGAAAGCGCCGACGTCGATCAAGAGGCCGAGGATGTCACCGGGACTCGCCGAAATCCAGCCGTCGAACTTCTCCGCCGAGAGGGGCCAGGACGCCCATCTCCGGTCGGAGAAACGGCGGCCGACGTCGCCGGACAGTCGATCCTCGTCCACGAGAACCGGCAGCGCGCGGACCTCCGTCGCGCGGTAGAGACGGCGGCGGGAGTCGCCGGACGGGAGGCCGGAGGAGGCTTCGAGGAAGACGCCGGCGAAGCCCTCGCCCTCGAGCGCGCCCGCGAGCGTCTCGAGGTCGGCAACCGGCTCCGTTCCGAAGACGCGCGGAAGGACGCCCAGCCGCCGGGCGACGAGCGCACGATCGGCGCGCACCTGACGGAGGAGCTCCGCGGGCGAGATCGGCCAGGGGAGTCGCCGATGCGACGTCGCCGAGAGCGGTTCGACGCGACCCGACTCGACCAGGCGGCGCAGGTCCGCGATCCGCGACGGAGAGACCCGTTCGATCTGCTCGAGGAGCGGGCCGGAGAAAGCGAGGGCGAACGCGAAGCGCGGCTCGCGCGCGACCAAGCGCTGGAGCATTGCGAGCGCCGGCCGCAGAGAGATCTCGTCGAAGCGCAGCAGCCGCCGCCGCGACGCCTCCGAGTCGAAGTAGTCGTGGCGCCGCCCGACGTCGAAGTAGTTGTAGCGGCGCATCCGCCACGGCTCGTGCGCCTTGAGAACCAGACAGATCGGCGTCATGGCGCGGGGTGCCGGGGGCGGGCGCCCGCGGGCCGGCCTCCGGAGACTTCCCGGTAGACGTCGAGCACCCGGGCCGCCGAGTCCCGCCAGGAGAAGCGCAACACCTCGCGGCGCCCGCGGGAGGAGAGCGATCGCGCGAGCGGCGGGAAAACGAGGACCGAGAGCATCTTGCTCGCGAGGTCTTCGACGTCGCCGAAGTCCACCGCGAGCACGTTGCGGACGACCTCGGAAACCCCGGCGCTTCGGGAGACGATCACGGGGGTTCCATGCTGGAGCGCCTCGAGCGCCGTCAGCCCGAAGGGCTCGGAGAAGGAGGGCAGGACGTACACGTCCGCGCGCGCATAGAGTCGGTCGAGCTCCGCGGAGGGCAGGAACCCCGTGAAGATGAATCGCCTCGTCAAACCCATCGCGGCAACGCGCTCCTGCATCGCGGCGAGAAGGTCGCCCGAGCCCGCCACGGCGAACACAACGGCGGGGACTTCGCGAGCGACTCGCGCCGCCGCCTCGAGGAAGTACTCCGGTCCCTTCTGGCGCGTCAATCGTCCGGCGAAGAGGACGAGAGGCTCGCCGCGCGCGAGACCCCCTTCCCATGGGCGGGGCGCCGGGTCGATCGCGTTGTGCACGACGCGGATCCGGCGGCGGGGCACGCCGTATTCTCGCGAGAGGAGGGCGGCCGTGTAGCGCGACACGGCGACGACGCGATCGGCCCCCGCGACCCCGGCGCGCTCGACGTCGCGCACGAAGGGATCGCCTCCGCCGCCGGCGCGGTCGTATTCGGTGGCGTGCACGTGCGCGACGAGCGGCTTGCCGGAGACGCGGCGCGCCTCGAGGCCGGCGAGAAACGTCATCCAGTCGTGCGCGTGAATGACGTCGAACCGCTCCTCCCGCGCGATCGCGGCCGCGCGCTCGGCGTAGCGCAGGACGTCCGTGACCAGGTTCGGTCCGTAGTTCGGCGCGCCTTCCGCCGGCGCGGGCTCGTCGTCGAAACGGACGACGGTTTCGACGTGCGTTCCCGGATACGGGTCGAGGCGTGACGCGATCCGGCGCACCCGGATGGTTCGAGGCGCTGCCGGCGCCGGGGCCGGCGCGGGGGAGAGCGACTCCAGGATCCGCAGCCGCCCCGTCGGCTTGCGATGGGGGTGACGCGGGAGCACGAGGACGACTTCCGTCCCGTTCTGCAGGAGCCCGCGCACCAGCCCCTCGCAGGCGACTCCGAGCCCGCCGCTGATCTGGGGCGGAAACTCCCACCCGAACATCAGGACACGCATGATTGCCGAGTGATCCGGCGCCGGCACGGGCCTTGACCGGAGCCGACCATTCTATGCCCGCGATGCGAACGAAACGGAACGGTTCGCGGCCTACTCTCGCTCCCGCGTCTGGAGATGCGTGTAGACGATCCGGGCGATCTCGGCGACGCTCCATGCCTGAGCGAAGCAGCCGCGCGGCGTGTGCGGCGGGTCGCCGTCGAAAATCTCCGAGATCGATCCGAGCCCCGCTTCGCGGATGTGCGCGCGGAGCGGAGCGAGCCAGAGGCGCATGGTGCGCCGCGACTCCTCCGTATTTCCGAGGACCCGGAAGTGCGCGTCGGCGAACGCGCCGAGCAGCCAGGGCCAGACGGTTCCCTGATGGTAGGCGAGGTCGCACTCCCGCTGCGTTCCGGCGCAAGCGGCCCGGTAGCGCGAGTCCTTCGGGTCGAGGGTGCGCAGACCGAAGGGGGTCAGGAGACGCCGCCGGACGGTCCAGTAAACGGCGCGGCTCCGGTGCGGCGGAAGAAGGTCCTCGGTCAGCGAGACGGCGAAGATCTGGTTCGGACGCAGCGTCGGGTCGACTCCGTCCTCTCCGACGACGTCGTAGAGGCATTCCTTGTCCGGATTCCAGAAGACCTCGTTGAACCGGCGGGACACATGCCACGCCTCGGACTCGAGCTGGCGCGCTTTCGACGGCTCCTCCGCGAGCCGTTCGAGGCGCGCGGCGCTTCGGAGCGCCGCGTGCCAGAGGGCGTTGACCTCGACCGGCTTTCCGGAACGGGGCGTCACCGGCTCGCCGTCCACGACCGCGTCCATCCAGGTGAGCGCGCGTCCGGGCGCCGAGGCGTAGACGAGCCCGTCGCCGCCGACCCCGATGCCGAACCGCGTCCCCTGGCGCAGGCCGGCGAGGAGCGAGCGGACCGCACCCAGGAGCGGCGCGGCTCGGCTGGCGTTTCGCCTGGCGCGCGCGAACCACTCGACGGTCAGGATGAACCAGAGCGGCGCGTCGACGGCGTGGTACTCGGGCTCCCCTTGCTCGCCGGCGAAATTGTTCGGAATCAAGCCGTCGCGCCGGAGCGCGGCGTAGGTGTTGATGACGCGGGCGACCGAGCCGAATCGGCCCGTCGCCTGCGCGAGCCCGGGGGCCGAGATCATGCTGTCGCGTCCCCAGTCGGCGAACCAGGGGAAGCCGGCGAGAATCGTTCCCTCTCGATGGTCGCTCTCGACGAGGAACGCCTCCGCCCGCCGCGACATCTCGTCGAGCATCGGGTCGCCTGTCCGGGCGAACCGGTCGCGCCGGCGGCGCTCCGCCTCCATCAGATGCTCCGGGTCGGCCGCCACCTCTTCGAACGAAAAGAGGAGATACGCGCGGGCGTTCGGGGCGAGCGTCCCGTTCCAGACGACGGGGCTCCAGAGATCTTCGACCGCGTCGTAACCGCGCTCCTTCTCGAGGCGGTAGAAGAAGCTCCGGTACCAGAGCGGCTCGGCCGTCGCGGCGGCGCCGACGGCGCGCAAGTAGAGGCGGGGGAGATAGGGCACCGGACGGACCCAGCTCACCTCGCCCCGGAGCTCGACGGCCGGGTCCATATCCGAAGTTTCGTGGAGGAGCTCTCCCACGGCGCGCAGCCGCAGGAGCGGACGCACGCGAAGGCCGATCTCCGTTCTCCCGCGGTTCCAGTAGCGCACGATCGCGACCGATCGGTCCCGGACGAGGCAGAGCGACCTCTCGATCTCCCAGTCCTCCGCCTGGTAGGTCCAGCACGGGAACGGCGCCAGAGCGAAACGCGCGAGATGGGTATCCCCTTCGGGGTAGATCGCCCCTTCGTAGATCTGCGTCGAGATGCCGGTCTCCTTGTCGCCGCGGACCACGAACTCCTCGCCGCCGGCGACGAACATCCACCGGCGCCTCGGCGGCGGGATCGCCGGGGCGTACCAACCGTGATAACGGCGCGTCCGCGCGCCGGCGACGGTCCCGCATGCGAATCCTCCGAGCCCGTCCGTCTCGAGCCATTCGAGCGAGAGCCGTCCCTCGCGGGACTGGAGCTCCGCCGCTGACCACTCGAGGTGGCGCCGCGAGGCGCGAACGGCAGTCTCTTCGGAGCTCATGGCGGGTCGGAGACCCGATTCTCTTACAGGATCTCGAACCGGAGAAAGAAGCTTGGAATCGGCCTTTGGCGCGCCTTCATTCGGGCGTTACACCGGCGCGTCGGCCTTCCCGGCGCGTAATAAGATCGGGGAGCGGGTTCGAGCGGGCTCCTCCCGCGTTCCGAGAGAGGAGGAGGTTTGAGCACGGTCGAGAGAACGGTGGACGAGCTTTGCGTCAACACGATCCGCGCGCTCTCGATCGACGCGGTTCAGAAAGCGAACTCGGGGCATCCGGGCCTGCCGCTCGGCGCGGCGCCCATGGCCTACGTTCTCTGGGAGAGGTTTCTCAAGCACAGCCCTCGCGATCCGCACTGGCCCGATCGGGACCGGTTCGTTCTCTCGGCGGGGCACGGTTGCGCCCTTCTCTACACCCTCCTCCACCTGACCGGGTACGACCTGACGCTCGACGACCTGAAGGCGTTCCGCCAGTGGGGCAGCCGCACCCCCGGCCATCCGGAGTTTCGACTGACGCCGGGAGTCGAGGCGACGACGGGGCCGCTTGGTCAGGGAACGGCGAACGCCATCGGAATGGCGATGGCGGAACGGTCGCTTGCCGCCCGCTTCAACCGCCCCGGACACGAGGTCGTGAACCACCGCACCTTCGCGATCGTGTCCGACGGCGACCTGATGGAGGGGATCTCCTCGGAGGCCGCCTCGCTCGCCGGCCACCTGCGCCTGGGCAAGCTCGTCTATCTCTACGACGACAACCACGTCACGCTGGACGGCCCGACGTCCTGGACTTTCACGGAGGACGTCGGCCGGCGCTACGAGGCCTATGGCTGGCAGGTCCTCCACATCGAGGACGGGAACACGGACCTCGACGCGATCGATGCGGCGCTCAAGCAGGCGATCGCAGAGACGCAGCGCCCGACCCTGATCCGGGTCCGCACCACGATCGGCTACGGCTCGCCCCACAAGGCGGGCTCGAGCAAGGCGCACGGCAGCCCGCTCGGGCCCGAGGAAGTCGCGCTGACCAAGAAAGCGCTCGGATGGGAGTGGACCGAGCCCTTCTTCGTTCCTCCCGAAGCGCTGGCGCACTTCCGAAACGCCGTCGAAAAAGGGGTGCACGCGCAGGCCGAGTGGGAACGCCGCCACGCCGAGTGGGCGAAGGCGTTTCCGGATCTGGCAGAGCAGTGGCGAACCGAGCGCAAGGGAGACCTCCCCCCCGGATGGGACTCGGAGCTGCCGAGCTGGAAGCCCGGCGCCTCGGCGGCGACCCGCGATGCGTCCCAGGCGACGATCCAGGCCGTCGCGAAGAAGATCCCGTGGCTCCTGGGGGGCGACGCGGACCTCTCCGAGTCCACGAAGACGCGAATCGAGGACGCCCCCGATTTCGACGGAACGACCGGCGCGGGACGAAATGTCCACTACGGGGTCCGCGAGCACGCCATGGCCTCGATCGCCAACGGCATGGCGTACCACGGGGGCGTGCGCCCCTTCGTGGCGACGTTCTTCTGCTTCTCCGACTACATGCGTCCGGCGGTCCGGCTCGCGGCCTTGAACGAGCTGCCCGTCATCTTCGTCTGGACCCACGACTCCGTAGCGCTCGGCGAGGACGGCCCGACGCACCAGCCGGTCGAGCACCTGATGTCGCTGCGGGCGATGCCGCACCTGACCGTCATCCGTCCGGGCGACGCCAACGAGACCGCGCAGGCCTGGCGCGCCGCGCTCGAGCACCGGGACGGGGCGGTGGGGCTGGTTCTGACGCGGCAGAAGCTGCCGGTCCTCGACCGATCCGGAGCGCGCGGCGACGTCAGCCGCGGCGCGTACGTCCTGGCCGACGCTTCCGGCGGGGCCCCGCGGCTCCTCCTCCTCGCGACCGGTTCGGAGGTCTCTCTCGCCGTCGCGGCGCGGGAGAAGCTCCAGGCCGAGGGGATCCCGACTCGCGTCGTTTCCTTTCCCTCCTGGGAGCTCTTCGAACGGCAGCCGAAGGAGTACCGCGAATCGGTCCTTCCTCCGGGCGTGCGGGCGCGGCTCTCGATCGAGGCGGGCGCCACGCTCGGCTGGGCCAAGTATGTCGGGGACGAAGGCGGTTCGATCGGGATCGACCGATACGGCGCCTCGGCGCCCGGAGAGGTCGTGTTGAGGGAGCTCGGCTTCAACGTGGACCATGTCGTCCGCTTCGCGAAGGGTCTGCTCCAGTGAAGGTCGCCGTCGGCTGCGATCACGCCGGCTTCCCCTTGAAGCAGGAGGTCCTCGAGATGCTCACCACGCTCGGCCACACGGCCGACGACTTCGGGACGTTCTCCACGGCGCCGGTGGACTATCCCGACTATGCGCGGAAAGTCGCCGAGGCGGTCGTCTCCGGCGCGTGCGACCGAGGTGTGATCGTGTGCGGCAGCGGCGTCGGGGCGTCGGTCGCCGCCAACAAGGTGCCGGGAATCCGCGCCGCGCTCTGCCACGACACGTTCTCGGCGCGGCAGGGAGTCGAGGACGACGACATGAACGTCGTCTGTCTCGGCGCGCGGGTGATCGGCCCCATGCTCGCGGCCGAGGTTCTGAAAGCGTTCCTGAATGCGCGTTTTTCCGGCGCCGAGCGCCACGCGCGGCGTCTCGCGAAGATCTTCAAGATCGAAGAGGACGCGCGGGCCGGTGCTTTCGACCAGTTCCAGAGGAGGACCCCATGAGCTCGAATCCGCTCCAGCAACTCGCGGCGCTCGGACAGAGCGTTTGGTACGACTACATCCGCCGCGATCTCTACCGAAGCGGCCGCCTCGCGGAGTTGATCCGCGACGACGGCCTGGCGGGGATGACCTCGAATCCGACCATCTTCCAGAAAGCCATCGCCGAAACCGACCTGTACGACGAGGACATCCGCGGGCTCGGCTCGGAGGGAAAGGACGCCGGCGCGATCTTCGAAGGTCTCGCCGTCCGCGACGTCCAGAGCGCGGCGGACGTCTTTCGTCCGGTCTACGACCGCTCGGGCGGCAACGACGGCTTCGTGTCGATCGAGGTTCAGCCGAGGCTCGCGCGCGACACCGCCGGAACGATCGAAGAGGCGAAGCGCCTCTGGCAGTCGTGCTCGCGGCCGAACGTCATGGTCAAGATTCCCGGGACCGCCGAGGGCGTGCCGGCCATCCGAAAGTGCCTCTCGGAGGGGATCAACATCAACATCACCCTTCTCTTCTCGGTCGAGCGCTACCGCGAGGTGATGGAGGCGTTCCTCGCGGCCATGGAGGAGCGTGTCGCGCGGGGTCTCCCGGTCGAGAAGATCCGCTCCGTCGCCAGCTTCTTCGTCAGCCGGGTCGACACGAACGCCGACAAGAAGCTCGACGCCCTCGCCGGCAAGGCCGGGGCGCCGCCCGAGGCCCGCTCGGTACGAGGCAAGCTCGGCATCGCCAACGCGCGGATCGCGTATCAGGCCTTCGAGGAGGTCTTCGGAGCCCCGCGATTCTCCGCGTTGCGAAACAAGGGCGTCGCGGTGCAGCGCCCGCTCTGGGCCTCGACCTCGACCAAGGATCCGACGTTTCCCGACCTCTACTACGTCGAGGCGCTCATCGCCCCGAACAGCGTGGACACCATGCCGCCCGAGACCTTCGAGGCCTATCGGGACCACGGGAATCCCCGGATCCGGATCCGGGAGGACCTGGAAGGTGCGCGCAACGTACTGCCGACGCTTCGGCGCATCGGAATCGACACGGACGCGATTTTCCGGGAGCTCGAAGGAGAGGGGATCCAGAAGTTCGCCGACTCCTTCGACGCCCTTCTCCGCGCCGTCGCGGAGAAGGAAAAGGCCGTGAGGGTGGCCTGAAGCTCGCGCTCGGTCCCTACGAACGGGTCCACCGCGACGCGGTTGAGCGACTCGCCCGCGAGAAGGCCGTCGACCGCATCTGGGCGGGCGACGCGACCCTCTGGAAGACGGACGAGGCCCACCGCAAGATCATCGAGAACGCGCTGGGCTGGCTCACCGTCGCCGAACGGCTCGAGCCGGAGATCCCGGCGCTCTCGAGCTTCGTCGAGGAGGCCTCGAAGGGCGCCGACCAGGTGGTGGTCCTCGGAATGGGCGGCTCGAGCCTCGCTCCGCTCGTCTTTTCGCGGTCGTTTCGGAAGGCCTCGGGACGGCCGGAGCTCGAGGTCCTCGACTCGACCGAGCCGGAGAGCGTCGCCTCGGTCGGCGAGCTCGACCCCGCGCGAACCCTCTACGTCGTGTCGTCGAAATCGGGAACGACACTCGAGCCGAACATCTTCTTCGACTATTTCTTCGAGCGCGCAGGCCGCGCCGGAGACCGTTTCATCGTCATCACCGACCCGGGCTCCGCCCTGGAGAAGGAAGCGACGTCGCGCCGCGTGCGCCGGATCTTCCCGGGGGATCCGAAGATCGGGGGCCGATACTCGGCGCTCTCCCACTTCGGCCTCGTGCCCGCCGCGTTCTTCGGGATCGACGTCGCCGAGCTCCTGGCGCGCGCGCGGCGCATGGCGGAGCTCTGCCGGCGCGACGCCCCCGGCAACCCGGGGGCGCTCCTCGGCGCCGCGATGGCGTCGCTCCAGATGAAAGGGCGGGACAAGCTGACGTTCTCGGTCGGCCGTCCGGTCGATCGCTTCGGGCTCTGGATCGAGCAGCTCGTCGCCGAGAGCACCGGAAAAGAGGGCACGGGAATCCTGCCCGTGGACGGAGAGCCGCTCGGCGTTCCCTCGGACTACGGCTCCGACCGCTTCTTCGTCCGCATCGACGCCGAAGGAAAGGACAACGCCGAAGCCCGCAAGAGGCTTGCCGCGCTCGGGGCCGCCGGGAATCCGACGGTGCACTACGAGCTCGCCGACGCTCTCGACCTCGGGGCCGAAATGTTCCGCTGGGAGTTCGCGACCGCCGTGGCCGGCGCGCTCCTGGGCATCGATGCCTTCGATCAGCCGAACGTCCAGGAGGCAAAGGATCGGACGAACGAGATCCTGGAAGGGAAGTCCGGTGCGGCGAGTCCCCAGTCGAACGCGCAGGACCGCGCGGCGGTGCGTTCCCTCCTCGACTCGATCCGTCCCGGAGACTACTTCGCGATCACCGCTTACGTGCCCTCGACCGACGCGAACGAGGCCGCTCTCGATCGGACGAGGCTGCGGGTCCGGGAAGCGAAGAAGGTGGCGACGACGCTCGGTTTCGGCCCGCGCTTCCTCCATTCGACGGGCCAGTTCCACAAGGGCGGACCCAACACCGGCGTCTTCCTCCAGATCACCGCCGAGGCGGCTCGTCCGCTTCCGATTCCGGGCCGCCCCTGGGGATTCGAGAAAGTCGTCGAAGCGCAGGCGGCCGGCGACCGGGCATCGCTTCTCGCCCACGGCCGGCGCGTCCTCTCGGTGCGGCTCTCGACGGACGTGGCGCGGGGACTAGAGGATCTCGACCGGACGGTCGCCGAAGCCCTCTCTTCGAAATGAGCGGAACCGCCACGCTCGAGCCGCGCGCCCCGGCCGCGGAGACCGAAAACTCCTTCGTCGCCGCGACGGAGGAAGCGACGCGGCCTCCGTGCACCTTCGTGATCTTCGGCGCCTCCGGGGATCTGACGCGGCGCCTCCTCGCGCCCGCGATCGCGCATCTCTCCCGCGACGGCGCGATCTCTTCGGACTTCGCGATCATCGGGATCTCGCGGTCCCCGTTCACGGACCAGGAGTTCCGGGCGTATCTCACCGGAGGGGCGCGCGAGCACACGCCGCCGACGCAGGGGAGGCCGGGCGAGCTTCCGGCGGTCGTGCGCTATTTCGCCGGGGACTTCGCGGATCCCGACCTCTATCGCCGGCTCGAGAAAGCGCTCGACCAGATCGAGTCGCGGCCCGGCCGGCCGCGCAATCGGATCTTCTATCTGGCGACGCCCCCCGAGACCGATCCGGTCATCGTGTCGCATCTCGGCGACGCGCAGCTCGCGACCCCCTCGAACGGCTGGTCACGGGTGGTCGTCGAGAAACCGTTCGGCCACGACCTCGCCTCCGGGGCGAAGTTGAACGCGGACCTGAGGAAGGTCTTCGACGAGCGTCAGATCTATCGGATCGATCACTACCTGGGGAAGGAGACGGTCCAGAACATCTTCGTTCTCCGTTTCGCCAACGGCGTCTTCGAACCCCTCTGGAACCGCCGCTACATCGATCACGTGCAGATCACGGTCGCCGAGTCGCTCGGCGTCGAGCACCGGGCCGGCTACTACGAGAAAGCCGGTGCAATTCGGGACATGTTTCAGAACCACCTGCTGCAGCTGCTCTGCCTGACCGCGATGGAGCCGCCCGCCGCCTTCGAGGCGGACGCCGTCCGCGCCGAGAAGGTCAAGGTGCTCCAGTCGATCCGCCCCTTTCCGACCGACGGGATCGAAGAGTGGGCGGTCCGCGGGCAGTACGGTCCGGGGGTGGTCGGAGGCCGGCAGGTCCCGGGGTATCGCCAGGAGGAGAAAGTCGCGGAGGATTCGACGACGCCGACCTGGGCGGCCGTCAAGTTCGCGATCGACAACTGGCGCTGGGCCGGCGTGCCTTTCTACGTCCGCTCCGGAAAGCGGATGGAGCAGCGGATCTCGGAGATCGCGATCGAGTTCAAGCGCGTGCCCCACGCTCTCTTCGGCAAGGAGACCGGCGCTCTCTCCCCGAACGTCCTTCGTCTGCGCATTCAGCCGGACGAAGGGGTGTCGCTGAAGTTCGAGGCCAAGATCCCCGGCACGGTGATGCAAGTCGAATCCGTGACGATGGACTTCGCCTACTCGCAGCTCGGCGCGCCGATCCAGGGGGGCTACGAACGCCTCCTCCTCGACGTGACGCACGGCGATCAGACGCTCTTCACGCGCGGCGACGAAGTGGAGCACGCCTGGCGCGTCGTGACGCCGATCCTCGACGCGTGGGAGCGCCATCCGCCGACCGATTTCCCGAACTACGCCGCCGGCACCCACGGCCCCGACGCCGCCGACCGCTTCCTCGAGCGCGAAGGACGGCGGTGGAGGACCTTGAAGTGATTCGCGGATCGTCCTTCCGGATGTAGGGGCAGGGCTCGTCCCCGCCCGCCGGGCATTCGTTGGGATGACTCTTGCCAACCCGGGCGGCCACAACGGCCGCCCCTACACAGACGGCAACCGGATCCGGTCTCCGCGGAAGCGATCGCGGAAGCGCTACGCTCCTTCGACCGCCGCGTGCTGCGCCTTGGACTGCGCGACGACCTTGTCCTGGAGCGCGTGGGGAACCTCGGCGTAATGCGAGAACTCCAGGTGGAAGGAGCCGCGACCCTGCGTGATCGAGCGCAGTTGCGCCCCGTACGTCAGCATCTCGGCCATCGGGACTCGGGCGCGGATGATCGTGTCCTCCGTCGCGGTGTCCATGCCCTCGACCTGGCCGCGGCGCGATGAGAGGTCGCCCATGAGGTCCCCGACGTACTCGTTCGGCGCCGACACCTCGACGTGCATGATCGGCTCCAGGAGCGTCGGGCGCGCCTTCTCCATCGCCTCTTTGTAGGCGAGGGCTCCCGCGATCTTGAACGCGAGCTCCGAGGAGTCCACGTCGTGGTACTGCCCGTCGTACAGGGTGACGCGGAAGTCCACCATCGGATAGCCCGCCAGGAATCCCTTCCGCCGCGCCTCCTGGATTCCCTTCTCGACCGCGGGGATGAAGTTGCGCGGGATCGCGCCGCCGTAGATGTCGTCCACGAACTCGAAGTCCGCCCCGCGGGGCAGCGGCTCGACCCGGATCCGGCAGTCCGCGAACTGCCCGTGGCCCCCGGTCTGCTTCTTGTGGCGGCCGTGCGCCTCCGCCTTCCCTTTGATCGTCTCGCGGTAGGGGACCTTCGGGGGATGGAGGATGACTTCGACGCCGTAGCGCTTCTTCAGCCTCGCGACGGCGATCTCGACGTGCAGCTGCGAGGAGCCGGCGAGGTGAAACTCCTTCGTCTCCTCCTCGCGCTGGAAGTGGAGCGACGGGTCCTCGTCGATCAGCTTGTGCAGAGCGACGGAGATCTTGTCCTCGTCCCCCTTCGACTTGGGCTCGATCGCATAGGCGATCGACGCCTCGGGGACCGCGAGCTTCGGGAGAACGACCGGGTGGTCCTTCGTCGTCAAGGTGTCGCCGGTCGTGGTCTCCTTCAGCTTCGCGACGGCGACGACGTCGCCCGCGCGGGCCTCCGAGACGTTGACGTGCTCCTTGCCCTGCGGCAGGAAGAGCCCCGAGAACCGCTCCGGAATGGAGCGCGTCGAGTTCCAGTAGCTGCCGTCGGACTGGAAGTGCCCGCTCCGGATCCGCAAGTACGAGATCCGGCCGGCGAAGGGGTCGGACACCGTCTTGAAGACCTGGGCGACGGCGGGATCCTTTTCGTTGCAGAAGATCTTGACGGGCTTTCCGTCCTTGCCGGTCCCCTCGACGGTCGAGCCCTCCGGGGAGGGGAGGAGCGCGACGCAGGCGTCCAGGATCCGGACGACGCCGATCCCGAGCGAGGAGGAGGCGCAGAGGACCGGGAAGATCTTCCGCGACGCGATCTCCTGCCTCAGGCCGGGCACGAGATCCGCCGGGTCGAGCGTCCCCTGCGCGAAGAACTTCTCCATCAGGGCGTCGTCGCCTTCGGCCACCATCTCGACGAGCGTCTCGTGCTCCTCCCGGGCGCGACCGGCGAGCGCCTCCGGAATCGGGGAGTCGACGCGCTTGCCGTTCTCGTGGAGGTGCGCCTCCATCCGCACGAGATCGAGCGTGCCGCGGAATCCCTTCTCTTCGCCCACGGGGATCTGGAGCGAGACCACTCCGCGGCCGAACTTCTTCCGCAGTGATTCCATGGTCCGTTCGAAGGAAGCCCGCTCCCGGTCCATGCGGTTGATGACGAAGAGGACCGGCCGCGAGAACTCCTCGGCGAACTTCCAGGCCTTTTCCGTCTGCACTTCGACCCCCGACACGGCGTCGAGCACGAGGATGACGGCGTCGGCCGACGCCACCGCGGCTCGCGCTTCCGGAGAGAAGATCCCGTACCCCGGGGCGTCGAGGAAATTCACCCGGGTATCGCGGTGGACGGCGTGCGCGCAGGCGAGGTTGATCGAGATCTTGCGCTCGATCTCCTCGCCGTCGAAATCGGTCGGGCAAGTCCCCTCTTCGATCCGGCCTTGTCGGGTGGTGGCGCCCGCGGCGTAGAGCATCGCCGCGACGAGACTGGTTTTTCCGACGGTGTTGTGGCCGACGACCGCGACGTTGCGGAGGGCCGGCGCGGAGAAGACTTTCATGGGGTCGGATTATATTTAAGGCACGCGCCGTCCTCGTCCGCCGGGGTGGAGCGCCCTCATGACGTATTTTTCCTGTCTCGCGATCGGAGTCGCATTCGCGATCGCCCTGGGGTTGTTGACCCTCGCGGGCGTGCTCCTCGGCTGGTTTCTCCCCGCCTGGCTCGAGCGGATGCGGCGTTCTCGCGGCCGTCGGCCGCCGCGCTGAGCGGCCCGCGAGCGCGTCCGAGAGGCTCTTCCATTGACCCCCTGCGGGACGGGGGGCTAGAATTCTGCAACGTCCCATCCGAGTCGTGCGGGCGCGGGTGGGGATCTCCGTCCCAGGAGAGAGAGGACAAACTCTTCGGTCGATGGCGGATAAGGGAGTCGCCGGGCCCAGGCTGACCAAACTCGGCCGGTACGAGGTCTTGAACGAGCTCGGCAAGGGGGCCATGGGAGTGGTCTACCTGGCCAAGGACCCCGTCATCGGCAGAATGGTCGCGATCAAGACGATCCGCACGTCCAGCTTCGGCGAGGACGACTCGGAGTCGCGCGAGTTCCGGGAGCGCTTCATCCGGGAGGCCCAGACCGCGGGGATACTCTCCCATCCGAACATCGTCACGATCCACGACATCGGGGAAGACCCGGAGACGCAGACCTCCTTCATTGCGATGGAGTACATCGAGGGGAGGAACCTGAAGTCCCTGCTCGCGGAAAAGAGCCGTTTCCCCTACGAGCAGATCGCCGACATCATCGCGCAGGTCGCCGAGGCGATCGACTACGCCCACCGCAAGGGCATCATCCACCGCGACATCAAGCCGGCGAACATCATCATCACGACCGACGGCAAGGTCAAGATCATGGACTTCGGGATCGCGAAGGTCGCATCTTCGAACCTGACGACGACCGGCCAGTTTCTCGGTACGCCCAACTACATGTCGCCCGAGCAGGTGTCGGGCGCCGCAGTGGACGGACGAAGCGACATCTTTTCGCTCGGCGTCGTTCTCTACGAGCTGCTGACCAACCGGAAGCCGTTCCAGGGCGAGAACCTCACGGCGATCTCCTACAAGATCGTCCATGAGGAGTTCACGCCGCCGGCGGAGCTTTCGCCGGAGGTCCCCGCGGACTTCAACGCGATCGTCGCGCGCGCCATGGCCAAGGATCCCTGGAATCGCTATCAGCGGGGGAAGGACTTCGCGCTCGCGCTCCATCAGCTGAAGGCGCGGCTCGAGGAGCAGCGGGCGCTTCGGGATCTGGGCTCGATGGTTTCGGCGGCAGAGAACATGCCCACGCTGCGGCTGGAGAACCTGGAGAAGCTCGTCGCGGAAGCCGCGGCGCGCCAGGCCGCTGGCGCGGTGCCTCCGCCGTCCTCCGAAGATCGAAGCGATCTGACCGAGGACAGCGGAGCGGGACTCCACCCCCGGACCGCGGTCCCTCCACCCGGGCCGGTGCCGGCCTCCGCGGCCGCCAACCGCGCGCCGGCATCGCTCGACCAGGCTCCCGACGCGCGGACGATGGCGATCCCGATTCTGACGAACCTGGCGCCGCCTCCCGAGATCGAGGGCGCGGCGCGTCCCTCCGAGCCGCCTCCCCCCCCGCCGCCGCCGACTTTTCCTCCCGTCCCGACTCCCGAATACCCGTCGCGCCGGGAATCGACGGCCCCTCCGGTTCCGAGGGAATCGATGCCGCCGGCGCCGATCGCGAAGCCGCGGGAGCCGCAGCCTCCGACGCGACCCCTGACCGCCGAGGCGAAGGCCGCCGTCGGACCGTCTCTTTCGGATCGCATTCGCGAGGCCGTGGTCAGGGCCCTCCCGGCCGACTGGAAGAAACTTCTCCGCTCCGAGGTGAACACTCCCTACTTCTGGGCGACGGTGGGCGCCGCCGCTCTCTTCTTCGTCCTCGTCAGCGGCGCGCTTCTTCTCCGGGCCTCGATCGTCTCGCACCCGACGGCGCCGATCGATCCGGTCGTCGAAAAGGAGACCCAGGACCGGAAGAGGGCTCTCGAGGACGCCAAGAAGCTCTTCTCGGCCGGAAAGTACGACCAGAGTCTGGCGCTGCTGCGGCAGGTCCTGGCTCGGAGCCCGGCGAATCAGCAGGCGAGGCAGTACGCGCAAATGGCGGAGAACGCCCTGGCGGGCCGGGCCGAAGAAGAGCGCAAGAGCGCCGAGGCCGACCGGAGCCTCGAGAGCGCGCGTGCCGCACTCGCGGAGAAGCGCTACGAAGACGCCGTCCGGATCGCCGACGCGACGCTCGTGCTCGACGGCGGTCGAGTCGAAGCGCAGCAGGTCAAGGAGCAGGCGCTCGCCGCGATCGCGCAGAAGAAGGCGGAGGACGCCGCCGAGCTCGCCCGGAAGAAGAAGGAAGAAAAGAAGACCGCCTCGAAACGGCCGCCGACGGCCGCTCCGGCGCAGCGCCTCGCCGAGCACACGGTCCCGACACCGCCGCCTACGGTCGTCGTCGCGACGGGCCCGGCGACGGTGAAGCTCCTCTTCGAATCCCCGATCTCCGACGGAAACGTCATCGTTTACGTCAACGGGGAGCGGATGGTCCAGAAGTCTTTCGACTTCTCGCGCAAGTCCGGACTCTTCAAGCGCGTGGACGGCACCGGAACGGTCGAAGCGAGCTTCGAGGTCAAGCCGGGACCGGCGGAAGTGAAGGTCTGGCTCTCGGGAAAGGGACTCGCGGGCGCGGCGTTCACGACGACGACGGCGCAGCTCGCTCCGGGAGACAACCGCGTGCTGCGGATCGAGTACGCCGGCGGCCAGCTCGCGGCGCGCGTCCAGTAGCGACTTCGCGGCGCGCCACGGCTCTGCGTCCGCTTTTGCACTTCCCTCGCAAATCGCGTATAACCCCTCCTCCCCCGGGGCGTAGCGCAGCCTGGTAGCGCACTCGGTTCGGGACCGAGTGGTCGGAGGTTCAAATCCTCTCGCCCCGACCAATTTTCCAAAGACTCTCAGGGGTGCGCCAGCCGGACTCCGAGCCTCCTTCCAGACGGTTCGGACGGTCAACCTTGCGAATGATTCGTTCTAATCATTCGCCAATGGGACAGGAGTCCGGGTTTCCGGCGAGAACGCGCTTCCTCTTGTCGTGATCGGGGGCACTGCGCCTGCGGCGAGAAACATCATTTCCGGCAATCGGGCTGCGGGCGTGTCGTGGCCGAACGACTTCGTAAATCCGG
>JBKPSZ010000038.1:0-7936 GCA_046735265.1 Acidobacteriota bacterium | reverse complement strand
GGTATGAGCGGCTTCGAGCTTCAACGTCTCGTCGAGAAGAGTGGCTTCCGGGTCCCGATCATCGTGGTGTCGGCGCACGGGAGCGGCCTGGCGCGCGCTCAAGTGCTCTGCCAGGACGCCGTCTCGTTCCTCGACAAGCCGTTTCGCGCCGACGAGCTTCTCCGGGCGGTGGAGTCGGCCCTGAACCGGCGCGGCTGATTTCCGCCCGCGGCGCCCGTTCGTTCGACCCGTAAAGGGGACGACGACGTCACCCACGAACCTCCTCGACCTATACCAACGTCTATCCCGTCGGCTCTCGAGGATGCTTTCCGTCATCCTTAGGCGCAATGCACGCCGGCGGTCCCGGCGCGTATGTCCTAGTGAATGAAGACGCGAGCGGCGCGAGGCGAGAAGGTCGTCCTCGGCGTCCGCCAGAAAAGGAGTCTCGGATCATGAAGAAACCGCTACGACTGTTGTTCGTCTCGATCGGCCTGCTGACATTGCTCGCTCCGCCGGCCGCTCGGGCGTTCATCGACACGACCATCGAAACGGACATCCCCTTCGCGTGGCGCGCCGGCGAAGCGCAGTTGCCGCCCGGAAAGTACCGGATCCGTCCGCCGGAGGACTCCAATGGAAGTCTGTTGGAGATCCAGAGCGTCGGGGAGGGCGGCGCCGCTCTCATCCAGGTCTTCGGCACCGAGGCGAGGCTTCCGGCCGGAGACAGCGAGCTCGTGTTCCACAAGTACGGCGACACCTACTACCTCTGGAGGATCGTCGAAGAGGGGAGCCCCACCGGGGACGAGGTTCCCGTGGCCCGCTCCGAGAAGACCCTTCGTCGGGAGCTCTCGATCGGCGAGAGGCAGGCGGAGGTTCTGAGAATTCCGGCGCGACCTCGCGCCTCGTAGTCCGGTCGGCGAGCGCCGAGGATCTACGGAGCCGGCTCCCGCGAGCCGACCGTAGGTCCCGGCGGCTCGTCGGGGGTCTCCGGTCCCAGCGCAACGGCCATCTTGACGAGGTCCGCCAGCGAGCCCGCCTGCATCTTCTGCATCACCCGTCGGCGGTGAACCTTCACCGTGATTTCACTCGTGCCGAGCTCCGCCGCGATCTGCTTGTTCAAGAGACCCGAGACCACCAGCGCCATCACTTCCCGCTCGCGCGAGGTCAGCGAGGTATGCCGCCGTCGAAGTGTCGCGAGCTCGGCACGCTGCTCCCGAGCGGCCCGGTCCTTTTCGATCGCCTGCCGAACCGCATCCAGCAGCTCCTGATCGCGGAAAGGCTTCGTCAGGAACTCCAGGGCGCCGGCTTTCATCGCCTGGACGGTCATCGGGATGTCGCCGTGACCGGTGATGAAGATGATGGGAATCGGGACGCCTGCAGCCGTGAGCTGGCGTTGCAGGTCGAGCCCGCTCAACCCCGGCAGACGCACGTCGAGCACGAGACACGAGGGCGCGCCGGTCCGCGGTTGCTCCAGAAACTCGCGCCCGGATCCGAACGCCTGGACCCGCAGCCCCACGGAGCGAATCAGGCTCTCGAGCGCCGGGCGCATCGACGAGTCGTCCTCGACGACGAAGACGACCGGTCTCTCGGGGCTCATGGAGGGGTCTCGACCGGCAGCGTGAATCGAAAGACCGATCCGCCACCGGCGTTCGGCGCGGCCCAGAGGCGCCCCCCGTGCGCCTCGACGATGGAACGGCTGACGGACAGGCCCATCCCCAGCCCGCCCGGCTTCGTCGTGTAGAAAGCGTCGAAGAGGCGGTCGGCGGCCTCGGCTGAGATTCCGACGCCGCGATCGCGTACAGCCACCAGGATGTCGGGGTCCCGCCGTTCGGATTGAACCACCAGCTCTCGCGATCCGCCGTCGGATCCGTCGGTCGCCTCGATGCCGTTGACGATCAGGTTCAATAGGACCTGCTGCAGCTGCACCGGGTCGCCGGCCACGGGAGGCAAGTCGGCATCGAGCTCCGTCCGGAACGAAACGCCGTGGCGGAGCATCTCGACTCGCGTGAGAGCCCCCGCGTCCCGGATCAGCTCGTTGACGCTCAACTGTTCCTGTCGGGCGGGCGTCTTGCGGAGCAAAGCGCGGATCCGCGTGAGCACCTCGCTCGCCCGATCACCATCGCGAACGATTCGCTCGACGGCCTCGCGAGCCTCGCGCAGGTTCGGCGGCGCGGCCTCGAGCCAGCGCAGGCTCGCGCTCGCGTTGGTGACGACCGCCGCGAGAGGCTGGCTGACCTCGTGCGAGATCGAGGCGACGAGCTCTCCCATCGTCGTCACGCGGGCCGCGTGCGCGAGCTCCTCCTGAGCCGTCCGGCGTTCGTCCTCGGCGCGCTGGCGCTCGGCGAATTCGGTCCGTAGGGCCTCGTTCTTCCGCTCGACCTCCTCCGACCGCTCCTTGAGCTTCCGCTCGATCCGGCGCCGGTCCGAGCTCAACCAGCTCGCGAGCAGCCCCGAAGCCGCGAAGGCGGCGAAGTAGGGGACGTCCTCGAGCTTCATCGCGAAGGAATCGGGCGGCGGAATGAACCAGTAGCTCACCGCGAGGAGAGAGAGGAAGACTGCGAACAGCCCCGGCCCCGTCCCGCCGAACCACGCGCTCGCCATGACGGCGAAGAGCAGCGGATACAGGAAGGGGTAGGTCACGATGGGCTGGAGGAGATGCGTCAGCCCGAGCCCCGCGGCGAAGAGCAGGGTCGCGAGCCCGTACCGCGCGAGGGGCGCGCTGGTTCGCGTCGCGGCCGGTCGGCGAACTTGCGTCTGGGGGTTCGGTCCTGCCATCTCGTCGGAGCTCGCTTCGGGGTTTCGATGAAGCGCGCGCACCTGCGGGCGAGGACACCCCGGGCGCGGCGCGTCTTTCCGTCCCCATCGGAGAACGTCTCGCGCCGTCTGCGCATTTCAGTGAAGAAATGCAACTCGCCTCGCGGCTGCGGAAAATTCGTTCGCGGCGCGACGAACCAGCAACGGCGACTTCCCTGAGGCAGCTGAACTTTCGCTCGCAACGCGACCGTCGGGGCGGGGCTTGTCCCCGCCCGACCGCGAAGTTCACCGAAACGACTCGCGTTGCGGGAGGCTGAACGAAGCGAGGGTCCAGGCTCGCGGTCGAGGGCGTGTCCCCGAGCCGGTGCCGCAGGCAGGACCCGAGCGAAGTGAAGCCGACGTTGGTCGGGGCGGCCGGGATCGAACCGGCGACCATCTGCTCCCAAAGCAGATACGCTACCGCTGCGCTACGCCCCGATGGCGGGATTATCGCATCCGACGCTCGCGGCCGAACCTCGAAGCCACGGACGAGCGCGTCGGAAGAAACGGAGACGCAGCGGATGCTGTGGCCGGCTCTGGCGGACTACGCAGACTGGGCTCTTCTCGCGATGCGGCTGCTCGTTGCGCTGGTCTTCTTCTGGAGCGGCTGGAGCCACGCGGCCCATCCGGTCGAGCGCGGCAAGTCGATCGGCATGGGTCCCGGCTTCACGCGCTTTCTGGGAATCGCTGAGATCTGCGGCGCGCTCGGCGTGGCGTTGGGAGTTGTGATTCAGGCTGCGGCGATCGGGCTCATCCTCGTCAACCTCGGTGCGATCCAAAAGAAGATCTTCGTCTGGAAGACCGGCTTCTGGGGGGAGAAGGCCTCGGGCTGGCACTACGACCTGCTCTTCATCGTGATGAATTTCGTCATCGCGACGACGGGCGGCGGCCGCTTCGTCATCCTCTGAGGCGGTAAAATCCGCTCCGTTTTCCGAAAGCCAACGGAGGGGATCGCCTTGTACCGCGACTATCTGGCCTGGAACTCGCCTTCGCTCGGACGGCGGATGGAGGTTCTCTGGTTCGGCCGCGCCGGGTATCCGATGATCTGGTTCCCGACGTCGCAGGGGCGCTTCTACCAGAACGAAGACTTCGGGCTCGTCGGAGCGGTCGCCGATCTGCTCGAGGCCGGCCGGCTGCAGATCTGTTGCGTCGACAGCGTGGACGCCGAGAGCTTCTACGCCAAGGAAAAGCCGCCGTCCGAACGCATCCGGCGTCACGAGCAGTACGACCGGTACCTCGCGACCGAAGTCGTTCCTTTCTCGAAGTCGAAGGGAAACTGGGGCGGGCGGATCGGTACGCTCGGCTGCTCCTTCGGCGCCTACCACGCCGCCAACTTCGGGTTCCGGCATCCCGAGCTCTGCGACAAGGTCGTCGGTTTCTCCGGGAAGTACGACATCCACTCCTTCCTGGACGGCTACTGGGACGACCTCTGCTATTTCCACTGCCCGACGGCCTACGTCCCGAACATGAACGGCAATTGGGTCGCGAGGCTCTCCTCGATGGACATCGCGATCGTCACCGGGGAGACAGACAACATCCTCTCGGGGACGACCGACATGCTTCGCATCCTGAACGACAAAGGGATTCGCAACCGCGGAAGCGTGTGGGGCGCGCCCTACGGCCACGACTGGCCCTGGTGGAAGGACCAGATCCACACCTATCTCTGATCCGGCTCGAGCTCCCAGATCTGGACCGCCGGACCGTGGAACCTCCCCGGCCCGACCGCCGGTCCCGAGTCGGCGTAGATCATCCGGAATCGCTCGAAGGCGGGGGATCGCCGGAGCGGCTCTTCGACCGCTGCGCCGCGATCGAAATACGCCCGCCACCAGAATGAGAAACGCATCGACGGCGTGATCCGCGGCCCGCCCGGATCCGTCCGGACGAAGTACCTCGCGGGAAGGCCGATCGCCTCGGCCTGCACCGTCAGGTTCGCGAGCGGGTTCTCCAGCACCACGAAGCGCACGCCGGTCTGCCGGCAGTACTCCGCGACCGCTTCCTCCCGGGGCGAGAGCACGATGCCGAGCGCGTTCTCGAAGTCGCCCCGCCCGATCGAAGCTCCGAAGTTGTCCACGACGACGGGTCGTCCGCCGAGAACGTGGAAAACGTGCCCCCAGGACCAGGAGGAGAGGACGCGTCCCTCGCCGGGCCGGGCCCGCAGCGTCTCTGCCGCGCGGAGGATGGGCACGGCCCGCGGCGTCACGGGCGCGCTCGGAGAGAGGAGAGCGGGAAGGCTTCCGAGAAGCGCCGGCACGACGAGCACGGCGCCCGCGATCGGCGCGAGACGTGAGGAGCGCCGCTTGAGGTCGAAGAGCGCAACCGCGCCTGCAAACGCGAGCAGGGGGGCGCCGGCCACGAGGAACCGCCGGGTCGCGAGCATCGCGGCGAGGTAGAGAAGAGCGACGATGGCGAGGCGCCTGCGCGACCGGCCGTCGGCGAGAAATCGGGGCGCGGCGACGAGGAGGAGCAGACAGCCGCCGCCGAGCTCCGTCAGACCCGCCGGGATTCCGCGAACGCCCGTGACGAAGAGCGGCTGGAACTCGATGATCGTGTCGAGCCACGGGTCGCCTCGGAGGAATCGGGCGCCGGAGGAGAGGGCGGACACGGCGCCGGGAAACGCGGCGAGCGCCAGGGCGCCGAGCACGATCGCGCCCGCGGCCGACGACCATCGGCCGAGCCCGCGGCGCGCGAGAAACGCCGAAGCGGCGCACGCGGCCGCGGCACCCGCGAGGCACGCCGCATGCGGGATTCCGAGAAACCAAGAGCTCTGCGGATACCCGGCCGGCTGGAGCATCCGGTAGACGCCCACCGCCGCCGCGGCGAGAGCGAACGCGAGCGCGGCGTCGATCTTCCCGGCCGGCGCCGCCGAGAACAGAACCGCCACGGCCGCCGCGGCCGCGGCGAGAAGGAGGGCGGGCTGGACGAGCAGCGCGGCCGTGAGCGCGGCCGCGAGGAGGGCGGGTTGGGCGAGGCGGGCGTGGGATCCTCCCTCGCCGTCGATCCGCATCGCGGCCCAGACGATCGCGGCGAGAAGCGGGGGCTCCAGGAAGTGATGGTCGATCGCGCCGACGCGAGACGCCTCGAGGAAGGCCGGCGCCAGAGCGGCCGCGAGCCCTCCCAGCAGGCCGCTCCAGGGATCCAGGCGCCGCGCGAGAAGGAAAGCGGCCGCCGCCACGAAGAGAGAGCCCGCGATCGGCGGGAGCCAGAAGATCCGCTCGAGCAGCCCGCGAGTCTCGCGCGCGCCGAGGGCTCTCGCCGCCGACCCCGCCGCCGCGTCGTAGAGCGAAGGCCAGGGACAGAACACCCCGCGCGGCCCGCGGTCCGGATCGAATCCGGAGACCCGGCCCGGCGAGGTAAGCGCCTGGTCCATGCGGAACGCGTGGTACAGGTCGTCGAACGGCGCGACCCGTGGCGCGCCTTCGGGGAGCGCCTGCCCGACGTTGGCGACTCGGGCGAGGAAGGCGGCGAGAAAGACCGCCGCTCCCACGGCGGTTGCCGCGCGCACGTCCGCGCCTTCGCCTCCGGTTGCTTTCGCCTGCGTTTCTTCCGCTCGGACGGTCGGGGACCTCAGCCCTTCGGCCACAGGCATCCGGACGAGCCGACCCAGGTCTTGTCCTTGTTGTAGTTGACGCCCATCATCTTCCCCTGGGAGAGGCGGGCGAGCGTCGTCACCGGATAAGGCACTCCGTCCTTCCAGACAAACAGGATCCGGACCTCGACCTTCGACGCGTTTCCGTCCGTCGTCTCGATCGCGGGCGCGTACTCCACCTTTCGCATCAGGAGGGTGTGCGCTCGACGCTCGGGCGCGACGGCGTCGAGGTCGGCCGGCGTGACGTCGACCTTGACGCCCGAGCCGGCGAAGGAGAAGAGCGGCTTCAAGACCCAGTTCTCGAGATCGGCGGGCGGGCGCGCGAGGTCCGAGAGGAGAACGGACTCGGGGACGGTCGGGTGTCGGAGGTCCGGCAGGCAGTGCTTCGACCAGCGGAAATACCAGTTGGGATGACCCGCCCACGTGACGTCGAGCGGCTCGGTCAGATCGAAGGGGAGACGGGCGCCGGTGGCTTCGAGCTCGTCGAAGATCAGGCGGTTGTAGATCCGATGGATCCGGGTCCTCCGGCCCTCGCGCTCGTACCAGAGCTCCCGGCCGCGCTTCTCGATCTGTCCCGGGTCGACCGCACGCACTCCCCAGAACTGCTCGGTGAAAGCGAAGTCGATCGCGGTCTTCTGGTTGGGGGGATCGAGATCGAGGAGGACCACGTTCTCGGAGCGGTTCCCGTCGAGAATCGCCTTCTCGAGGGTTCGCCAGTATCCCGGCGTGTCGAGGCCGGAGAGATACCAGTCGAGGTCCCCCTCCGGGCAGAGGCGCGTGAGCTCCTCGCCCTGGACGACCTGAAAGGCGTAGAGCGTGGGGAACGCCTGCAGCTCGATCAGGCGCGGCGCGAGGCGCCCGGAGGAGTCGCGCACGACGGCGAAGTCGGTGACCGCGAACGTGGGGCGATCCGGGCAGTCCGGCACGTCGAACTGCCGGGGCACGGCGGCTTTCGAGCGCTCGAGCGCTTCCGGCTTCGTCAACTGCCGGAAGATCTCGAGCGATGCGGTGACCATCTCGTCTCGCAGCGCCGGCGGAAGGAAGACGGGCGTCTCGGCGAGACGAAAAGGGATCGTCATCCGACCGCGGGTTTCGAGACTCTTTCTGTAGTCCTGGTATTTCTGGTCGGTGTAGGCCGCGTTGTAGGCGGAGCGCAGAGACGGAATCATCGCGTTTCGCTCCACGCCCCGAGCGTCGGGCTCCCGGTTGAGCCCGCTCGCGCCGACGCAAACGGAAGATCTCGGTTCACAGCAGGAAAGGGATGAACGCCTTGACGCGCGTCTTGTAGCTCGCGTAGGCGGTCGGGAAATGTCCCTCCAGAAGGGCCTCTTCCCGGCGCGCCTTGAGCCCGAGTCCGAGACAGCAGAGGAGGAACACCGCGAAACCGGAAACGCTCCCCCGGATCAATGACGTCCCGAGGACCATGAGGAGCATGCCGCTGTAGATCGGGTGTCGTACGTAGCGGTAGGGACCTCGCTCGATGAGCTCGTGATTCTCCTTGAAGGCGACGCTGCCGCTCCAGTTCGTTCCCAAAGCCGCGCGCGACCAGAGCGCCACACCGAGACCCGCGAACGTCACCGC
>JBKPSZ010000037.1:0-13151 GCA_046735265.1 Acidobacteriota bacterium | reverse complement strand
GCCGTCCGGCCCGAGGGGAACCGCAGCTCGACGGTCTCGATCCAGTCCGGACGCGACTCGGGGGCGCGCTTCTGGAAGAAGGGCTCGCCTTCCGCGCCGTTCACGTACCGCTTCAGAACGATGGGCCGCGCGGCGATCCCCCGGAGCGCCGCTTCGGCGACGGCCGAGTAATACCGCACGACGTCGAGCTTCGTGTAACCCGCCTGGGAAAAGAAGATCTTGTCGGGGTTGGTGATCGTCACCTCCCGGCCCGCGACTTCGAGGACCGTCGGTTGGGTCTTCGGCACTTTCACTGCTCCCCGTCTTCGGTCGGTGCTCCAGGACAGACCAGCGCTCGACGATGAGCGTATGCCCGCTCCGCCGCGTCCGGAGTCACGAATCGATCGCGTGGACGCGTCCGGCTCATGTCGCCCCTCATTCATCTTCAAGGAGCCTTCGCTTCCGCCGTGCTATAGGGCGCCCGGCGATGGAAGCCAAAGGAGCCGCCATGTCCTGGGATCAGCCGGAAGACGTCCTCATCTGCGAGAACTGCGGCTGGCCGGAGCGACTCGGTCCCGAAGAGCGGCCGCCGACGCGGTGCCGAAATCCCAAGTGTGGTGAGGCTCTCCCGGTGATTCCGTTCGTGCCTGAGGACGAGGCGATCGAGTCCGCAGAGGAGGACGGCGATCCCGAGTGCGGGTGAGTCGCCTCGAACGGCTCGCTTCGCGAGCGTGTGATAAGGATCGCGGTGAGCGGCCGCGCCGCCGAAGGAGTCCATCATGCCCGAAACCGCTTGCGCTCATTTGACCGCCGTTTCCTCGGTCCGCCATCCGAAGAAACGCGAGTGCGAGGACTGCGTCAAGATCGGCTCGCCGTGGGTCCATCTGAGGACCTGCCAGGAAGACGGCGGCACCCGGTGCTGCGACTCCTCGCCGAATCGGCACGCGAGCAAGCACGCTCGGGCGAGCGGCCACGCCGTCATCGCTTCGGCGGAGCCCGGAGAGCGCTGGTTGTACTGCTACCCGGACGATCTTCTGAAGGAGTATTGACCCGCGGCAGGATCGTTCTTCCCGCTATCGGGCGGCGCGACTCTCGGCGCTCTCGCGAAAGCGCCGCTCGCCGACCGCGACGAGCTTCTCCGCCCGGGCGGCCCCGAGGCGACCGAGCACGCGGAAGTCGCGCCCTCGCTCCTCGTTGTAAGAGACGAAGAAATGCTCGAGCTCCGAGACAAGCTTGCCCGGAAGGTCCTTCAGGGACCGGACGTCTCCGAACGTTCGTGACCGTTCCGCCGACCCGATCAACCGGTCGTTTCGGCTCGTCTTTCCCTCCTGGGTCTGCTCGGCCTCCAGAACTCCGATCAGGCGAACGGGAACGAGACAGCCGGCGAAGGAGGGCCACTCCATGAGGATGAGCACGTCGAGCGGATCGCCGTCCTCGGCCAGGGTTCGCGGAATTGAACCGAAATCGTACGGGAACGCCGCTCCGGCCGGCAGGATGTGGGCGATCGTGTAGCAGCCCTTCTCGACGTCGAACTTGAACTTCACCGGGCTCCCGCGCGGAGTGTCGACGACGACGTGGAGCCGCCCCGACGAGGGATCGCGCGTCGGAAGATCGACGAGGGACGAGGCGCGCCACGCGCGCGAGCTCGTCTGACGGCCTTCCCTCTTCGCGGATCGCCGTCTCACCACCTGGCGTCCCCCTTCGCGATCCGCCGCTCTCTCCGGATCAAGATCGCCACGCTTCCCAGTACGCTTCGATTCGGGCCGTGAAGACTGCGGGTTTCTCGGCGTAGATCCGTGTCGCGAGGGGGCGCGCTTCGGCCTGGAGCTCCGAGCGGCGGCGCGAGATCAGATCCATCACACGACCGACGCTCTTCGACTTCCCCGCCGGTGCCGTCTCGAGGACGCGCCGTAGATCCCCGAGGTCGTGGTCGTCGCCGAGACGGTCCGTCAGCTCGTGAAGCGATTCCTCCACGTCCTCCATGACCTCCGGCCAGACCGGCTCAAGGATCGCCACGTGATAGCGCAGGTCTTTGGCGCGCTTTCGCCACTCGTGGAACGCTTCGTCGCTCCGCACGGCGTACGCCTCGTCTTCGGCCCGTCTTCCCTGGCGATAAGTGCGCTTGAGTCCCCGCTCGATACCGGGAAACCCGTCCTGGGTGAGCGGCCACGTGCGGATGCGCCGTCGCAGATCGCGCAGGTCGCGGGAGATGCGGGAGAGGGAGGACCGGTTCCGAGCGCGCCACACCGCCGACCGCTGGCGTCCGACGAGCCTCTTCCGGATGGGCGTCATCTCGTCCGCCGGGAAATCCTCGCGGTAGGTCTTGCGAAGGAGGTCGAGCGCGGCGACCCGCACGGCGGCATCGCGAGCCGCGGAGAGCCGGCGCCCGAGGTCGCGGAGGACGAGGTTCTCCCGCCGATACACCTCGTCCGGGAGCTCCTCGCGCACGAGCCGCAGCACCGCGCGGATCTTCTTGAACGTCTTGCGCAGCTCGTGCACGCGCTCCGAGGGTTCGGTCTCTTTGTCCTCCAGGAGCTCGATCGCCTCGTCGATGCCTTCCCGAGCGAGCCGGCGAATGCCGACGCTCGAGCTCTCGTTCTTCTTCAGCTTGAAGCCCATCGAGAGAACCGCCTCCGCGCGCTTCGACCCTGCAAAAGAAGCGCCGTCGCCGCTGTTCCCGGAAGGCGGGCTCGTTCGAGTCGCGTCGGCCCGATCCGCCGGGTCAGCGCTCCGCGGCGAGCCTCAGACCGAGAGTACCGAGCAAGATGAGGAAGGCGCAGGCCCGGAAGGGGTTCCAGGGCGGGCCGTGTCCGCTCTCACGAGCTCGCGGCGGCTCCCGGCGGATCGGTCTCGACAGGCAGTCCCGCGGCGCGCCACTCGGGAAATCCTTCGGCGAGGCGGCGCGCCTTTCGGCCGCGAAGGCGCAGTCTCCGAACGGCTTCGAGCGCCATCACGCAGTACGGCCCGCGGCAATACGCGATCACTTCCTTGTCCGGCGGAAGCTCAGAGAGCCGCTTTTCGAGCTCGTTGACGGGGATCGAGAACGCACCCGGAATGTGGCCCGCCCGATACTCCGCGGCCGGCCGCGCGTCGAGAACGACGATGTCCCCCGACCGGACCCGATCGAGAAGCTGCCGCGCGTCCACAGGATCGAGCTCGTCTCGAGCGTTGAAATATTTCGAGACGATCCGATCGACCTCTGCGATGTGGCGCCCGGCCAACACGCGAATCCTCCGGGCGAGCTCGAAGACGTCGCCGTCGGCGAGGCGATAGAACACGAACGTCCCCTCGTTCCGCGACTCGACGAGCCGTGCCGACTTGAGCGCGCGCAGATGGTGGGAGGCATTCGCCAGCGGGACTCCGAGCGACTTCGAAAGGGCGTCCACCGTCTGCTCTCCCTGAGCAAGCAGCTCGATGAGCTCGAGCCGGTGCGGGCTGGCGAGGGCCTTCCCGATCCGGGAAAAGTGTTCGTTCAACTGTCTCTTCAACTCATTCATGGACCAGGGTCCTCAACTATTCAAAATATCATTTGACAATAATGCCGGCGCTATGTCAAAAGGTCTGTCGTGGCGCTCCCGCGAAGCAGCCGCCTCCCGTTTTTTCGATCTGTGTGCCTGCTCGCCGCGGCTCAAGCCGTTCTGGCCCAGTCGTCGACTCCGACACCGGCCGTCGGCGGCCGCGCCGATTCCGGAGTCCTGCGCTGGAGCGTGGACACGGGAGGCTGAGTCTTCTCGACCCCCACGGTCGCGGGGAACCTGCTCTACGTCGGCTCCTGCAACGGGCTCTTCCGGGCTCTGGCGCGAGAGAGCGGCGACATCGTCTGGATCTACGACACCCAGGCGGACGGACCTCCCGTCGAGTTTCATGGCGAGCCGTTCGTCACGGACGAGCTCGTCGTCGCCGGCAGCGATTTCCGCCAGGCGGGCGGGATCGCTCACGTCTACGCATTCGAGCGAAGCTCCGGAAAGGTCCGCTGGAAATACCGCGTGCCACTCGGCGTAGCGTCGGATTTCGTTCGGGTGGGTCCGAATCTCTACGCCGTGACCTTCGAGGACCGGCTCGTCTGTCTCGGCCTCGAAACGGGTCGGCTGGTCTGGAGCTTTCCGAGCGGTTTCTCGAATACCGAGAACTATTTCACGACGAGTCCCGTGACCGACGGGCGCAAGGTGTACTACGCCGATCTGACAGGCGTGGTCCACGCCTTCGAGCCGAGTACCGGCAAGGAGGTCTGGAAACGGAACCTCGGATCTCGAACTACGGCGTCGCCGGCTTTGCTCGGCGGAAAGCTCTACGTCGGCGCCGCGTCCGGGCGTCTGTTCCGACTCGACGCGAAGTCGGGCGCCGTCGAAGCGGATCTCCAGCTCCCGGACACGCCGGTCTGGCCGATCGCCGGATCGGGGAATCTCCTCTTTCTCTTCCTCACCGACAAGGCAGTTGTCGCCGTCGACTCCGCCCTGAAGACGATCGCGTGGACGCAGCCCGGCTCCGCCGCGTGGACCTCCGCGCGACCCTACGTCTGGCGGGACAGCGTTCTCGCCGGCGATCATGATGGCAACGTCTTCGCGTTCCGAACGGCGGACGGTGTTCTCCGATTCACGACGAAATTCGAGGGAATGATCCGAGGTATCGGCTCGTCCCAAGAAACGCTCTATCTGGGGACCCTCAAGGGCATGGTCTACGCATGGGACCCGGACGTTCGACATTGAAGGAGCTCGGGATGGTTCCCGGTCTTCGAGGAGGAAACGCGAATGCCTAAACTCCGTACAACAATTCTCGCGCTTCTGTTCGGTGTCACGGTGGCTTCCGGTCAATCGCCCGACGCGAAGGTGCCACCAGACCTCTCCACGGAGATCGCGAAGCTAAACAAGGCGGTCCGAGAGATCGCCGATCTGCTCGCGAAACAGACCGAAGGGCAGAAGGTCGAACTCCTCATGAAGCGCGTCGAGCTCGCCTCGTCAAAGCTCAGCCAGCTCGAGCAGCGAGAGAGTTCGTTGCAATCCGAAAAGATGAACATCGAAGACCAGGCGTACCGACTCGTGACCGAGATGAAGCTCATCCAGGACCGGGTACCCGCGTCACCGGACGAAAGTCAAAGGCTCGACCTGGAGACAACCCTGGCGAGAGGCGAGGCGGAAGGGAAGCGACTCGCCGACCACGTTCAGTCGCTCTCGCAGCAGATTGGAGACGTCGAGAACCAACTCACGGCGCAACGGGAAGAGCTCAAGACGTGGCAACAAGTGGTTGACCGAAGCCTCGGCGGGACCTAGGACCGTTCCTCGATCGGTCGGCCTGCATTCCAACGGTCTGTCGGCCTCTGGAACTTAGGTGAACGGCATTCGTCTTGGAATACGCGAGAACCTGCCGCAATTCTCCCTGCTCGTCGTCATCAATGCTCTTGTCGGCGGAATGGTGGGATGGATAGGAGCATCCTGCCCGCACGCGCGGAGCAGGGTTTCCTTCTCGCCGCACGCGCGGCAATCTCTTTCATCGTGGTCTTTGGAGTAACGAAAGCGGCGACGAACCTCGCCGCAGGAGGACTCTCGGATCGTTTTGGACGAAAGCCTCTTCTCGTCGCCGGATGGCTCACCGCGGCGCTTGCCTGGACGCCGGAGAAACGCCCATGATGCTAGCGCCCCGGCACCCGGCGGAAGCGCGCTCGACTGTAAAGCTCGTAGGTTTCAGATCCCGAGGCGATCTCGAAGGTCTCGATGAATTCCTCGGGCGACACGATTTCGTATGTCTCCCGAGCCTTCCATCCGAGGGGGACGT
This sequence comes from Acidobacteriota bacterium, assembly GCA_046735265.1. Lineage (GTDB taxonomy): Bacteria > Acidobacteriota > Thermoanaerobaculia > UBA5066 > Gp7-AA6 > DATBFU01. Next base: position 7,403 of record JBKPSZ010000037.1, on the reverse strand, counting down.
TCTCAAGAGCTTCGCTCTCGAATACGAGTGCGCCGTCCGATCGCGATGTCGAGGACAGCACATACTGGTTCACGAATCCCTCCTGATGGAACTGACGAAGGACGAGAGTCTTCCGGGCGCGATCGTGGCTCACGAAGGACCAGTGCTCGTGAACCTCTCCCTTCTCGTTCTTTGGCTGCGGGGGATAGGTCGAAACGTTCTGCTCGTGGAGGAAGCGGTCCCCGAGCACGAAGCGATAGACGCGCCGGACCTTCCCCTTCCCGGGTTGACCTTCCGACTCTCCGGCCCATTCCCCGACCAGGAACCTGACGGGCGCCCAGGGGTCGGACGCCGCCGTCTGAGGACTCGGAGGCGCGGTCAGCGCAGCGATCCAGAACAGAACCCTCGTCATCTCGCCCTCCTCGAAATGCCGGCGCGCCGCCGGACTGGTGATCGGGAACCGTCATTCTTACGTTCTTACGCGAAACGCCCGGTTCCTCGCGCGTGCCTCGGAGGTCCCGCGCAAACCTCTTCAGCGCTCCGTGTCGAAGGAGCCGTCTCCTCTCCCGGTGTGCCCGATACGAACGCGCCGCCTTCGGAGGCTCCATGAATCGCGAAAGCAAAGACCACTGGGACGCGGTCTACGAAAAGAAGGGGCCGGAGCGCGTCAGCTGGTTTCGGAGCCACCTCGAGCAGTCGCTTCTCTTTCTCGACCGGGCGAACCTCCCTCTCGACGCGGCGATCATCGACGTGGGCGGCGGTGCCTCGACGTTCGTCGACGACGTTCTCGATCGTCGCTACCGGGACGTCACCATCCTCGACATTTCGGCCGCCGCGCTGGACGTGGCGCATCACCGTCTCGGCCCGCGTTCTTCGGCCGTCCATTGGATTTGCGGCGACGTGACGGAGGTCCGCCTGCCCGAGCGAGCCTTCGACTTCTGGCACGACCGCGCCGTCTTCCACTTCCTGTCCGATCCGGAGGACCGGGCGCGTTACGTCGAAAACGTCCGCCGATCGGTCCGGCCCGGCGGGCACGTCCTCGTCGCCACCTTCGGACCGCACGGACCCGAACAGTGCAGCGGCCTCGACGTCGTCCGCTACACCCCCGAGTCCCTGCACTCGGAGTTTGGCGACGACTTCTCGAAAGTCGGCGACGCGACCGAGCTTCACGTGACGCCGTCCGGCACGGAGCAGGAATTCATCTACTGCTACTGCCGGATCTCCGCGTGACGGTCACCGCGTTCCGCCGCGGAGCTTCCGACACGCGGGCAGCGCGGATCGTAGATCTTCGAGTGAGATTTCTCGGCGCTTCCTTTCTGATCGTGGGTTCGATCTCCGCGCTCGGGGTCTTCCGTCCGGCCAGACCCGCGTCCCCCTCCTTCCAGGTCGTTTCCAGCGCCGAGATTTCCTCCGACGATCCGGACGTCGGCCATGTCGAGACGGTCCTCGCGGTCAACCCGCGGGACGCGCGGAATCTCGTCGCCGCGGCGATCGCGCTCGAGCCGACGGAGTCCGTCGCCGTTTACGCGTCGAAGGACGCCGGCGGAACCTGGAAGCGCGGAGTGGACGCCCGCGGAGCGAAGATCATGCTGGAAGGTCTCGATCCCGCGGTCGCCTTCGACGGAGAGGGAGTCGCCTACGCTCTCGCGCTCGGCCGCGAGCTCGCGGTGACGAAGTCGACCGATGGCGGTTCGACGTGGGGCCCGCTCGTCGCCGTGCCGGGCTCCGCCTGGGATCGTCCCTGGATCTCGGCCGGCCCCGACGGGAGGATCTATCTGGCCGGCAAACTCCCTGTCACCGTGTTCGGCTCCCCCGCCTCCGACATCATCGGCGTGAGCCGGTCATCGGACGGCGGCGCTTCGTTTTCGTTTCCGCGTCTCTTCCTGCCGGCACCGGACAAGCTGGCCGTGAACTTCGTCAGCGATCTCCTCGTCCTTCCCGGCGGGCGGCTCCTGCTGCCGCTTCAGCTCTTCCCTTTGACGAGCCTTGCGAGGTCGCCGCTCGAAGGGACCTATCCGGTCATCGCTTCCGACGACGGCGGACGTACCTTCGGAGAGCCTCGCTCGGGGCCGTCCTTTCGGACGTTCGGACACGCGTGGGAGGGGAAGTCTCTCTTCGGCCTCGGGGGCGCACGAATCGCCGTCGACGGCTCGGGAGGTCCGCTCGCCGGGCGGACCTATCTCACGTGGCTCGACGCCGCGGACGGCTTCTACCGGGTCTTCGCCGCCAGCTCCTCGGACTCCGGCGCGACGTGGTCGGACGCGGTGCGCGTAGACCCGAGCGAGAGCGAGACCGATTCGAGCGTTGCCACGGTCGCCGTCGACGGCCGCGGCGTGGTCGGCGTGGCCTGGTACGACCGGCGCGCCGATCCGACCGACGGCTGCTACCAGCTCTTCTTCGCCTCCTCGACCGACGGGGCGAAGACGTTCTCCCCCGGCGCCGCCGTCGACGCCACCCTCGCCTGTCCGCTGCGACCGGGCGGGAGCGTCGCGTCGAAGGCGCCGACCGACGTGGACCCCGTCTCTTCCGAATACCGCTTCAAGAACGGCGGAGACACGCTGGGTCTCGTCGGCTTGCCGTCCGGCGGCTTCCACGTCGCGTGGGTCCGACCCGGCTTCCGGCAGCTGCAGCTGTGGTCCACCCGAATCGCCGTGAAGGACGCGGCGCCGGCACGGCGATAGTCGCGTGGATCGCGGTCGATCCGCCCCCACCCATCGGGAGCAGCAAGCCGGCGGCTCGCCCGGGAGCTCTTCGATGTCCTCTTTCGGCAGATCGAGTCGTGTCGATCTGTGCTCGCAAATCTTTTTCAGACGGCCTTTTCGATCGCGTCCGCCAGGGCGGCCAGCGTCGACTCGTTGCGCCGATAGAACATCCAGCGGCCTCGTTTCTCGGCATTGACCAGATTGGCCCGGCGCAGCAGTCCCATGTGATGGGAGACCGCCGCCTGGGAAAGCCCGACCGCGGCTTCGATGTCGCACGCGCAGAGTCCCCGCTCGTCGCGAGCGATCAAGTCGCAGCACGATTTTCCGCGGGCCTTCAGGAGGTCGAGGATTTGCAGCCGAATTGGATCGCCGAGCGCCTTGAACGCGAGGACCAGGTTGCCGCCGGGGCTCTTCATGAACCGACCCGGACGTGCATCAGAATCGCCGACTCCGGGCAGGCCGAACGGAATTCCTCCGAGTCGAGGAGGCACTCCGGAGCTCGCGAGCGTTCTTCGCGCTCGAAGCCGAGGGCCCGAAAGAACTCCGCAGCCGTCACAGTCAGGAGATAGACGTCCCGGATTCCCGCGGCGGCCGCGAGGTCGAGCGCCTGCGCGGTGAGCCGCTTGCCGAGACCGCGACCCCGCTCCGAGCCGTGGACGACGAGGGATCGAAGGAGGCCGGCGCCGCCGTGGACTTCGATCGCCACACATCCGACGACGGACGATCCGCGGACGGCGACGAGCGCCTTGCCGAAGTGATCGTTCAAGCCGTCGAGCGGCAGGGCCGAGCTTCGCAGGAGCGAGGCGACGGTCTCGTAGTCTCCGGGAGACGCGGGCCGGATTTGGGTCGGGGACATCTCATCCATACATTCGAGTATATCGATTTATCGACGGACGTCAAGATCCCCGGGCTCGGCAGGCCCGTCCCCCCCGACGACGCCGCCAGCAGAAAGAGCACGAGGGCCTCTTCCGCTGCGCCTCCCCGGAGCCCCCTCAGGACGGGAGCGGCCGGCCGGAAGGCTTTTCGGGCAACCGGAGGGAATCCCTCACGATAGCATCCATCGCCTCCAGGCGGCCCACACGGAGCTCTCCGACCTCGAGAGACTGGATTTGAACGCGCTGGACGAGCAGCCGCCGGACGAGGAGCCGGCCGACGGTCAGGACCCCGACCGCGTAGGCTCCCATCGCAACGGCCCCGAGCGCCAACGCCCCGATCGCCACGGCGGGGCTCGAAGAACCCGACCCCTTTCGGTTTCTCATCGGTCGATTTCCTTTCCGCCGGGTGCTCCCACCGGTCCCCTGAGGAACCCGGCTCCGGAGTCCCGGCAACTTCGCATAATCTCAACATCCTGTCGCTAGCCTCGGAGGCGAGATGAGACTTCCGGAAGGGGACCTCGCGGCGGAGCGAACCATCCAGACTTTCCGCAACGCTTTTCCGCATCTGTCTCTCGAAGTCGTGCGGCGAGAGACCGCGCGTCACGCCGGGGCATGGATGGCGATCATTCGGACGAAGTCGGATGGGCGGCTCGTCGCGACGGGAGTTCGCCGGCATCGCTTCCTGGCGATCGGATGGGCGCTCGCGGGCGTCCCGGAGATGTTTCGAAGGCCCGCGATGGAACGGATCGCGGAGCGGCCCGCTTCGTCGTAAGTTCGTCTCGCAAGCGCAGGCCGGGTCGGACTCTCCGCGGATCAGGACGGCTCTTCGACTCCCGGACGGCAGATCGTCCGCGTCGCGATCGCGATCATCCGCGACGCGGTCTCTTCCGGCGTCAAACCCCGCTGCGCGAGCGCCGGGGGCGCCGCCGTCCCAGGAACCAGAAGATTCCCGAGACCGCGAGGACGATCGCGAACACCGCCACGGCCGAGTCGAAGGATTTCGCGGTTGCGCCGGCGACCGCATAGAGGAGGCAGGCCGGCGCCGCGCCGGCCGCAGTCGCGAGAATCATCCGTCCCCAGGTCATCGGCGACGCGCCGGCGAGGATCGCGACGGTCTCGGCGAGGACCGGAACGGGGCGAGTCGCGATCACGGCGAGGTCGCCCCACCGGTCGAGAAGGGCGTTGGCGCGCACCCGTTCTTCCGCCGGGACGAGGCGATCCATTAGCGGTCCGCCTCTCCGGCCGAGACCGAAGCCGAAGAGCCCGGCACCGAGCGACCCGACGAGCGACAGGAGGGCTCCGAATGCCACTCCGAAGAGAGCGCCATGCGCGACCATCACGAGGCTCGAGGGCACCGGAAGCACCACGTCGGCCACGAGGAGAGCGACCCCCGCGAACGCCGCCCAGCCCCCCAGGCGCGCGAGCGAGGCGGACGGATCCGTCAACAGCGGGACGTCCAGGGCCTCGACCGCCGCGAAGAGGAGGAGGATCACCCCGATCATCGCGGCGACGAGTAGCAGGTAGCGCTTCATCACCGGGCAGCCGGCGGCCCGGCGGACCCCGTTTTCAGCATGTTTCTCCGGAGACTCCTTCCGGAATGAAGCCCGAAGCGTAGCACCCGGCCTTCCGGCGATGCCGATTCCCCTCCGGCCGGGCGGAACTCTTGCAGGGCTCTCGTTTGCGCTCGTGTGCCCGATGTGGAACGACGGGGCACATCGTTTGCAGAAAGGTGCCTGTATGGCCGACATGGAAGAAGCGCATGCCGGCGCCCGTGAACGTTCCCTTCCCCGATTCGGGTCGACGCCGATGAATCACACTGAGAAACCGGACCGGCCGTCGGCACGGCGGCGGAGAGTCCCTGAAACGACGCCGAAGCCGCCGGCCGAGAGCCGATCCATGACTTCGCCGGAGGTCCCGCTGACCTTCGCGGCGGCCGATCTGAATATCGGGCGATACGAGGCGCTCGTCGAGTCGTCGGACGACGCGATCATCTCGAAGACTCTGGAAGGCATCATCACGTCCTGGAATCCGGCGGCTCAGCGCCTGTTCGGCTACACCGCGGACGAAATCGTCGGTCGTCCGATCTCCGTTCTGATGCCGGTCGAGCGGCACGACGACATGGAAGCGATCCTCGGCCGGATCCGCAATGGCGAACGCGTCGACCACTACGAAACGGTGCGGATCTCCAAGGATGGGCGGCGGATTCACGTCTCTCTCTCCGTCTCCCCGGTCAAGGACGCTTCCGGACGGATCGTCGGGGCGGCGAAGATCGCCCGGGACATCACGGGCCAGAAGCAGGCGGCCGAAGAGCGGGAGCGTCTGCTGCGCGAGGCGGAACAGGGGGTCCAGCTGCGCGACACGTTCCTTTCGGTGGCGGGACACGAGCTGCGCACGCCTCTGAACGCCTTGAAGCTGCACCTTTACAACCTCGGCCGCTCGCTGACCGAACCCGCTCACCGGACCGCCGTGGTCAAAGCGGCCCGAGAGGTCGATCGCCTGGCGGCGCTGACGGACCGTCTTCTGGACGTCGCCCGGATGGCGGCGGGGGTTTTTCACCTGGAACGGACGACGATGGATCTCTCCGAGCTGGTCACGGAGGTCGCCGCGCGCTTGCAGGCGGACGCGGAGCGTGCGGGCTCCAAGATCTCCGTCTCGGCCCCGGACCCCGTGAAGGGGTTCTGGGACCGAGACCGCCTGGATCAGGTGGTGACCAATCTCGTTTCCAACGCGATCAAGTTCGGAGGTGGCGGACCGATCGAGCTCCGCGTCGCGAGGGAAAGGGACGGGGCGATTCTCCGCGTGCGGGATCACGGGGTCGGTGTCGCGGCAGCCGACCGGGACCGGATCTTCGAGAGGTTCGAACGCGGGGTGTCCGACCGATCGTACGCGGGTCTCGGTCTGGGTCTCTGGATCGCGCGTCAGATCGTGAGCGCCCACGGAGGACGGATCGGCGTGACGGCTCCGAACGGCCCGGGAGCGGAGTTCTTTCTCGAAATCCCGTCCGAGACAGGGGGGTCGCTTGCGGATCTTGCTCGTCGATGACGACCGGTCCTCGGTCGAGGCGCTCCGCGAGCTCCTCGAGGTCTCGGGACATCGCGTCGTCTGCGCGGAGAACGGCCTCCAGGCCCTGGAAAAGCTTCGGGAATCCGAGGATTACTGCGTGATTCTTCTCGACGTGATGATGCCGGTGATGAACGGCTACGAATTCCGCGAGAGGCAACTGAAGGACCCGAAGCTCGCTTCGATCCCGGTGATCGTCCTGACCGCGGACGGACGGGCGCGCGAGAAGGCGCAGGAGCTCGGAACTCGTCAATACTTCGAGAAGCCTCTGTCTCCCCCGGATCTCCTTCGCGCCGTGGGCGAGCTGTGTCCCGCCGACCCGAAACGCAAACCGCTCCCCTACTAGAGGACGGAGACTCATGAAAGACCGGACACCTGCGGACCGACCCGAGACACCGGACGACGAAATGAGCCGCGAAGAGAAGGAGAGCCTCGAAGAGCAGATCGAGGAATTCGAGGGCCCGGACCGGCGCGAGGTCCGCGGCGCCGAGAAGAAGGAGCCCCGGGATCCGGGCGTGTCCCACTCCTAGGCGCCGCGAACCGTCCGCGGCGGGCCGCCTCTCCTCAGCTCACAGTGACGTTGTCGAAGGTCGCCGCGCACAGAGCCGCATTGTTGTGGCTCGTGACCGCGAGCCCCACGAAGACGTCGGTCCCCAGGGAAATCGTCGCGGAGCCGACGTCGGTCCAGGTGATCCCGTCGCTCGACCGGGACGCGGTGAGCGTGGTTCCGCTTCGCACCAGGCGCACCCAGTAGGGCGCCGCACCGATCGATCCGACGGAGAGCGTC
>JBKPSZ010000036.1:0-8668 GCA_046735265.1 Acidobacteriota bacterium | reverse complement strand
GGATGCGGTCGAGCCGGTGCGCGCCCACGTCCTCCGGTCGGCGGAGGGCATGGCCGGCTACGTCGGGAGAACCCGGGCCGGGAGCCTCGTTCTGACGGACCTCCAGGATTTGAAGACGTACTGCTACTTCGTCGCCGGCATCGTCGGAGAGATGCTGACGGAGCTCTTCCTCCGCGGCAGGCCCGAGCTTTCCGGGAGGGCGGCGTACCTCCGGGAACGGGCTTCGACTTTCGGCGAGGCGCTGCAGCTCGTGAACATCTTGAAGGATTCGGCGGGCGACGCCGCGGAGGGCCGCACGTATCTGCCTGCCACGGTGTCCTCTGCCGAGGTCTTTGCGCTCGCCCGCCGGGATCTCGATACGGCGGGCGCTTACATTGCCGCGCTCCAGTCGGCGCGCGCCCCCCGGGGGCTCGTCGAGTTCACCGCTCTGCCGGTGCTCCTCGCCCGCGCCTCGCTCGATCGGATCGAGAAGCATGGCCCGGGCTCGAAGGTGAGCCGCCCGGAGGTCTTCTTCCTGACTCAGAAACTGAAGCGCGCCCTCGACTGCGGCGAACCGGCCGTCTGAACCACGGCCGCCGGCGCGGACCCGGGGCCGCCGCCGGCCGGATGCCGGTGGTCGAAATAGCGCAAATGCATCAGTGCCAAGAAAGGGTTCATGCCCGAACGTCCTACTTGTCACCGGGGGGCACGAGGATAGACTCGGGCCGTCTTTTGGTATCCGGCCGCGGAGGTGGGACATGACGACGGGACGCGAGTTTCTCGTTGGCGTCGGCCTTCTTGCGCTTATTCCGCTTCCGACCGGAGGCTCGGGTACTCCACGGGCGGTTTCTTTTCGCGGCGGCGAGATGGACGGGCAGCCGTCGGCGGCGGTTTCCTATTCGAAGAGCTCCAAAGAGTTCTACATGACTTCGGACGAGATCGGATATATCCGGCCGGGTTTCCAAATCACAGTCAACTCGATCACGATCCCGGAGGATCGCCGGCCCGTCGTGGACTACTCCTTCACCGATGACTTGAACCAGCCTCTCGACCGTAAAGGTGAGGTCACGCCGGGATCGCTTTCGATCAACCAGGTGCTCGCCTGGTGGGACGCGGGGACGCGGCACTACACGGCCTACACGACGCGGCAACAGACCTCGGCGCCCACTGCGCCTCATCCCGGCGTCACGGCGACGCAGGCCGCCGCCGATTCGGGCGGGACGTGGACCGACGTCGAGATCGGTCATTCGATCTACAAGTTCAAGACGGTCCTGCCGGAGAGCTTCGATCGGACCAAGACCCACACGCTTGCCGTCTACGCCACGCGGAACACGGACGACATCATCGGCAAGAACTACTACGCGAACCTCGAGCACGACTTCCGGCCCGACGGCCAGGCGGTGACCGACACGTGGGACAAGACGACGAACGCCGCGTGCAACAACTGCCACAACACGCTCTCCGCGCACGGCGGCTCGCGGCAGGACATCAAGCTCTGCGTAACCTGCCACCAGCCCCAGACCACGGACCCGGACACGGGCAACACCGTGGACTTCAAAGTCATGGTCCACAAGATCCACCGCGGCGAGGACCTCCCGAGTGTCCAGGCCGGGACACCTTACGTGATCTGGGGAAACAACAGCTCGATTCACGACTTTTCCGACGTCGTCTTCCCGCAGGACATCCGCAACTGCGTGCGGTGTCACACGCCCGAGGCCACCCAGTCGCACGTCTGGTACACGTTCCCATCGCGGGCCGCATGCGGTTCCTGCCACGACAACGTCAACTTCGACACCGGGGAGAACCACCCGGCGGGCCCCTATCCCGACGACTCGCAGTGTGCGAGCTGCCACAGGCCCGCGGGTGACCGCGAATTTGACGCCTCGGTCATGGGCGCCCACACCGTTCCCTACAAGTCGACGCAACTCAAGGGTCTGAACGCCGAGATCCTTTCCGTCAGCAATGCGCGCCCGGGCCAGCACCCGACCGTCGAATTCCGGATCACCGAAAACGACGGCACCTTCGTCGCGCCCTCGAGCCTCGGGACGAGCCTGAACCTCCTCATGGGGGGACCGACGACCGATTACGCGATACAGCCCTTCCGCGAGCAGGCTCAGGGTGCCACGGTCTCGGGAAACAAGGCGAGCTATACCTTTACGAATCCGATTCCGGCAGACGCGACGGGAACCTGGGCGTTCTCGATCGAGGCGCGCCGCGACGTGGCCGTCGCGTATCCCCCGCCGGGCGACGACACGATCCGCGAGGCGGCATTCAACCCCATTCACTACGAGAGCGTCCAGGGGGGCGCGGCGGCGCCGCGCCGCGAGGTCGTCGATATCGCCCTTTGCAACACGTGCCACGACCGGCTGGCGTTCCACGGCGGTCAGCGTTTGAACACGCAGGAATGTGTGATGTGCCACAACCCGAACTTCACCGACGGCGAGGTGCCGGCGGAGTCGCTCGACTTCAAGCTGTTGGTCCACCGACTTCACCGGGGCAGAGACCTGACACAGCCCTACCTCGACTTCAACCATCTACGCTTCCCGGGCGACCTGCGAGACTGCGCGACGTGCCACTTCGACGGCACCTGGGAGGTACCGGAAAACGCCCGACCAGGGTCCCTGCCGACACAGACGCCAGGCGACTGGTACTCGCCTACGCAGCCCACGGCGGCGGCCTGTCTCGGCTGCCACGACAGTCAATCCGCGGCGGCGCACGCTTTCCTGAACACGGCGCCGTTCGGCGAATCGTGCGCCGTCTGTCATGGACCCGGCGCGGTCGAGGACGTCGACAAGGTTCACGCTCACTAGGAGCTGTTGACTCGGTCCCTCGGGTGGGTTTCGGGGAGGCGAAGGGTTGAGATCGCGCGGAAGAAGCGGGACCACCCGGCTGGCGGCGGTGGTCTTCGGCCTCGTCGGCGCGGTCGTTTGGGCTCAGTCGGCGAGCACCCCCACGCCGACGCCGGTTCCTTCCGAGCCGTCGCCGGCGGTTTCGCCGACTCCCGGAGCGGCAGCCGCCGGCGAAGCGCCCGCCAAGGCCGCGGAACTTCCGAAGTGCGGCGACTGCCACACGGACACCGTGGCCGCCTTCGCTTCGAACCCGCACAACCGGCCGTCCAAGAAAGGCCATAGAGCCGATCCGGAGGAGGCCTGCTCGCTCTGCCACGGAGACGGGACCCAGCACATCGAGTCGGGCGGCGACAAAACCCTGATCCAGACCTTCCACGGCGCGGAGGGGGCGGAGATGTGTCTCTCCTGTCACGACAAGAGCGACGAGCACGCCTCTTTCGCGGTCGGCTTCCACGCCAACACCCCCGCGGTGAACTGTCTCTCGTGCCACTCGGTCCACAAGTCCGTCAAGACGGAGCAGCCGTGGCTGCTCGCCCGCACGCCCGGAGAACTGTGCCAGACCTGCCACAACGGGATCTCCGCCGCCTTCCGCAATAAGCCGTACGTCCATCGCCTCGACCGCGGCGGCATGACGTGCCTCGACTGCCACAGCCCGCACGATCGAAAAGGCCACAGCGTGAAGTTGACGCGCGAGGGGGACCTCGCCTGCTTGAACTGCCACTCGGAGCTCCGCGGGCCCTTCGTCTTCGACCACGTCACCGGATCGGCAGGAGACTGCCTCTCCTGCCACGAAGCGCACGGCTCGAACAACCCGAAGATGCTCCAGTGGGCCAACGTGTCGCAGCTCTGTCTCTCCTGTCACTCGAAGACGGGCGGCCCGGCGACCGCGGGCGGGCAGCCTCCCTCTTTCCACGACCTGACTCTCCCGCGCTACCGCAACTGCACGAGCTGCCACGTCGCGGTGCACGGCTCGAATCTGTCGCCGGCTCTACTCAAGTGACGCCGTGAAGAGCGCCGCCGTACGGTCGCCGCTTCTCGCCTCGCTCTTCCTCGCGGCGGGCGCGCTTCCGGCGGCGGGGCAGCAGCCGCTGCCCGAGTTCGAGCTCGGCTATCGCTTCGTGGACGTCTCCGGCAACGAGCAGATGTACCGCACGCAGATCAACGACCGTCCCGGCGTCCTTCTGCGGATGCTCGCCTGGGACGCCGCCGGTCCGATGGACGGCGTCTTCGACTACGCCCACCTCGACGCTTCCGACATCGGAGCGGGCCCGGCGGGGATGGTCCGCCTCACGGCGGGCCAGGTGAATACCTACCGCCTCTCGTTCACCTGGCGGCGGACGAACTTCTACAGTGCGCTGCCGGCGTTCGCCAACCCCTTTCTGGACGACGGGATCGTTCCCGGCCAGCACACCTACAACCGGGTGCGCAACATCTATGACGCGACGCTCGAGATCTTTCCGAACAAGAAGTTCACGCCGATCCTCGGCTATACGCGCAACGTCTTCGTCGGCCCGGGGCAGACGACGTACCACGTGAGCGAGGACGAATTCGCGCTCAATCAGGACGTCCATTCCGTGGACGAGGAGTATCGGATCGGCCTGCGGTTCGACCTCGCCTGGATCCGCGGGGCCGTGATCCAGGGGTGGCGGCGGTACCGCTTCGAAGAGACGGACACGCTGCGTCCCGGCGCGAACGGCGGCAACGTCTCGTTTCCGATCCTCGGGCGGGACGTCACGGCGGACGGCATCGATCGGACGACCGAGAACAAGATCAACACTCCCGTCACGAGCGTCTGGGTCGCGGGACAGCCGGTCTCGCGGGTCAAGCTCGTCGGCAGCTACGTCCGCGCCGACGCGAGCGGAGAGGCGACCTCTCTCGAGACCGATTCAGGCAGCTTCGTCTCCTTCCAGATCGCGCGGTTCTTCGCCGGCTTGAACGACGGCATCACGTCGAAGGCCGACACGGACTACTGGCGCGGGTCGGTGCGCGCGGATGTGAACCTCGCACCCAACATCGACTTCACCGGCGGCTGGACGGAGAGGAGCCGCACGCTCGAGGGGCAGGCGCTGATCTCGAGCCTCTACCTGGACACGTCGTCTTTCGGCCAGGTCCCGTTGGGCGACCTCCTCCGGGCCGTCCAGGAGAACACGTCACTCGAGCGGGACGACCGCACACTCGACGCCTCGGTCAACGCGCGCTGGCTCGGCTGCTTCTCGGTCAACGCCGGCTGGTCGCAGACCCATCAGGACGTGGAGTTCAACGGAGAGGGGGCCGAGGAGCTGGTAGACCAGCCGGGAGAGGAGTTCACCCGGACGGTCAACACCTACGGCGCCGGCGTCACGTGGTCGAGCATGGGCTGGACTGTGGGCGCCGACTACCGCCGCGACGACGGGAATCGTCCGATCCTCCGGACGGATTTCTCCGACCGCGACCGCTACAAGTTCCGGGCTTCCTACGCCTGGAAGGACCTCGTGCGGGTCGGCGGGACCTGGCGCGAGAGCCGCGCCGACAACAACGACATCCCCGAGATCGCGTACGAGACGCGCGTGCGCGAGGTGGCGGGGGACCTGGAGGTCGGCCCGATCGGGAAGATCCTAACTCTGCGCTTCTCGGCGGGCGAGTTCCGCGTGGACCGCGACATCCTCATCCGTGTCCCGCAGGACTTCACGATCGTTCCGCAAGCCCAGAACGAGATCGGCCACACCTGGGAAGGCGGACTCCACGTCGCCTGGAAGAAGCTCGCTCTGGACGGCTCGTTCCTCTGGATGGGCAACCAGGGCTCGATTCCGTTCACGGCCAACCGTGTTCGCGTTCGGGCGGAGTACGACGTCGGTCACAACGTCGGCGTCGCCGGGGAATGGCTCCGGGACCAGTACGGCGAGGACCCGGCATTCGACCAGGCGGGGTCGCTCGCCGACTACAACGCCAACCGATACGGCATTTTCGTTCACTGGAAACCTTGATCCCGGTAAGATCCCGATCGACACGAACAGGAGGAAGATCGATGAAGTCGAAGTCAACGCGTCTGGGTCTCACGGCGGCTCTTCTCTTCTGGGGGGGATGGATTGCGTTCTCGGGCACTTCGTCGGCCGACATGGAGATCCAGAAGCAGGCCAAGGCGGCGGGCGTGGCAGTGAAGGACTGCACCGGCTGCCACGTGGACAAGCTCCCGAAGAAGGACGCCCACGAGCTGAACGACGCCGGCAAGTGGCTCGTCGCGGAGAAGGACAAGCGGAAGGCAGCCAAGGTCGACGGCGCCTGGCTGAAGGACTACCCGGGCAAGAAGTGAGGCGTCGCCTCACCGCGTTTCTGCTGCTCCTGTCGGCGGCGGCTCTGCTCCGGGCGGATCCGCGCGATTTCGGTGTGCCGGAGCCCAAGGGCTGGATCGGCACCACGAGCCAGTGGCTTCAAGGGGTCGGGCTCGTCTTCGCCGTCCTGAACATCGTGCTCGTCGTGGTCGTCTGGCGGCTGATCCGACGCCGCGGCGTCAACACGGTCTCCAAGTCACTCCTCTTCGGTTCGATCCTGGTGCTGCCGATCGTCGTCACGTTCCTCGCCACCGCCCACGGGATGCAGCAGTCCATGAAGACGGAGGCGTGCGGCCACTGCCACGTCATGGCGAGCCACGTCGAGGATCTGAAGAATCCGAAGAGCGACTCGCTCGCCGCGGTGCACTACAAGAACCGGTACATTCAGGAAAACCACTGCTACACGTGCCATAGCGACTACGGCATGTACGGCACGGTCGGCGCCAAGCTCGAGGGCCTCGGCCACACCGTCCGGAACATCACGGGCAACTACGAGTTCCCGCTGAAAGTTCGGGTTCCCTATTCGAACGTCCGTTGTCTCTCCTGCCACGGCGGCGCCGCGAACTTCCTCGCCAAGCACGAGAAGGACCAGATTCAGAATCTCATGCTCGGCAAGGACTCGTGCCTCGACTGCCATGGGCCGGCGCACCCGCCCGAGACGACGCAGGCCCCGGAGGCTGGCAAACAGGCGATGCGATGAGAGACGACGAGACGATCACCCCGAAGGGGCGTCAAGCGCTTCGGATCGCCGCGATCGCGACGCTCGTGGCCCTCGTCCTCGCGCTCATACTGCTGATCAAGGAGACGGCGATCACCTTCGTCCTCTTCATGTTCCTCGGCCCGCCCTTGATCCTCGTCGCCGGGGTGTGCCTCGGGTGGGTGATCTTTCAGGATCTGAAGAGCAAGAAGGTTCTGTAAGAGGGTCTCCTCCGCCGCGCCGATGTCGCCGGGGACCCGGGCGGCCCGCTAGGCCGCTTCCTTCGAGACGGCCGCCGAGCGGTCCCGCGGCAAGACCTTCAAGATCGCCTTGACCGTCGAGGGCACGAGCACGGGCCGGAGCAGGCGGCGATCGTAGGGCGCGAACCGGCGCTCGTTCTCCGCCAGGCAGAGCTCCAGGAAAGAGCGCAGCGAAAAGTCGGAAAAGCTCGTATGGCTCTTCAGCGTGAAGCCGTCCTGCGCCGCCTCTTCGCCGTCGGATTTCGTCATCTGCATCGCGCCCTTCACGCGGTCGAACGCCTGCGCGACGATGTTCCATGCCCGCCGGGCGTCGAACGCCGGGCGGAGGGGAAGCGGCCGCCGCGCGCGCAGATAGGCCGCCCAGTTGACGATGAAGAGAATGTGCCGCGCTTCCTCCTGCATGATCGTCTCGAAGACCGCGACGACGGCCGGCGGGAAGAGGCCCGAGCGGCTGCCGAGCGAGAAGAGGCCGAAGGCGAAGAAGGAGTCGAGACACTCGCCGTACCCCGTCCGCAGGAACGTCCAGGTCGGATCCTTCGGGACTTCCGGCTCGGGCCAGGGCTTCACTGCGATGCCGTAGTGCCGCGTCAGCCGCTGGATCACGTCCGCGTGGCGCCCCTCCTCGTGTCCCTGGAGGGCGATCGCTTCCGCGAGCACGGGGTCGGTCTCGGTGCGGCCGAGCGCCTGAACCTTCACGGCGGTCGCGGCTTCGGTTCGCGCGGCCTCGTTCCAGACCGGCAGGGACTTCAAACGCTGGAGACTCTCGGCGTCGAGGTCGGGCCAGGCGATGTCCTCGGGACGAAACGGATCGTGCGTCTCGACGAAGGTTCGGCAGAAGAGTTCCTTGTGTTCCTCGGAGCCGACACGGATCGAGCTCATCGGGTCGTTTTCTCCTTACGTTCGCGAGGCTCTCCGCCGGGTCGCGGCCGCTCCCGCAACCGGCAAACCCTATCACGTCAAGGACATTCGGCTTGATATACTGCACGCTTTACCAGTCTCGCCTGTCGGGCCGGCGCCACCGGTCGGACCGGGCTGGAGTTTGGGCGGAGAGGACGGGCGGTAAAAACCATGAAAATCCTGAATCGGATCGAGAGCCCGCGGGACTTGAAACGCCTCGATCACCCGCAGCTCGAGACGCTGTCCCAGGAGTGCCGGGACGTCATCATCGAGACGATCACGAAGACCGGCGGCCACCTGGCGTCGAACCTCGGCGTCGTCGAGCTAACTCTGGCCCTCCACCGGGCTTTCGAGAGCCCGAAGGACCGACTCGTCTGGGACACCTCGAATCAGTGTTACACGCACAAGCTCGTCACCGGACGGCGCAAGGAGTTCCCCTCGATCCGGACGCCGGGAGGTCTTTCTGGATTCGCCGAGCCGACCGAGAGCGCCCATGACACGCTCGCCGCGGGACACGCGGGTACCGGGCTGTCCTACGGCCTCGGCGTCTCGATGGCGCTGCAGGGAACCAAGGGCAATCCGTACACGGTCGTCATCGTCGGCGACGGCGCGCTGACTTCGGGCCCGAGCTACGAAGCCCTGAACAACATCGTCCACGTGAAGCCGAAGCGCCTGATC
>JBKPSZ010000035.1:0-11113 GCA_046735265.1 Acidobacteriota bacterium | reverse complement strand
GGTCCCGGGTGTGTGCCCGGCGCCCTACGATCGGCCTTTGCCGTGACCGCACCGGCCCGCCTCGGCGACTCGGACGATCCGTCGGTCGCCGGAATCGATAACCCCGCCTTGCGCAGCCCTTCGAGGATGGGCTCCATCAAGCCGCTCGCGAAGTGCCAGGTCCCGACGTTCGAGCGCGCGTGCGCCGCAAACTCGGGGTCGAGCGCCAGCAGATCCCTGACCGCGGCTTCGGCTTCGGCCTGCCGACCGAGGTGTCCGCAGGCCGAAGCCATCACCAGATAGGGCCAGAAGAGGCCAGGGACATCCACCCGGTTCGCGCGCTCGAGAGCCTGCTCGTACTCGCCCTTGTGGAAGTGCTCCCAGAGCGGAGCGAAATGCATCCAGCCCGCGTGGTTGGCGTTGAGCTCCATCGCGCGGCGCACGATCGCGGCGCCCCGCTCGAACTCGCCGGTGTGCACGATCTGCAATCCCAGGATTCCGACCGCGTCGGTGTTGAGCGGGTTGAGCGCCATCGCGCGCTCGGCCGCGGGGCCGAAGGCGGCGAGGTCCTGGCGGAAGAAGTGCGTCTGCGCCAGAGCGACGAGCGCGAACTGGTTCGCCCGATCGAGCTCCACTGCGCGGCGGGCGGCTGTGAGTGCCCGATCGAGAGAGGCCGCATCGGCGCCCGGGAAGCCAAACGAGTATTCGTCGACGTAGATTTGCGCGAGGCAAGCCCACAGATCCGACCGCCGGTCGTCCCGCTCCACCACGCGCTCCAGCCGGCTCTTGAGCGCCGCGTGGGCCGAGGGCGTGATCTGTTCTCGGTAGGCGAAATACTGGAACTGCCAGTCCACCGGCGTGAGATCGACATCGTCCTTCTGCCGGGTTGCGGACCGTAACGAATGCACGAGCACCCCGTAGCTGTCGGCGACTGTCGCGACGATGCGCGCGGCAATGTCGTCCTGAGCCTCGAGCACGCTCGCAGCTTGAAGAGCCCGGTTGAACGTCTCGGACCAGAGCTGCGCTCCCGTCTGGGCGTCGACGAGCTGGGCGCTCACGCGGATGGCGGAGCCTCCTCCGCGGATGCTTCCCTCCAGCACGTAACGCGCGCCGAGTTTGGCAGCCAGGGCCCGTTCGTCCCCGGCCTCTCCCTTGAGGCGAGCCGCCGAGGCGCTCGCGACGACCGACAGATACCGAAACCGCGAGAGACCGGTCCCGATCTCCTCGGAGAGCCCGTCGGCAAGGGCCGCGAGGTCGGCGTCCGCGCCGCCGTACTTGAACGGCAGGACCGCGACCCACAAACCGGTCGAGCCGATCGGCGGGGTGCTCTCCCGCGGGCTACCCGTCGCCGCGGGCGAGAACTGCTCGGAGAGGTTGAACGCGATGTCTCTCGCCGACTGGAAGCGATGCTCCCGGTCCTTCTCGAGGCAGTGCTTCACGATGCGCTCCAGAGCCGGAGGGATGTTTCGCGCCGACGCCGTCAGCTCCTCCGGTTCGTCTCGCAGTATGGCCGCCATCGTCTCGGCGTTCGTCTCTCGCCGGAACGCCTTCTTGCCCGAGAGCAGCTCGTAGAGGATCGCCCCGAACGAGAAGATGTCCGACCGGTGGTCGACCGCAAACCCTTTTACCTGCTCGGGCGACATGTAGCCCACTGTCCCCATCACCGTCCCCGGCTCCGTGTGGCCCGAGCCGGTCGGCGCGCTCGTCTCCTTGCCGGGGGCGACCGCCTCGACTCGCTTCGCCAGGCCGAAGTCGAGGATCTTCAGATGGCCGTCTCTCGAAACGAAGAGGTTTTCGGGCTTCAAATCCCGATGGACGATGCCCTTCTCGTGGGCCGCGGAGAGGCCCTTGGCGACCTGGAGCGCGTAGTCCACGGCCTGCTTCCGCGGAATCAGACCCGCGTCGAGCTTTTCGCGCAGGGTCTCTCCTTCCAGAAGCTCCATGACGGCATACGCGATGCCGTCCTGGTCGCCGAAGTCGTGAATCGCAAGGATGTTTTGATGAGAAAGCGCTGCCACCGACTTCGCTTCGCGCTCGAACCGTGCGAGCGTGTCCGGATCGGCGGCGACGGACTGCGGGAGGACCTTGATCGCGACGTCCCGATCCAGCTTCTTGTCCCGCGCCCGATATACCTCTCCCATCCCGCCTGCGCCGAGGGGCACGAGGATCTCGTAAGGACCGAGGCGGGTGCCGACAGCGAGCGACATGGAGTCGCCGTGATTCTATTCGCCGCAGGACGACGTTCCGCTCCAATCGAATTGACGATTCGATCTGGAGCGTCCGACGACTCGAATTGCCGAGGATCCAACTTGTCCCCGGCGTCTAACGGGCTAGCGTTACCGGTGGAAGCCTGCCGAGCGTAACTCGTTTCCTTGCAATCGTGCGGTTCGAAGTGTGTCTCGTAGGGCAGGCCATTTCGCTCCGACGAGCTTTTGGAACCCGGATCGGCGGTTCGTACCGAGCGTGCTCGCAAGTGGAGCGAGCGAGAACACGCGACACTGCGCCGGCTCTGGCCGGCGCACATCCGCCCGGGCAGGCCACTCCTGACGAGAAGGCCAAACTCCTCCGTTATCGGTAGAGGGGTTTGCTCCTGGACGTCGAACCCGCTGGCCCCGGCATGTGCAGATCGAGGATCACGAAGTCGGGGACCCGTTCGGCCAGGCCTGCGAGAAACTCGGCGCCCGAGCCGAGCCTTTTCGATTCGAGGCCGGCTGAGCGCAGGAGCCTCTCGAGCGCCGTGCGCACGGGCTTGTCGTCGTCCACGACGGCAAATAGAGCGTTGGTGGAGCCTATGCCGACGACGCTAATCGCCGTACGGCTCGCGGGTATGCGACCTTTGGATTATGGGCCGGCTGCCGACTCCGAGCGGCGGACGCCAGCCCGATCCGCCAGGTGGACGAGGTCGGCCACGGAGCCAGCGCCCATTTTGGTCATGACTCGCGCGCGGTGAATCTTGATCGTTGCCGCCCTACCAGGGGTTGAAAGTCGGCTCCGGCCTGATCGTTGCTGACCTGATCCACCTTCCCCCGCTGCACGGAAGCCGAGGCAATGAGCATCGATGCACTGACTAGCCCCGCCCTAGAACGCCTGCCCCGTTGAGAACGAGATCAGCCAGCCCTTGTGCCCGGTAGGGTCGCGCTGGAAGGCGTAGCCCGCATCGATGCGGAAGACGTTCATGCCAGGCGCCCAGGCCACGGCGAAGCGCAGGCCGACGCCAGCGTCCATCTTGACGTCGGGGAGGCGCAGGCTCCGAGCAGCCGGTCCTCCTCCCACGAGCCCCGCATCGAAAAACGCCGCGAGGCCCGGCGAGATCACTCCGAACCATTTCGAGCTGCTGAACATCCGATGCTCGAGGTTGAGAATGATGCGGGTGTCCCCTTCGAAGGCGCGAAGACGGTAGGCGCGCAAGCCGGACAGAGCGTCGGCGAAGATCTGGACGTCGCCGTCGAGGTTCCACCCACGCAGACCGGAAAGCTGCGCGACGAAGGTCTGTCGCGGGCTCGTCTCGAATCTACGGACGTAGAGGACGTTTGCCGACGCGAGGGAGTTCTCGAGCTGCGGTCCTACCCTGCTGTCCCAGGCCATGCGCGCCTGGACAAAGCCCGACGCGCCGACCCGGAACCCTGCGCCCAGCTCCAAACCGACGATCCCTGTCGTTTCGGCGACACCGAACGCCGCGGGAGAGATCCCGAGCCGGAGCAAGACCCGGGGGCCGACGCCGATGTCCTCATACCGATCATCGTGGTTGACGTAGTTCCACTTCAGGAAATCGGCGTGGAGCGCCTCGTACTGCAGGAACACGTAGCGAAACCGTCGATCGGCAGGCAGCGATTCGGCCTCGCCGGTCGAGGCCTGTCGGAATCGATCTTCGCGCAAGTCGAGACCGATGGTGAGGCGCGAAGCGTAGGTCTCCCGTGCCGGAAGGGCAATCCCATACGCCGCGAAAAGCCGGAAATGATCGGCGCCGAAGGTAGCCCGGACTGCGCCGCCCTCCTCGTACGTGAACTCGTCGCGGTGGGTGTCGGCGACGGCAACCTCGGCCGACCAGGGAGCCGCCGTCGAGTAGAAGGGACGTTGCACCTCGAGGATTCTTTCGGATCCGTCCGAGTTCGAACCGTAGAGCACACGGGCCGTCGCGAACGGGAGAAAGAAGTTGGGAACCAGGAGCTCGACGGAGCGGTACGTCCGGTCCTGATCCTTGGCGAAGGCGACTTCGACCTGAGCTCCCGTTCCGAGAATGTTCTTCTCGCCCAGGGCAATGCCGCCCCGCATGGCTCCCCCGCTCCTGCCGGCGGAAAGGTCGATCTGAACGGTCCACGCGTCCTGGGTGTTCACCTCTACGTCCACGACTCCGTTGTGGACTTCGCCGGCAACGATGGACACCGATCGAAACAAGCCGAGCGCCCGCAGGTTCCGCTCGGCTTCCTCGAGTATTGCGGGGTCGTAGGCGTCCCCCTCTTCGAAGATCAGGAGGCGGCGAACCGTCGACTCCCGCGTGACGACATGGAGCGCGTTGGCGCCGCGATTGAGGAAGCTCTTGACCTCTTCGGGACTGAAGACGTCGAGGGTGTTGACGACGACGCGGCCGATGAACACCTGCTCGGCTGCCCCGAGGACGCAAGGCGACAGGCCTGCCCAGATCAGAAGCGCTAGGCCGAGGGCACACTCGAACGTCCGGAGGTCGAAATCGTGCCTGCAGCCCCCGTCGCGGCTCCCGTAGCGGCGACGCACGGCCTCGACTCGGATGCATTCCACGACTCGGCTCCTCGATTTTCAGCGAGATCCAAATCATGCGACCGCCGCTCGAGGCGGGTCCAATCGTTTGTATCGATGGTTTGAGAACTGGGCAGCGATTGAGACGCCGGGTGCCCTCCGATCGGCGAGCTCGGCGCGAGCGTCAGGCAAGCCGACGCGTCCATCGCCGGCACGTGGAACCCGGATCGACGGTTCGACCCGAAGCCTGCTCGCGAGCGGGGGTGAGCGAGTCTCGTCGGGCAGGCCAGTTCACCCTCCTGTGGCTTGGGAACCCGGTTCGGGAGTTCGTACCGAGCGTGCTCGCAAACGCAGTGAGCGAGAACACGCGACACTGCACCGGCTCCTGCCGGCGGGCATCCGCCCCGGGCGGGCCAACTCACCTCTCGGTGACTTGGAGACTCGGATCGAGAGTTCGCACCGACCGCTCATTGGGTGAGGCAGCGGCGGGGGGAGCGCGACAAGCGGCGGTGTACGCCCGCCGCTCATCGGCCCGGGCAGGTCACTCCTGCCTCCACCAGCAGCGGTAATCGACTGAGATGGGCGCTGGACCCGACGTTGGTCACCCGAAGAATCAGGTGCGGGATCGTCTGAACACAAAAAAGAGAACGATCACCGCGACGAGGATCAGTGCACCCCACATGAGCCACGAGCTTCCCCCCTTGGACGGCTCCTCGCCGGCCGGGGCCGTCGTCCCCGCCGGGCTCGCCTCTGCTGGCGCCGCCGTCGGACTGCTCATCGAACCCGTGACGCTCTCCGAGGCGGGGGTGTCCGCGGGAGCCGGTGCCGCGGCAGCCGGTGCTGCGGTAGTCGGGGCTGCGGCAGCCGTTGCTGCAGGAGCCGGCGCAGCGGAAGCCGGTTCCGCCGCGAGCGTCGCGTCCACCTCTTTCTGGGTCATCACGTGTGGGGGACCTTCCGTGACGATGACCGCCGTCAGCCGATCCCTCACGCGAAGGTCCGACAGCTGAACCGGCTTGCCGTCCTTGTAAATGCGGACTCCGCGCTTGTCCACCTCGCCCTGCGAGAACATCTTGTAGCCGTCTTTGCTGCGCACGACGACGGACGTCCCGACCGCCTTCACGACCTCCCCGTTCTTCACCTCCGTCACATAAACGGGATGGACGGTGGTCGTCGTTGTGATGGTGGCCGTGCCCTTCATGCCCGCCTTCAACTCGCCGACCGACATCTTCTTGCCGTTGACGGTGAAGAGGAAGTCGGGCGGCACGGTGATCTCGCGGGTGCCCTCCTGCCCTCTCACCACCAGGACGTTCCCGTCCACCGAGATGATCTCGAAGGACTTCGTCTCGGTCGTCGCGTGTGTCTGCGCCTGTGCGGCGCCCGCCGCCACCAGGCCGACCACGGCCGCGATCGCCACGATTCCCCATTTCAGATTTCCAGGTCGCACGGGAACCCTCCTTTCGGTCTCCGGTTGCGGTGTGACCTCATTGTCATCACCGCCGAATCAGAAACGAGAACGACGAAAAGCAGGGCGGCGATCCGCCGCAGCCGGGCCCAGCACGCGACATTTCACGCCTGTTCCTCGGCCAAGAGTGATGCGAAAACGATTCTCCGGACTGCCGACCGGAACAGTGTGGCCGCGTCTTTCCCTCATTCTATCTCCCGCGGCCCAGGGGAAACGTCCGGGGAGTTCTGAGAGGCGCTTCCTCCTCATGTTGGTGCCGCTCGGGTGCCCTCAGCCGATTCGGCCGCGCTTCAAGGGTCGTCGTGAAGATGGGCCACCCCCACCCGGATGAGCCGGCTCCTGCAGGCGCACAATTCAGCCGAGCCGGCCAACTCACGTCGTCCGGGCCTGGAAACCCGGATCGGAGGTTCGAGCCGAGCGTGCTCGCGAGCCTGGCGAGCAAGAACACGCGACGCTGCGCAGCTCCGGCTGGCGCAGCCGGATGTCGGCGCTCAGTGCCCGCGAATCTCGGGCTCGTACTCCTTGCCTTCCAGCACCGCGCGGTGGACGAACCCGGCCAGCAGCGCGCCCACGATGGGGGCGACCCAGAACAGCCAGAGTTGCTGGAGGGCCCAGCCGCCGACGAAGAGCGCCGGTCCCGTGCTGCGCGCCGGATTCACCGAAGTGTTCGTGATGGGGATGCTGATCAGGTGGATCAGCGTGAGGGCGAGACCGATGCCCAGCCCTGCGAAGCCTGTGGGTGCCCGCCGGTGGGTCGCGCCGAGGATGACGATCAGGAACATGAAGGTCATCACCACCTCGGTGACCAACCCGGCGCCTAAGGAGTACTTGCCGGGGGAGTGGTCGCCGAATCCGTTGGCCGCGAACCCCGACGCCACGAGGTCGAAGCCCGGCTTGCCGCCGGCGATGAATGCGAGGACCGCCGCGCCGGCGATCGCCCCGAGCATCTGGGCGGCGACGTATGGCCCCAGCCGGGAGGCGGAAAACCGTCCGCCGGCCCACAGACCCACGGAGACCGCCGGGTTGAAGTGGCCCCCGGACACGGGGCCGAGCGCGTAGGCTCCCGTGAGGACCGTCAACCCGAAGGCGAGAGAGACACCGGCGAACCCGATCCCGAGCTCGGGGAACGCGGCCGCCAGAACGGCGCTGCCGCAGCCGCCCAACACCAACCAGAACGTCCCGATGAACTCCGCAGCGAGCTTCGCACGCATAGGCAGCGCCTCCTCTTCCGCGCGTGGCATACCTACCACAGCGGTCGCTGACGCCGATGCCGAGCCCATAAGGCGGCCGATGTTCGATGCTTTGCCTACTCGCGGGCAGAGCGTGCGAAATCCTTGCTCTCGGTGGGTGTCTGGCGCTCATTTGACCGTGACGGAGGCGTTTCGTGATTCCGAACAAGGGTTATCAACACTTTCCCGGTCGGGAAGTGCGAATGGGGGACCCGCCGCCCACCGAAGCTCGCGACAGACTTTCCGCCAGGGATAGTTTCGCGACGTGAAGTTCGACTTCGTCATCACGGTCTGCGACAAGGCCCGCGAGTCGTGTCCCGTCTGGCCGGGCCAGCCGATCATCGCCCACTGGAGATCCGAAGACCCAGATTCAGTCGTCGGCGAAGAAGCGCAACGCAAGGCCATCAAGAACGTGGGCGTCGAGATCTATCGGCGTCTCGGCCTCTTCACGTCGCTCCCCTTGGAAAGTCTGGACCGGCTGCGTCTGGAGGAGATGACGAAGGCGATCGGGAAGAAGGAGGCTCGCGGCGAGCCTAGCCGAACGTGGAGATCCCGCTGACGTAACTACTTTCCTTCCAACAGCGCGGTTCGAAGGGTGTCTCGTATGGCAGGCCAACCGCCTGGCGGTGGCTTGGAAACGCGGATCGTCGGTTCGAACCGCGTGCTCGCGAGCGTAGTGAGCCAAGTCCTTGCTCCACTATGGATCTTCATTCGGGCTGCTCCGTGGGTTGCCGTTGCTTCGCAACACCAGCTTCGCACGACAGCCCGGATAAACCACCTCGTGAGCAGTTACAACTAGCGCTCCTTCCAGTCCTTGACCGTAGTTTTTGTGCCGCCCGGCACCGGCTTGATGTTCACGGTGTTGTCCGATGTATAGAAGATGTGCCCCTGCTGGTCTGCTGAGGTGAAGAAGACGGGGTTCGTCAGGAACGTGGCGTTCGGCTGGGTCTCCCCTCGGTCGCTCCCTAGGTAGGGATCGCCACTCGAGTACAGGAGACTGTAGAAGCGCGCCGTCCCGCCGAGGTTTCCACAGCGCGGTGGGTTCGGACAGGATCCCGTGGATGCGCCTGCTGGTTTGGGATTGAACGTCGAAAAGAAGATCACCCCTTTGACTGCCAGCGAATCCGTGATCATGCGCTCGCCGGGCGCCAGGTTCAGATACCAGCCATGAGGCGCCGGCGCAGAAGCCTTGGGGGAAGTCGAGGAGGGAATCGACAGCAGATCCGCCTCGGTCCTCGTAACCTGGTTCGAATCATCGAGCACGTAGTAGAAGCGCTGGCTGTAGCTGAGGCTCGCGGGGTCAACGGTCGCAAGGATGTCATCCCGGTCACCCGTGCCGAAGGCGATGCCGACGGTCGGCCTGTTCCCGCTGGTGTAACCGAGCGAGATCGCCGTCGGACGGAAGAAAATCGGAAAGAACGGAGAGAGCGCCGGCGCCACGGGCTGCGGCGCGAGGAAGAGCAAGAAAGGCTTTCCAGACCCGGAGGTGAGGTCCAGCTGATTCACGAAACGACCAGCCGGAGGCGACGCCAGGAGTCTCAAGTCGGTCAGGTCGATTCGCCAGAGCTGCCCCTTGGCGTCCCCGACATAGACGAAGTCGAGGTAGCCGTCGCCGTTCACGTCGAGGGCCGACGGTTCCGAGGGAATCGATCCGAAGTAGATCGGTGTACACCCTCCCGTTCCGGAATTCACGCCACAACTCGAATTGGCGCGGTACAGAGCGCGCCCTGTCTCGATGTCCACCATGTAGATCCAGTTGCCGCGCCGGTTGAGTCGTTCCCGGTCGAATCCGCCCCCGAAGATCGCAACGTAGTGGTCCTCGACGACGGGCGCCGGGGAGCCCGTGCTGTTGCAGTTGGACAGGCAGACTCTCACGCGTCCGGTTGCCGGCTTCGACCAGGTCTCGCCCATGTCGGGATATCCCGCGCCGGTCGAGCCGGAAACGTCCGCGTCACCCGTGTCGGCGATCTCCCACAGGACCGTCGGCCAGGCACGCGGCGGCTGGAGCGACCGCACCGCGGGGTCGGCCGCGTCCTTGCCACAGCTTGCGTCCCCCGACGAATTCAGGCACTTCGGCGCCGTGAAGTCCGGTGGCGCGGCCGGAGGACCGACGGCGCCCGTCGCGTCGGTGGCAAGCTCGTCCGGCTGTGTGATGTCCAGAGCGTAGTAGCTCCCCTGCGAATCGCGCGGAGACGTTCCCGCGGTCCCTTCGAAGGCAGAACCTTCGCGCATTCCCCCGACCAGCACGGTCCGCCAGGTCCGCCGCGTGCCATCCGGGTTGCCCGCGTGATTCGCATCGATGAAAACGTCCACGGCGGAGGGCGCACCGTCCACCGTCCACTCGTCCTGTTTGGTCTGTGGTCCGACAGCGTCCTTCAGCCGCTTGAAGTTCTGGAAGACCGACCGCGGCGCGTACGCGAAGAGCTCCGCTCCGGTGCCGAGGTCGTAGCAAGGCGGCGTCGTGCCGTCGGAGAGAGGCAGACAGACCGAAGGATTCCGGCCAAACGCACCGATGTCGAAGGCATGCAGCAGGCCGTCGTTCGCGCCGAGGTACAGAACCTTGCGCCGCTGACGGTATGTGTTGAAGAATTCCCGGTAGTTGTTCGTGTTCGTGATGTAGAAAGCGTAGTCCGCCGGGCGCCCGACGACGACCGGGTTCGAGTGGAAAATGTCCCCGAGCTTCAAGCCCAGATAACGCTGGTTGGCCTCAGTCGTCGTCATGACCGCGTCCCGATCACCCCAGAGGAAGCGAAGCGAGTCGCCGGCGTCCGCGTCGGTGAGAGCCGGTGTACGCACCGCCGGGGGAGCGGTCTGCGGACCCAGCAGCGCCTTGACCGCCGGCCACCAGCTTGCGGACGTCGAATAGGTCAGATCGAACCGATCCTCGGGCACAGCGGCTCCCGCCGGGATCGGCAAGGTCGTCACCGGGCTCGGGGTGCTCGGCGGAAGAGAGAAGACGATCTTGCGCCCCGCGTAGAAATGGGTCGGGATCGTCGTGACGGTGTCGTTCGACGCGTCGAGATAGCTTCCCGCGAACAGAGCGGCTCCCGGAGCCAGAATGCCGCCGGAGCTCGTCGCTCCGGTGCCGGGCGTCTGGGCCAGGTTCTGCCCCGCATTCCAGATGAGGGACGATGGATCGTTCGAAGGGACCGAGAGAGTCTGGCCCTTGTTGGGGTCGTTCGGGTCCGTGATCGTCTTGGATCCGAGCTTCAACGAACCCTGCGGGTCGAGCCGGTAGCCGTTGACGCGGCCGTTCCAGACCGAACGGTTTTTCGCCGCATTGAACGTAGCGAGATAGACCATCTGCTCCGCGCCCGCCTGGACCGAGGAGACCGTCGCCGAGGCGAAGTCCTTGGAGGTCTCGTTCACGATCGAAAAGATGTCCTCGAACGCCTGGGTGAGCCCGTCGGCCGAGGAGACCGGAAAATACCCGACGCTCCCGTCCGGGAGAATGGCGCCGCTGTTCTGGGCGATACACATGCCGGTCGACGCGGTCGCGACGGCGCTCGCCCCGAAGCCGATCACGAAGACCGGTACGCCGATCTTCTTCAAGTCGGTCAGGACCTGGTTGGTCAGGAAGGAGCAGCTGTCGTTCTGGCAGCCGTTGAAGTTGTCATAGACGAGGATGACGGCGGTGGTGCGGCAGGAGGCGTAGGGATCATCGAGGCGCCTGCCGTTCTGGAATCCGTCGATCGAGGGGGTATTGAAGTAGTCATAGATGTTCGTCAAC
>JBKPSZ010000034.1:0-5178 GCA_046735265.1 Acidobacteriota bacterium | reverse complement strand
GAAAAAGGGAGCCGGAGGAGGAGAGGAGAACCCTCAGGGGTGCGCGAGGGGGCGAAGCCCACTCGACAGAGTTGTTGTCGGCCGCGGCCGAAGGCCGCGTTCCGGCGAAGCCGGCGGCCGACACGACTCCCTCCTCCGGCACCAAGTCTCGGAGCATCTCTGGCACCGAAAAAGGGAGCCGGAGGAGGAGAGGAGAACCCTCCCTCCTCCGGCACCGAATCTGGCCGACAACAACCCACCTAGACATGCGGCGCGCTCAATGCGGGATCGGGAGTATGCTCGGCCTCACAACGCGGGGAGGGATGAGATGCCGGTCTATCTCAATGTCCCGGGCGTCACCGGCGATGTCGCAACAGACCCCTACTACGGGTGGATCGAGCTGCAGAGCGCCTCATGGGCCTCAGGCTCGTTGAAGCAACAGAACGAAATCGTCTGCACGAAGTTCACGGACTCCTCGAGCAACGCCCTCTACGGGTTGAGCATCAACGGCTCGGCGAAGGACATGACAATCGCCTTCGTCAAGGACGGCCAGGAGTACATGAGACTAGAGATGAAAGGGGTACTGATCTCCGGTTTTTCCATGTCCTCGAGCAAGAACAACGACCGGCCGATGGAGACAGTGACCCTGAACTACCAATCGATCGAGTACAAATACGTGAAGAAGGACGAGACGGCGACGAGTGTGAACGGCACGACCGACGACTACAGCTACCAGGTCTGCTACCCCGATGGTGGCTACAGCACCCTGGAGGAGTAGGCTGCCTCGGTTCGGCCGGGGACCAGGGGCAAGGGTCGCCCTGAGCCAGCCGGGCCGGGACCCGGCATAACACTCTCTCTTTTCGAGGTTTTCCGCAGGCCCCGGCTTGCCCTTAGGGGCTAAACCTCTGTCCCGGTTGCCTTTTCAGCCTTTTTCCCCTATAATTCACGGTTCGGGGATCGGGTTCGTTTAATTCTTTTAGGAGGATTGAGTGAGCTTCCGAGTGGGTGAGAAGGTGGTGTACCCCAATCACGGTGTCTCGGTCGTCGAGAAGATCGGCGAAGGTTTTGGCACGGAACCGGCGACGCCTCGCAGTTTCTATCACCTCCGCCTCCTGTCCAACAACTCCAAGGTGATGGTTCCGATCGGGAACACCGATCTGATCGGGCTCCGGCGCCTGACCCAGCGCAAGGACATCACCGGGTTGATGAAGATGCTGGCGGACGGACGGTTTTCGGCTTCGGGCGACTGGAAGGGCCGTTACAAGCAGAACCTGGACAAGATGAAGAGCGGCCGGCTCCAGGACATCGCCGACGTGCTCAAGACGCTCAACTACATCTCCGCGCGCAAGACGCTCTCCTTTCGGGAGAAGAAGATGTACGAGCGGGCTCGGTACCTGATCATCTCGGAGATCGCGGTGATCAACAAGATGGACGAGCAGGAGGTCGAACGCCAGGTCGACCGCGCGCTCGCCAAGTCGGCGCAGACCCGGTCTCTGCCGCGTCCCGTGGAGGTCCGCGTCTCGCACTGAGCCTCTTCGCAGATCGATTCGAGAAAGGGAGGCCTCCGAGCCTCCCTTTCGTTTTTCGGGAGAACGGCAGGCTAGAATCCGCGGCAGGATGACGCGCCGCGGAGCCCTGGCTCTGATCGGCTTGCTCGCGTCCTGGCCGCTGGCGGCGGATGCCGCCGCGGACGCGGCCCGCGCCGAGCTCGCCCGCGAACGCCGGCTCCTGGCCGCGGACACGAGTCGTCTGTCCGACATCTCGCGGCGGCTCGACACCGCATTGACGGATCTCGCCGCGGCGAGTCGGGCGGTCGCCGAAGGCGCGGCGCGGTCGGACAGCGCCGAAGACCTGATCCGCCGGGAGGACGCCCTGTCCGCCGCGGAGCAGGACGTGCGATCCCTCCTCGACCGCCGCCGAATCCTCGCCGAGCGCGTGCTCGACCGCCGCAGACGCGTCGCCATGCTGGAAGGGGAGACCCAGGCGAAAAGGCCGGGAGACGTGCTGAACGGCCGCTGGGCCGTCCTCGTCGATCCCGGCGAGCAGCGCGGCACGTTCCGCCTGACTCTCCAGGGCGCGATCGTCTCCGGCGAGTACACGCTCGAGGGCGGGTTCACGGGCTCGCTCCGCGGCACCCTGGTCAACGATCGGCTGCGCCTGGAACGCGTGGACTCGAGCCTCGGCTTCAACGCCATCTTCTACGGTCGTCTCTCCCAGGACGGCCGGCAGATCGTCGGCACGTGGGAGGCGACGACGCTCGGCACCGGAGACCCGGGATCCGGCAATTGGAGAGCCGCGCGGGAGGAGGAGCGGGAGGAGTCTCCTTGACGGCGATCTCCGGGTCACGGCGGGCCGCGATCCTGCCGCTCGCGTTGGGCGTGCTTCTCGGCTTCATCGCGGGGTACTTCGCGGGCGGCGGAGGACACCCGTCGGCGCCGGGATCCGCTTCCAAGGGCGGGGCGGGCGGCGATCGGGCCGCCGAGATCCGAAGCTCGCTCGAGCGCGATCCCGAGAACCCGCGTCTCTGGACGTCGCTCGGCAACTTCCTCTACGACCGCGAAGACTGGCCGGGCGCCATCGCCGCCTACGAGAAGGCGCTGCGGAAGGCACCCGAGGATCCGGCAGTCCTCTCGGATCTCGGGGCGGCCTATCGCAACCGGGGCGAGTTCAAACGCGCCGTCTCCCTCTTCAACAAGGCGCGCGGGGCCGATCCGGATCACTGGCAGTCCCTGCTGAACCTCGTCCTGGTCTACGCCTTCGACCTGCGCGACGGCGCCGCCGCCCAGCGCTCGTTCGAAGAGCTGAAGAGGCGCTACCCCGGAATTCCGAACCTCGACCGGCTGCAGAAGCAGATCGACGACGTCCGGGCGGGTGGCGCCTGATCCGATGGCGCGCGCGGTCCTCATTCTCGCGCTCCTCTTCGCGGCGCTCTTCGTCCTGCGGGCGCTCAAGATCTCCTTTTCGCTCTGGCTGCGGAGCGGCCGGCCGAAGCCGCCGGCGCCCCGAGAGGGGGATATGGCTCGCGATCCGGTCTGCGGCGCCTGGTTCGACCGGCGCCTCGCGGTGACGGGACGGCGGGACGGGGAGCCGGTCGAAGTCTGCTCCGAAGGATGCCGCCGGCGGCTCGAGGCCTCTTGACGGATCTCTTCGACCTCCGCGGACCGAAGCCCGACCCGGAAGCGCAGCCCGCTCCGGACACGCCGCTCGCCGACCGGATGCGCCCCCGGTCACTCGACGAAGTCGAGGGCCCCGAGGAGGTCGTCGGCGGCAACGGATTCCTCCGCCGCGCGATCGCCGAGGACCGCGTCCCGTCGCTCATCCTCTGGGGTCCCCCGGGCGTCGGGAAAACCACGCTCGCGCGCCTGATCGCCGCGCAAACCTCCTCGACGTTCGTCGCCTTCTCCGCCGTGGCGACGGGGGTCAAGGAAATGCGCGCGGTCCTCGAAGACGCCAAACGCCAGCGGTCGCGCTCGAAGCGCCGCACGATCCTCTTCCTGGACGAGATCCATCGATTCAACCGCTCCCAGCAGGACGTCTTCCTGCCATTCATCGAGTCGGGGAACGTCGTGCTGATCGGCGCGACGACCGAGAATCCTTCCTTCGAGCTGAACGGCGCCCTTCTCTCGCGCTGCAAGGTCGTCGTCCTCGAGCCGCTCGCTCCCGAGGCGATCGCGCGGATCGTGCGCCGCGCGCTCCAGGACATCGACCGGGGTCTCGGCGCGCGCGACTTTCGCCTCGACGACGAGTCGCTCTCGTTCATCGCCCAGACCTCCGGCGGGGACGCGCGCCGGGCGTTGAACCTGCTCGAGGCCGCGGCGGCGGACGCAGAGGCGGACAAGACGAAACGCATCGAGGCCTCGCGCCTGCGGGATCTGCTGCAACGCAAGGTCCTCCTCTACGACAAGGCGGGTGAGGAGCACTACAACCTGATCTCGGCGCTCCACAAGTCGATGCGGGAGTCCGACGCCGACGCCACGATCTACTGGCTCGTCCGGATGCTCGAGGCGGGGGAGGACCCGCTGTACGTCGCGCGCCGGATCGTCCGCTTCGCCTCCGAGGACGTCGGGCTGGCCGACCCGCGCGCGCTGCGGCTCGCGCTCGATGCGAAGGATGCGTTCGACTTTCTGGGTCTGCCGGAGGGCTCGCTCGCGCTCGTCCAGGCGGCGGTCTACTGCGCGCTCGCCCCGAAGTCGAACGCGCTCTACGTGGCCGAGTCGGAGGCGAAAACCGACGTCGCCGAGAAGCCGGCCGAACCGGTTCCTCCGGTCATCCGCAACGCGGTGACGCGTCTCATGAAGGAAGTCGGTTACGGCCTCGGCTACCGCTACGCGCACGCCGAGCCCGAAGGCGTGGGCGGCATCGAGTGCCTGCCCGAGTCGCTTCGGGGCCGCCGCTACTATCGGCCGCGAGCCTCGGGCGAGGAAGCGGAGCTCTCCCGGCGGCTGGAAGCGGTCTTGAAAGTGCGGCGGGAGAAGTGGCAGAAGGAGGAGGGAACCGAGACGAAGGCGAGGAGGACGAGAAAGTGAGATAGGGGAGATCGGAAGATCGGGCGATCGGAAACCCGATGATCCGGTGTTCCGATTACCCGATCACCCGACTCTCCTCAGGCCTCTTCCCTCCGGTAGTTGGGCGCTTCCTTCGTGATGATGACGTCGTGCGCGTGGGACTCTCTCAGTCCCGCGGAGGTCACACGGACCATCCGCGCACTCGACCGCAGATCCTCGATCGTGCGCGAGCCGGTCAGCCCCATGCCGCTCCGCACGCCGCCCGTCAGCTGGTGGACGAGCGCCTCGACGCTCCCCTTGTAGGGAACCATTCCCTCGATCCCCTCGGGCACGAGCTTCGAGAGGCCGCCGTTGGCCGAAGGCTCGGCCTCCATCGACTCCTGGAAGTAGCGGTCGGAGGAGCCGGCTTTCATCGCACCGAGAGACCCCATGCCGCGGTAAGCCTTGAAGGTGCGCCCCTGGTAGAGGATCGTCTCGCCCGGAGATTCCTCGGTCCCCGCCAGGAGCGATCCGACCATCACGATGTGCGCCCCCGCGGCGATCGCCTTCGTGATGTCCCCGGAGAACTTGATGCCCCCGTCGGCGATCAGCGGAACGCCCGTTCCGCGAGTGGCGCGGGCACACTCCCGGATGGCGTGGATCTGCGGCACGCCAGCCCCGGTCACCACGCGCGTCGTGCAGATCGAGCCGGGAC
>JBKPSZ010000033.1:0-6353 GCA_046735265.1 Acidobacteriota bacterium | reverse complement strand
ATCCCGCGGCGTGCGCAGGCGCCCAGGATCGAGCCGCGGTCGCGCCGCGCCACCTCCGCGAGCCGGGCGAGGAACTGCCGCGAGGACAGGCTCTCCGGCGCGAGCTCGTCGGCGAATCGCGACACGAAGAGATCGGTCTTCCAGTATTTCTCCTCGTCGATGAAGGTGTCGTAGAGGCGATCGATGTAGAGGTCGCGCAGCTCCTTGTCGTCGGCCGCGGCGTCGCCGTGATAGTGCCGGCCGCCGCGGACCTGATAGAGATCCTGCGAGACGATCGCGCCGGTCGAAACGACGACGTCCACCATGTTCTGTTCGATCAGGTCCACGATCACCTGGCGCATTCCGGCGGCGATGAGCGATCCGGCCATTCCCAGGAAGATCGTCGGGCGCTGTCGGTCCCGGAGCATCGCTTCGAAGATGGCGGCGCACTTGCCGAGCGCACGCGCCTGGAACGAAGCCTCTCGATAGGAGTCGAGAAGGTCGGAGACGCGCGTCCCGCGCGCGACCTTTATGGGCGTCGTCGGCTTGCCGAGGAGCGCCTTCTTGCGCCGGCGGTCGACCCCTTTGGCGGCTTCGTGGATGTAGCGGCGGGCGGTGGTGAGTCCGTCTTTCGATCCCATCGGCGAGGCCCTCCCGAAAGAATCCGGAACGCCGCCATGGCCGCGGCGTAGCCGGAGTCGATATTCACCGCCGTCACTCCGTTCGCGCAGGAGTTGACGGCGGAGAGAAGCGAGGCGAGTCCGCCGAAGGCGGCTCCGTATCCACTGGAGGTGGGCACCGCGACGAGCGGGCGGCCGACCAGACCTCCGATGACCGAGAAGAGCGAGGCTTCCATGCCCGCGACCGCGAGCACGACGTCGGCGCGCTCGATCTCCTCCAGCCGCGAGAGCAGACGGAGGAGCCCGGCCACCCCGACGTCCGGCACGAGAACCGACGAGACCCCCAGGTATTCGAGGGTGCGGCGCGCCTCTTCGGCGACGGCGATGTCCGTCGTGCCGGCGGTCACGATCGCGACGAGCCCGGCGACGCGCGGCATCGGCTTTCCGACGGAGAGCTGGAGGGTCGCCGAGCGCGCGTCGTATTCGGCGCGTCCCGGCAACGGGAGAGCGGCGATCTCGTCCCAACGCTCGGGGGGGAGCCTCGTGACGAGCACGTCGTGCGCACGCGCGAGCTGGCGGCAGATCTCGACGACCTGCTCGGGAGTCTTTCCCTGGGCGAGGACGATCTCCGGGAATCCGACGCGGCGAATACGATCGAAATCGAGCGTGAAGTCGGGCCCGGGCATTCTTGGGCGCGATCATATTCTGCCGGGCCGTTGAAACGGATTTCCGGCGGGAGTAATGTTCCGCTCTCTCGACGCTCTTTGAGTCGTGCGGCCAAGGGAAGCGGGTGAAAATCCCGCGCGGCCCCCGCCACTGTTACCGGGGACGCCCCGGGCAAAGACCACTGGGCGCGCGCGATCGGAAACGGTCACGCGCCCGGGAAGGAGCCCGGCGGCGGAGGATCCGGAAGCCAGGAGACCTGCCGTGCGAACACGCTCTCGGTCGGGGTACCGCAAGGGGCGCGCTTCGAATCTCCTCGGGCGCGGGACTCTTCGGCCCGTCCGAGCCGTCTCGTCGAACGGGAGGTTCGAATGACGACCGCGGTCCTGCTCATCCTCTTCGGCGCCCTGACACGGCTCCTTCCCCATCCGCCGAACGCCGTCGCGCTCGGCGCCCTCGCGCTCTATGCGGGCGCTCGGCTGCCGCGCCGTTTCGCCTTCGCCGTACCGCTCGGCGCGATGGCGCTCTCCGACTTCTTGCTCGATTTCGGAAACGGGCGCGCCGCCGTGAGCCTCGGTCGCGCGGCCGACTACGCGGCATTCGCCGGGATCGTGCTCCTCGGGAGGAAGTTCGCGAAGGACGCCCGGAGCGCGCGACTCCTCGGCCTCTCGCTTTCCGCTTCGCTCGGGTTCTTCGTCATCAGCAACTTCGCGGTGTGGGCGGGGGGCAGGCTCTATCCGGCCACGTGCGCGGGTCTGGCCGCCTGCTTCGCCGCCGCGCTGCCCTTCCTCTGGAACACGGTCGCGGCGGACCTCGCGGGAACCGCGATCCTCTTCGGTCTCGACTCCGTCGTGCGTCGGTCCCGGGCGTGGCGGATCGCCGCGGCGGCGCTCCCGGCCCTGCTCCTCGCCTCGTCTGCGGCGGCGCAGCAGGTTCCCCCCGTGTCCGAGGGCGTCGTCGTCACGGCGACGTCGGTGCCGGAGGAAGAGGTCGATCTGGGGTCGGCGGTGACGGTCATCACGAGGCAGGAGATCGAGCGGCGCGAGAAGTCCTCGGTCCTGGAGCTCCTGCGCACGGTCGCCGGCCTCGACGTGGTTCAGTCCGGTCCGCCGGGCTCCGTCACCTCGCTCTTCACCCGGGGCACGAACTCGACGCAGACGCTCGTGCTCGTGGACGGCGTGCGGATGAACTCGCCGTTCTTCGCGGGCTACGACTGGTCCGCCATGACGACGGAGAACATCGAGCGAATCGAGATCGTGCGCGGCCCTTTCTCGGCGCTCTACGGATCCGACGCGATCGGCGGCGTCGTCCAGATCTTCACGCGGACGGCGGGCACCGGCGTCGCGGGGCGCGTCACGGGCGAGGCCGGCAATCAGGGCCAAGGCCAGACCTCCGCGTTCGTTTCGGGCGGCGAAGGGATGTTCTTCGGCAGCGGCAGTTTTCGCTACAACGCCTTCGACGGGGACCGGCCGAACACCGACTGGCGGCAGCGGAGCGGCGCTGCGCGCCTGGAGGCCCGGCTGTCGGACACGAGCCGGATCGCGGTCGAGGGGGGACTCGTGGACGGCGAGGTCGGCAACCCCGGCCCGGTGGGCTTTCCCAGCACGGCGCGCGGCTTCTTCCGGGAGGAGCGCATCTCGGTTCCCGGGACTTTCGCTCTCTCCGACACGAACCATTTGGACGTGCTCGTGGCGGGCGTCGCCTCCAAGCCGGAGTACCGCGACACCGACGGCGGCTTCGTCTCGCAGACCGACGCGCGGACCCTGCAGGCGCGCGTCGCGGACACGGCGCGCTTCGGGGCGCACTCCCTGACGGCGTTTGCCTCCTGGGAGCGATGGAAGGTGGACGATTCGAGCAACTTCGGCACGAACCTCGACGGACAGCGAACGACGCTCTGGGGCGTCGGCGCGCAGGACACCGTGACGTTCGGGGCGTTCACCGTGACGGGCGGGTTCCGTTACGACCGCCACTCGACGTTCGGCGATCACTGGAGCCCGCGCGCGACGATCGCCTGGCTCTCCTCCGACTCCCTCTGGAAGGTGCGCGTCTCCGGGGGAAGCGGATATCGCGCGCCGACGATCGGGGAGCTGTACTACCCCTTTGGAGCGAACCCCGACTTGAAGCCCGAGAGCTCCGTCTCGTGGGAAGTCGGCGCCGAGCGCTACGTCGGGGGCGGTCGGGCCGAGGTCTCTCTCTTCTGGAACGACCTGAAGGACCTGATCGTCTTCGACTTCGCGAACTCGACGAACCAGAACATCGGGCGCGCGCGCACGCGCGGCGTCGAATTCGGGTGGCGGCAGACGCTCGTCGCGTCCCTGACCGCCGACGCCGTGTACACGTATCTCGACGCGGAGAATCGGGACACCGGGACCGATCTCATCCGCCGCCCGCGCCACCGGGCCTCGCTCGGCCTCGAATGGCAGCCGGTCTCCGGCCTCGACCTCGGCGGGCGCGTCCTCTTCGTCGGGCGGCGGGCGGACAGCGATCCGCTGACCGGCGATTCCACCGAGCTGCCCTCCTACGTCCGCCTGGACTTCCTCGCCCGCTGGCAGGCGACGCCGTACGTCGCGCCCTATCTGCGGCTGACCAACGCCCTCGATCGCCAGTACGATGAGGCGGCGGGCTATCCGTCGGCGGGCCGGCTCGTCGCCGGAGGACTCGACGTGAGGTTCTGATGCCGCGCATCACGAAGGTCTACACGCGCACGGGAGACGACGGAACGACTTCGCTCGGGAGCGGGCGGCGCGTCCCGAAGGACTCGTTGCGGATCGAGGCCTACGGGACGGTAGACGAGTTGAACAGCCATCTCGGCGCGGCTCTCGCCGCCGGCCTCGATCCGCGCACCGCGGAAGCCGTGCGCTCGATCCAGAACGAGCTCTTTCATCTGGGCGCCGACCTCTGCATCCCGGAGAAGGACAAGGACCGACTTCCGGCGCCGAAGATCGAGGCGCGGCAC
This sequence comes from Acidobacteriota bacterium, assembly GCA_046735265.1. Taxonomy (GTDB): domain Bacteria; phylum Acidobacteriota; class Thermoanaerobaculia; order UBA5066; family Gp7-AA6; genus DATBFU01. The sequence continues at coordinate 2,135 of JBKPSZ010000033.1, read as the reverse complement.
GTGACGGCGCTCGAGGAGTTGATGGACCGCCTCTCCGAAGAGCTCGCCCCTCTGGAGAACTTCGTCCTGCCCGGCGGATCGCCCGGCGCCGCCGCCCTCCACGTCGCCCGAACCGTCTGCCGCCGCGCGGAGCGCCTGCTGATCGCGCTCGGCCGGCAGGAGGCGCTCGGCCCGCACGTCGTCGAGTACGCCAATCGCCTCTCCGACGCGCTCTTCGTCCTCGCGCGCTACGAGAACCGAAAGCGAGGCGTGCCGGACGTCCTCTGGGACAGCCGGGCGTGAACGGAGTGGGCCGGGTGCTCGTCAGCTGGAGCTCCGGGAAAGACAGCGCCTGGGCGCTCGAAGCGGTCCGGAGGGAGGGGCGCTTCGAGATCGCGGGGCTGCTGACGACCGTAACCGACTCCTACCGCCGGGTGGCGATGCACGGTGTTCGCGAGGAGGTTCTCGAAGCGCAGGCGGCGCGGGCCCGGCTGCCTCTCATGAAAGTCCGAATCCCTGCGGGCTGCGTGAACGCCGTCTACGAGCGGGCGATGGCCGAAGCCCTCGATCGATCGCGCCGCGGAGGGATCACGCACGTCGTCTTCGGAGATCTCTTTCTCGAAGACGTGCGCCGCTATCGCGAGGATCGGTTCGCCGGAAGCGGAGTGACGCCGATCTTTCCGCTCTGGGGGCGCCACACGAGGCGTCTCGCGCTCGAGATGCTCGACGCGGGTCTCGAGGCCACCGTGGTCTCGCTCGACCCGCAACGCCTGCCCGCCTCGTTCGCGGGACGCCCCTTCGACCGCCGTTTCCTCGAAGATCTTCCCGCGGAAGTGGACGCCTGCGGCGAGAACGGCGAGTTCCACACTTGCGTGACGGCCGGCCCGATGTTCGACGCGCCGGTCGTCGTGCTTCCGGGCGAAGTCGTCTGTCGGGACGGGTTCGTATTCGCCGACCTGGTTCCCGGATCGCCGTCCGCGGCCGCTTGAGCTCCGGCCTCCGGGTCGTCTCCCTCCTTCCGAGCGCGACCGAGATCGTCGCCGCGCTCGGGCTCGCCGGCTGCCTCGTCGGCCGCTCCCACGAATGCGATTTCCCGCCGGGCGTCGAAGGCTTGCCAGCCTTGACCGAGCCCCGGCTCGACCCGGCGGCCGGGAGCGCGGCGATTCACCGGCGCGTCGAGGAGCTCCTGTCCGAGTCGCTCTCCGTCTACCGCGTGGACGCCGAGCGCCTCCGGCGGCTCGAGCCGACCCACGTCGTGACGCAGGTCCAGTGCGAGGTCTGCGCCGTCAGCCTCCCGGACGTCGAGCGCGCGCTGCAGGAGTGGGATTCCCGCCGTCCGGCCCTCGTTGCGCTCGACGCCGCGACTCTCGCCGGCGTCTTCCGCGACATCGAGCGCGTCGCGGAGGCGCTCGGTTCGGAAGCGCGAGGAAAGCGGCTCGTCGCGTCGCTTCGAGATCGGACGGCCGCCCTCGCGCGGCGGGCGCGCCGGGCGAGCATCCGCCCGCGCGTCGCGACGATCGAATGGCTCGCGCCTCTCATGACCGCAGGCAACTGGATGCCCGAGATCGTCGCGCTGGCGGGAGGGCGGAATCTCTTCGGGACGCGAGGCCGGCACTCGCCGCTTCTCGCCTGGGAGTCGGTGCGGGACGCCGATCCGGATTCCTTGATCGTCTTTCCGTGCGGATATCCGCTCGCGCGCGTCGAAGCGGAGGCCGACCTGCTGACCGGACTCGACGGGTTCGAGGCGCTCGCCGCGGCGCGCGCCGGTCGCGTCTTCCTGGCCGACGGCAACCAGCTCTTCAACCGCCCGGGTCCGAGGATCGTCGAGACGCTCGAAGCGGTCGCGGAGATGCTCCACCCAGAACTCTTCCGATTCGGACACGAAGGGCGTTCCTGGCGCCGGCTCTCGCTTCGATAGAATCCAAATCGTGCGACGGCTCCGCGTTCTTGCCCTGCTCGCCGTTCTCGCGGCGCCGGCCGCCGGCTGGCTTTCCGCGATCGACCGCGGAGCGTTCTGCGCGATGGCGTGCCACCACGAGTCGGGGCAGACGGCGTCCTGCTGCCTCGCCGGCCCGGAGTCGTCGGCGATGGTGGGCTGTTCCGCGACGAGTCCGGGCGCCCTGTCGCCGGCGCTTCGGCTCGGGCTGCCGGCCGCC
>JBKPSZ010000032.1:0-12021 GCA_046735265.1 Acidobacteriota bacterium | reverse complement strand
GGCTGGCTCTTCGCCTTCCTGGTCACCGGCGCCGTCGCTTCGCTGACCTGGTTTCCGCTCCAGCGGCCGGTCTCCGCGATCCCCCTGCTGCTCGCCGCGGGGAGAGGCTGGCGCGTCGCCGCCGGAGCGGGCCCGGTGCGGACGTGAGGACGCTCCTGCGCGTCGCGGCCGCCGCGGCGCTCGTCCTCCTCCTCGCTCCCGAGTTTCGCCGCTACCGCGGCGAGCGGGCGCTTCGCCGTGGAACGGACGAGCTGCGGCGCGCCTACACGACGAGCGAATCGGTCGAGAAGGCGCGCCCCGCGCTCGACCGCGCGGCCGAGCTCGGCGTCGAAGCGGCGGCCGCCCTCGCCGGCGACCCGCGTCCCCGCATCCTCGCCGGATCCGCGCGCCTCGTGGCGGGGCGTTCGCTCGAAGCCCTCGACTTCTATCGCGACGCGCTCGGGACCGGAGAGCGCGCCGAGATCGACCTGAACGTGGGCCGCGCTCACGCGGCCGCCGGAGACCGGCCGGAGGCGCAGTCCGCGCTCCTGCGGACGGTCTGGATCAGTCCGGCGCTCGCGGCCGCGATTCCCGACCCGCTCGGGAAACGGCTGCTCGAAGAGACCGCACGGCTCGAAAACGACCTTCGCGCCGGTCTGCTTCGAGAACCCCCTCCCATGCCGCAATAGAGACGGATCGGATCATCGGAGAATCCCGATCATCCGTTCACCGGATCGCCGGACGATCCGAATCCCGTCGGCCTACCGGAAGATCTTCGATGACCAGATGCCCCAGGCGTGGAGCTTGTAAAGGACCATCGTTTTCAGAATGGCGATGCCGTATCGCACGGAGGGCCCGAAAGCGATCTGCGACGCCTCGTTGAAGTAGCGCGTCTCGATCGGGATTTCCTTGATGCGCAGTCCGCGGGCCATCCCCTGCGCGATGATCTCGGTGTCGAACACGAAGCCGTCGGAGTTGGACTCGAGAGCCACCGACTCGAGATAGCGGCGCGAATAGGCGCGGAACCCGCTGTGGTACTCGGTCAGGTAGATCAGAAAAGTCGCGTTCTCGATCGCGGTCAGGAGGATGTTGCCGAGATACTTCCACTTCGGCATCCCGCCCTGGATGGGACGGCCGCCGAGCATGCGACTGCCGAACACGGCGTCGCAGTCGCCCGCGATGAGCGGCTCGATCAGCGCGGGAATGACCTTCGGATCGTACTGATGATCCGGATGAACCATCACGACGATATCGGCGCCGCGCGCGAGCGCCGTCCGATAGCACGTCTTCTGGTTGGCGCCGTAGCCCCGGTTGCTCGGGTGCTCGACGACGTGGAGGCCGAGCCGCCGGGCGACCTCGACCGTGCCGTCGCGCGAGGCGTCGTCCACGAGGATGACGTCGTCTACCGACCCGGCGGGGATATCGGCGTGCGTCCGCTCGAGGGTCCTCTCCGCGTTGTACGCCGGCATGACGACGGCGATCCGCGGACGCGCGCGCGCCCGCGTTGCGGCTCCCCGGAGAAGGCGCTCCTCTTCCACGTCAGATTCCCCTTCGGGTCAGGATCACGGGAAGGGTCCTCAGCAGGATCGCGAGGTCGAGGCCGAACGACCAGTTGTTCAAGTAGGCGAGATCGTAGCGTAGCTTGATCTCCGGCTCCGAGGAGTAGTCGCCCGAGATCTGCGCGAGCCCGGTCACGCCCGGCCGCACCGCGTGCCGCAGCTCGTAGCCCGGCACGGTCGCGGCGAAGCGTTCGGTGAACTCGGGCCGCTCGGGTCTCGGCCCGACGAGACTCATGTCTCCGCGCAGGACGTTCCAGAGTTGCGGGATCTCGTCCACACGCGCCGACCGGAGGAGCCGCCCGACCGCCGTGACGCGCGGATCGTCGGGGGTCGCGAGCACGGCTCCGGTTTCAATCTCCGCGCCCGGGCGCATCGTGCGCAGTTTCCAGAGGTCGAAGACGCCGCCGCCCTGGCCGACGCGTCGCTGGCGGTAGAAGACGCCGCCCCGGGAAGTCATCGCGACGAAGAGCGCCGCGAGCCCGAGAATCGGCGCGAGGAGCGTCAGGAGAACGGCCGAGGCCACGAGGTCGAAGGCGCGTTTCCCGGCGGCCTCGAGACCATCGAGAGCGCGCACCTTCGCCTCGAGGAGCGGAAGGTCGCCCACGATCCGGAACCGGAGGCGGCCGATCATGGTCTCGAACGGCGAGGGCCAGACGAGGAGCTCCGTTTGACGGTCCGGCGGCAGCGCGTGGGCGAGCCGGTCGCGCCACGACGGACCCTCGGGCGTCAGGATCAAGTCGTCGATTCGTTCCCGCGCCGCCACCTCTTCGATCGCGTCGAACGATCCGAGCGAGGCGAGCCCGGCCGGCGGCGCGCCGGAGCCGAGAACTCCCACGACTTCGACTCCCGTCCACGGATGCCGCCGGATCGTGTCCGCGATCAGCGCGGCCGCGGGACCGCCGCCCACGATCGCCGCCCGCCGCCGCGGCTGCGGAAACATCCGGTCGAGCGCGACCCGCCACAGCGCGAGCAGCAGCCCGTCGATCAGGACGTAGAGCACGAGCACGGATCGCGGGTAGGCGTAGAGCTGCGGCAGCGCCAGGAAATAGACGGCCGCGAGCAGGACGAGCTGGAAGAAGAGAGCCGGCGCCAGAAGCCGCGCGAGCGGATCCCGGAACCTCTCACGGGCCCCGTAGAGCCCGAAGAGCGACATGGAGAGCCACTGGGCGGCCGCGATCAGGACGAGATTGCCGAAGGTGAAACGGACCTTGTCGACCGGCAGGAGCGTTTCCGTTCCCGGTATCGAGACGCGCGTTCGCAGCCAGAAAGCGAGGTAGAGCGCCGCCGCGGCCGCGACCGTGTCGCCGACGATCGCCGCCGGCCGAAACAGCGTGTGTTCCCGCGGTCTCAATCGAGTCTCGCTGCCGGCCTCCACGCGGGACGCCGATACCCGACGAGCCCGGCCAGGACTCCGGCGGCGAGCGCGACGTTGATCACGGCGAAATAATAGAGCCTGCCCGCGGCGCCGGCAGGCCGCATCCGAAGGCGGGCGCCGGCCGCGAGAATCGCCGCGAGACCGAGCGCCGTCAGGCCGATCGCGCGCAGGGGAACGCTCGCCGCCGCGGCCACGGCCGCGAGAAGAGCGGCCACGGGGGCGAGCCACCGCGCCGCCTTTCGGGAGAAGAACACGAGCGCCGCGAGCGGGCGGCGCCGGCTCCAGAGCCAGCGCTCGCGCGCGAGGATCTGTCCGGCGCCGGCGCCGATCCGGAAGCGGCGGACCAACTCGCGGGCCGGGTCGTCGGAGAGGCGCTCGCGGGCGACCGCCGCGCCCGCGAACGCGACCCCCTTGCCTCCGTAGGCGATCCGCGCGGGGATCAGGAAGTCGTCCAGGACGCAGTCGGGGGGGAGCGGCGCGACCGCGGTCCGCGGGGCCGCGTAGATCGCGCCGTTGGCGCCGAGGCAGATGCCGAGACGGCCTTCGGCCTCCTTCATTCGGGTCTCGCGGTCCCAGAAGACCGTCTCGGGCGTGGTACCGCCGGCCGGCGACTCGAGGATCAGCCGTCCACAGACGGCGCCCACGTCCTCCCCCGCCATCGCGCGCGCGAGCGCTTCGACCGCGCCCGGTTCGAAACGCGTGTCCGCGTCCGTGAAGACGAGGAGATCGGCGGCCGAAGACGCCATCAGGTCGTTCAAGACCGACGCCTTGCCGCGTCTCCGGTCGAACTCCACCACGCGGACCCGGGCGTCTCCGGCGGCGGCCTCGCGCGCCCGCTCGGCCGTCCGGTCGGAGCAGCCGTCGCACCCGATCGCGACGCCGTAGGCGCCGCCGTAGGACTGCGCGAGGAGATCGCGCACGCGCTCGGTGATGCGGCCTTCCTCGTCGGCCGCGGAGACGAGGACTTCGACCCGGGGCCGGCCGACCGGCTCGGGCGGGGGCGGCGCCGGGCGACGCGCGGCGAGCCGCCGGATCCAGGCGGGATAAAGGAGGTAGGACCAGACTGCAAGCCACAGGGAGACGAGCAGCAGGAGCGCCGCGGCCGCCGTCATCGCGCGCTCCGCCGAAGGAGCTCCCGCGCGAAGGCCTCGCCGATCGGCTTCCAGTCGTACCGGCTCTCGACGCGCCGCCGCGCTGCGGCCGCCTGTCGGCGTCGCGCGTCCGGCCGCGACAGCAGAGAGGCGATCGCGTCGGCGAAGGCCTCCGGCGTCTCGGCGACCGTGATTTCCGACCCGGGTACCAGGTCGAGCCCTTCGGCTCCGACCGGTGTCGAGACGACGGGCACGCCGCTGGCCGCCGCTTCGAGGATCTTCAGGCGCGTCCCGCCGCCGGCGAGGAGCGGCACGAACGCGACGGAGGCGTGCTTCCAGTGCGCCCGCGCGTCCTCGCCCTCGCCCAAGAACCGAAGGCCTTCGTCGCGACGCGCCAGGAGATCGCGCGGCGCCCCGCGGCCGAGGATCTCGGCGCGTGCCTCGGGCCGCCGACTCCGGACGAGCGGCCACACCCGGTCGCGGAACCATCGGATCCCCTCGGCGTTCGGCGGCCAGGAGAGGTCGCCCGCGAAGAAGAGGAGCTCTTCCGCCGCCGGATCCTCCCTGAACGCGAAGCGCGACAGATCGACCCCGTTGGGCACCGTCAGCGGCGCCGCCCGCGGAGAGAACGCCTCGAGCGCGCGGGCGTCCCGCATCGAGACGCAGGAGATCCCGCCCGCCTCGCGGACGAGCCGGCGCTCGAGCGCTTCGACGCGGGGCGACTGATTCCGGGCGAAAGCCCGGACCGCCGCCCGCGAAGCAGTCTTCCCGAGCCGGCGCCAGATCTCGGAGTCGAGATTCTGGAAGTCGATCCAGGCGGGAGCGCCGGATCGGAGCGCCGCGGGACCCAAGTGATAAGAGAGCGCCACGACCCAGGCCGGCCGTTCCGCCGCGACGGCGCGCGCGAGCGCCTCTTCGAGCACCGCAGACCGGTAGATCCTCTCGGGGTAGGCGCCCCCAAGAATGCCGGCCCCGGCCGCGGCGGCGCGCCGCCAGGGCCCGGCGCGATGCGGGATCTCGACGACGTCGACACCGGAGGGAAATTCCCCGGAAGCGCCGCCGACCGCCGAGAGCACGAAGGCCCGCACGCGGAAGGCGGGGACCAGCGCCGCGAGGAGATGGTGCATCCGGATCGCGCCGCCGTCGCGCGACGCGTGAGCGGGTCGCGGCAGGAGCGCGGAGAGCGACGGCTTCATGGAAAACGCGCGGTCAGTATAGGAGGGAGATCGGACCCGGGGACGGTGGACGCCGGCGAATCCCTCCGGCGATTCGGACTACGGGTGGGCCGGCGTCGGCGGCGCCGGCGTCGGGAATTCCGACTGTCGGGTGCCGTCGGGATTGAGCGGCCCGGGGCCGCAGATGTAGGCGTCTCCCGCATTGCCCCGGACGATGACCGTGTCGGCGCCGAAGAACGCCGCCCGGGTTCGGAACCAGTCGGGCAGCTCCGCCTTCGTAGGAGGCTTCCCGAGGTCGTTTGCGGGCGTGATCATTCGCACGAATTTGCACGTCCCCTCGACCGATTCGCCGTCCTCCGTCAGGCGGACCTGGTACTTCCCCTTGGTCCGCGCGAGCTCCATGTTGGCGTCCGCCTCGGTCATCTGAGCGCACCCGGCCGCCGCGACGAGCGGGAGGACGAGCCAGAGCCTCGAGCGCATGCGTTCAGTATGCACGAGAAGCGCCGCGGAAGGATCGAACGACGCTGCCGGCGGACCTTCCCGACCGCCGCCGGGACGGGCCGGCTGGTAGAATCTCGCATGAAGTCCCGGCGGCCATCCCCGGGCCGGATCGTGCCTTCCCTCGGCCTCGTGCTCCTCCTGACGGCGGGCCGTGCCGCGGCGCTCGACCCACACAAGTCGATCACCCAGTACGCGCATCAGGTCTGGCGGACCGAGAACGGCCTGCCGCAGAACTCGATTCAGACGATCCTCCAGACTCGCGACGGCTACATCTGGCTCGGCACCGAACGCGGCCTCGTCCGGTTCGACGGCGTTCGTTTCACCGTTTTCGACAAGGGGAACACGCGCGGCCTCGGCAACAGCAACGTCCAGGCGCTGCACGAAGATCGATCCGGCCGCCTGTGGATCGGGACGTGGGGCGGACTCCACGTGCGCGAGGGGGGCCGCTACCGGGCCTTCACGACCCGCAGCGGCCTCTCGAGCAATCGCGTGCTGAGTCTCTGCGAGGACCGGGACGGCGACCTCTGGATCGGCACGGGCGGCGGCGGTCTCGATCGCTGGAAGGACGGCACGCTCAAAGCCGTTCCCGGCACGGAGGCGCTCGCGAAGCTGTCGATCTGGTCGCTCGCGCAAGGGCGCGACGGGACGCTCTGGATCGGCACGGACGGCGCGGGTCTCGGGGCGCTCCGCGAGGGGGTCCTCCGCATGTACACCGCCTCGGACGGCCTCCCCGGAGACATCGTCCAGGCGCTCCTCGTCGATCGCGGCGGCAATCTCTGGATCGGCACCGACGGCGGAGGCCTCGCGCGCTATCGCGAGGGGCGATTCACGACCTGGAAGAAGGCCCAGGGCCTGCCGAGCGACACGGTCGAATCGATCCACGAGGACCGCGACGGCAATCTCTGGGTCGGGACGCGGGGCGGAGGTCTCTCCCGCCTGGCTGACGGCGCCCTGACGAGCTTTTCCCCCGCCGAGGGCCTCTCCGACGACACGGTCCTCTCGATCTTCGAGGATCGCGAGGCGAGCCTGTGGCTCGGGACGGTCACGGGGGGGCTCAACCGGCTGAAAGACGGAAAGTTCACCGCCTATACCCGCAAGGAGGGGCTTCCGTCCGACCGCGTGCGAACGATTTACGAGGACGGAAGCGGCGCGATCTGGTTCGGAACCCGCGGGGCCGGGGTGAGCCGGCTCTTCAACGGCCGGTTCACGTCTATCTCCACCAACGAAGGACTCGCCCGCGACTTCGATCGGTCGATCGCGGAGGACGGCAGCGGACACCTCTGGGTCGGCACGTGGGGGGACGGTCTCTCCCGCCTCGAAGGCGGCGCCCGCTTCCGCGCCTTCCATCGGCGCGACGGACTCCCGAGCGAGATCGTCCGATCGATGTACCGGGACCGTTCCGGGGCGCTCTGGATCGGCACGGACGCGGGTGGTCTCGTCTCCGTCCACGGCGAGGCGTTCACCGTGTACGGCCCCCGTGAAGGCCTGAAAGACACCACCGTTCTCGCGATCCGGGAGGATGACCGCGGCGACCTCTGGCTCGGCACCGAAGGCGGCGGCCTCTACCGCCTCTCGAAGGGACGCTTTCAGAGCTTTTCAACGGCCGACGGGCTGTCCGACGACACCGTGCTCTCGCTCTACGGAGACGCCGACGGCTGCCTCTGGATCGGAACGGACGGCGGCGGGTTGAACCGCTATCGCGACGGGAAGTTCACGCGCGTGACGCGGCGCCAGGGGCTGTTCGACGACGTCCAGTACGCCATCCTCGAGGACGGCCGCGGCGATCTCTGGATGAGCTGCAGCCGCGGCATCTATCGGACGCGCCGCTCGGAGCTGGAAGACGTCGCCGAAGGACGGCGCGCCTCCGTGACTTCGACCGCGTTCGGGCGCGCCGACGGAATGCGCTCGGCCGAGTGCAGCGGGTTCACGCAGCCGGCGGCATGGAAGTCGAAGGACGGACGTCTCTGGTTCCCGACGATCGACGGTGCGGTCGTCATCGACCCGGACCGGATCCGGTCGAACGCCGAGCCGCCGCCGGTCGTCATCGAAGAAGCGATCGTGGACCACCGGGCGCTCGTGGCCGGAAGTGACGGCCTCCGGGCGCCGCCGGGGCGCGGCGACCTCGAGATCCACTACGCGGGACTCTCGTTCATCGACCCGGAACGCGTCCACTTCCGCTACAAACTGGAAGGGTTCGATCCGGAGTGGATCGAGGCGGGCTCCCGCCGCGTCGCCTACTACACGAACATTCCGCCCGGGCCGTATCGCTTCCGCGTCCTCGCCTGCAACAACGACGGCGTCTGGAATCAGACCGGCGCCGATCTCGAGTTCTCTCTGACGCCGCACTTCTACCAGACGCGCTGGTTCTACACGCTCGGCGGCATCGCGCTCGCGCTCGCGATCTTCGGCGCGGGGCGCGTGCGCGCCGCGCGAGCGAAGGCGCGGGAGACGGCCCTCGAGGCGCAGGTCGCCGAGCGAACCCTCCAGCTCGAGCGCGTCAACGAGCAGCTCCAGAAGCTCTCGGTCCTCGATCCTCTGACCGGGATTCCCAACCGGCGGCGCTTCGCCGAGGCGCTCGACGGCGAGTGGCGGCGCGCCTTCCGCGACCGGCTCCCCCTCTCCCTGATCATGATCGACATCGACCACTTCAAGGACTTCAACGACGCCTGCGGGCACCAGGCCGGGGACGACTGTCTGCGGCAGGTCGCTTCCGCCATCCGCGAGGCCCTGACCCGTCCCGGAGACCTCGTGGCGCGCTGGGGGGGCGAGGAGTTCGCGGCGGTGCTGCCGTCCACCCCGTGGCGCGGCGCGGCCGCGGTCGCCGAAGTGCTCCGCGCCCGGATCGAGAGCATGCGGATCCGGCACCCGCGCGCTGCCGGCGGCGTGGTCACGCTCTCTCTCGGCGTTGCGACGGCGATCCCGGAGGACGACTCCTCCCCCGATTCGCTCGTAGCCGCGGCGGACGAGGCGCTCTATCGCGCCAAGCGCGCGGGACGCAATCGCATCGAGACGGCCGAGCGGTCCGCCGCGCGCGCGAGCTCGGTTCAAAGCTAGCACCGCTCATCCCGAGCGCCGGCGAGGGATCCCGGGCTCGGCAGCGTCTGACCAAAAAAAACGGGGCCGGCATCGCCGGCCCCGAAAAGGATCGGGCGGTCGAACCGCCCGTTCGTTACGATCCGATCAGTACATTCCGCCCATTCCGCCGGCTCCGCCCGGCATCGACGGGGCCTTCTCCTTCTCCTTGATCTCGGAGACGAGCGCCTCGGTCGTGAGCATCAGGCCGGCGATGGACGCCGCGTTCTGCAGCGCGTTCTTGGTCACCTTGGTCGGGTCGATGATCCCGGCCCTGACCATGTCTTCGATCTTCTCGCTGTTCGCGTTGAAGCCGAAGTTGCCCCCCTTGCCCTTGAGATCGTTGATGATGACCGCGCCCTCGGCGCCGGCGTTGGCGACGATCTGGCGCGTCGGCTCTTCCAGAGCCCGAATCACGATGCGGGCGCCGATCTTCTCGTCGCCCTCGAGCTCCTTGGCCGTCTTCTCGACGGCGTCGACCGAGCGCAGGAGGGCCACGCCGCCCCCGGGCACGATCCCCTCTTCCACGGCCGCCTTGGTCGCGTGCATCGCATCCTCGACGCGGGCCTTCTTCTCCTTCATCTCGGTCTCGGTCGAAGCCCCGACCTTGATGACGGCCACGCCGCCGACGAGCTTCGCCAGGCGCTCCTGGAGCTTCTCGCGGTCGTAGTCCGAAGTCGTCTCGTCGATCTGGGTGCGAATCTGCTTGACGCGCCCCTGGATCGCTTCCTGCTTCTTCTTGGAACGGTCATCCACCAGGATCGTGGTGTTGTCTTTGTCCACCGTGACCTTCTTGGCGTCGCCCAGGTCCTCCCACTTGACGTTCTCGAGCTTGATGCCGAGGTCCTCGGAGATCAGCTTGCCGCCGGTCAGGATCCCGATGTCCTCGAGCATCGCCTTGCGGCGATCGCCGAACCCCGGCGCCTTGACCGCGCAAACCTGCAGCGTGCCGCGCAGCTTATTGACCACGAGCGTCGCGAGCGCCTCGCCCTCGACCTCCTCGGCCACGATCACGAGCGGCTTGCCCTGCTTGGCGATCTGCTCGAGGATCGGGAGCAGGTCCTTCATGTTCGAGATCTTCTTCTCGAAGAGGAGGACCTTGGCGTTCTCGAGGATGCACTCCATCCGCTCGGCGTCGGTGATGAAGTACGGCGAGAGGTAGCCGCGATCGAACTGCATGCCCTCGACAACCTCGAGGGTCGTCTCGAGGCCTTTCGCCTCCTCGACGGTGATCACGCCGTCCTTGCCGACCTTGTCCATCGCCTCGGCGATGATCTTGCCGATTTCCGAGTCGTTGTTGGCCGAGATCGTGCCCACGTGGGCGATGTCCTTGCCCTCGACCGGCTTGGACATCTTGTTGAGCGCCTCGACGGCCGACTTGACGGCCGCGTCGATGCCGCGCTTCAGCTCCATCGGGTTCGAGCCGGCCGTGACGTTCTTGATCCCCTCGCGGTAGATCGCCTGCGCGAGCACCGTCGCCGTGGTGGTGCCGTCGCCGGCGACGTCGGAAGTCTTGGAAGCGACCTCGCGCACCATCTGGGCGCCCATATTCTCGAGCGAGTCCTGGAGCTCGATCTCCTTGGCGACGGTCACGCCGTCCTTAGTGATCGTGGGGGAACCGAATTTCTTCTCGATGACGACGTTGCGCCCCTTGGGGCCCAGGGTCACCTTCACCGCATCGGCGAGCTTGTTGACGCCGTGGAGGATGCGCTGGCGCGCCTCCTCGCCATAGGAAATGGTCTTCGCAGCCATGTTTCTAACTCCTTACTTCTCGACGACCGCGAGCACTTCGTCCTCGCGCAGGATCAGGTGCTCCTCGTCGTCGATCTTGATTTCCGTTCCGGCGTACTTGCCGATGAGGATGCGGTCGCCCTTTTTGACGTCCAGGGGCAGCTGCTTCCCTTCCTCGTTGATCTTTCCCTTTCCGACGGCGACCACCTCGGCCTCCATCGGCTTCTCCTTGGCGGTATCCGGGATGATGATCCCGCCCTTCTTCGACTCCTGGGCCTCGAGCCTCTTGACCAGAATCCGGTCGTACAACGGACGAATCTTCATGCGTTCCTCCTGTCTTTCTTGCTCTTTTGATGCCCGGGCCGCCCACCGTGAGCTTCCCGAGCGAGCTGGATACTAGCACTCAACGCGGTTGAGTGCTAGTAGTCGGGCGGCGGCTCGGAACTTATGTAAAGCTTACTTTACATATAGCGTGAGATCAGAACCTTGGGCCGCTCCGGCTACGGACCGACGGGCGAGGCCTGGCCGCTCACTTCGTTCGTCCCTCCCGGACCCGCCACCCGAACGCGCCTTGTAACGCTCCGCGAGAGCGGCGCGTTTCCTGATCGGAGGCGCCAAACGTGAAGAGAGCCGCTTCGATCACCGTACGAATCGCGATCATCGGATTCGGGATCCTCCTGACTCGACACTCCGCGTCTTCGGCTGCCGCGCTCCCCAACCTCTCCGGCAGCTGGAAGTTGAACGCCGCACAGAGCGACGACCCGCAGAAGATGCGGGACGAGGCGGCGTCGAGCGGCGCGCCCTCGGATTCGGGCGACGACGCCGTTCCGCCGAGCTCCGGCTCCGGTGGCGGTGGCCATCGCGGAGGACGCGGCTGGGGAGGCCGGCATCGCGGCGGCCGGGGAGACGGCTCCGACGGGCCCTCCTGGCTCGAGGGGCGGGAGAGCCTCGTGATCCGCCACGCCGATCCGGAGCTCTCCATCACCGACGCGGCGGGACACGAGCGCACGATCTACACCGACGGGAGAAAGACCGACGAGGAGCACTCCTACGGCGGGACGACGAAAGTCGTCGCGGAGTGGAAGGACGGACACATCGAGGTCACCTCCCAGTCCGAGAAAGGCCCGAAGGTCGTGCAGACCTACGCCATGTCGGCGGATGGCTCCCAGCTGACCGTCACGACGAAGATCGAGGGGCGGCGCTCGATGACTCTGCGAAGTGTCTACGATGCCGTCAAGGCGCCCGCGGCGTCGGATTCCGGGGACGACGACGATGTCGAGGTCACGCGCGCTTGAGCAGGTGCGCGGTGAAGCCGTCGTTTGCGGCGTCCGGGAAGAGGCGGAAGACCGGCCCGGCCGCGTAGGGGCGGAGGCTTTCGGGAGCCTCGATCGCCGCCGGCTCGAGACCCGGTTCGCGCGATCGCACCCGCGCGACGACGCGCTCGTTCTCCTCGGCCTCGAGCGAGCAGGTCGCGTAGAGGAGGTAGCCCCCGGGCGCGAGGAGCTTCGCCGCCGCGGCGAGACTCGCCTCCTGCGCAG
>JBKPSZ010000031.1:0-5650 GCA_046735265.1 Acidobacteriota bacterium | reverse complement strand
CGCTGTGCCTCGTCGTGCTCGTCATCTTCCTCTTCCTGCGGAATCTCTCCGCGACGGTGATCCCGAGTCTCGCCCTTCCGCTGTCGCTCGTCGGTACGTTCGCCGTGATGTACGTCCTGGGATACAGCCTCGACAACCTCTCGCTCATGGCCCTGACTCTCTGCGTCGGCTTCGTCGTGGACGACGCGATCGTGGTTCTCGAGAACATCGTTCGACACATGGAGCTCGGGGAGAAGCCGTTCGAAGCCGCGTTGAAGGGATCCAGGGAGATCGGCTTCACGATTCTCTCTATGACGATCTCGCTCGCGGCCGTCTTCATCCCCGTCCTCTTCATGGGCGGCATCGTGGGGCGCCTGTTCCGCGAGTTCTCCGTCACGATCGCGGCCGCGATCCTGATTTCCGGATTCGTCTCGCTCTCGCTGACGCCGATGCTCTGCAGCCGCTTCCTGAAGCCCCAGCACGAACGGAAAACCGGGCACGGCCGGGTGTACATGGCGCTCGAGCGCGTCTTCGATGGATCGGTCGGCTTCTACGAGAGGACGCTGCGGTGGACTCTCGGACGCAAGCGCGCCGTGATGGTCTTCTCGGCGGCGATCCTCGTCGCGACCGGGTGGCTCTTTGTGAAGATGCCGAAGGGCTTCCTGCCGAGCGAGGACCAGGGGAGCGTCTTCGGGTTCACCGAAGGGGCGCAGGGGATCTCCTATCAGGCGATGGTCGAGAAACAGAAGCAGGTCGCGGCGATCATGGGCAAGGACCCGAACGTCCAGACAGTCATGTCCTCGATCGGCATGCGCGGCGCCTCGAACCAGGGGATCGTCTTCGCGACTTTGAAGCCGCGAGCCGAGCGCTCGAAGTCGCCGGACGAGCTCATCCAGTCGCTCCGGCCCCAGCTCTCGACCGTGCCGGGCATGCGGGTCTTCCTCCAGAATCCACCGCCGATCCGGATCGGAGGAAGCCTCACGAAGAGCCAGTACCAGTTCACGCTCCAGGGGGCCGACACGAAGGAGCTCTACAAGTCCGCCCCGCTCCTCGAAGCCAAGATGCGGGAGCTGCCGGGACTCCAGGACGTGACGAGCGACCTGCTCTTGAAGAACCCGCAGGTGCGCGTCGAGATCGACCGCGACCGCGCGGCGGCGCTCGGCGTCACGCCCGAGCGCATCGAGGACGCGCTCTACACGGCTTACGGCTCGCGCCAGATCTCCACGATCTACGCGCCGAACAACCAGTATCAGGTCATCATGGAGCTTGAGCCCGAGTACCAGACCGGTCCCTCGGCGCTCTCCCTGCTCTACGTCAGGTCCTTGTCGGGAGACCTCGTGCCGCTCGCGGGGCTCGCCAAGTTCGCGCAGAGCACGGGCCCGCTCTCCGTCGCCCACCTCGGGCAGCTTCCCGCGGTCACGATCTCTTTCAACCTGCGCCCCGGAACTTCGCTCTCGGAGGCGGTCACCGCGGTCGAGGGGGTCGCGAGGAAGACGCTGCCGGCGACGATCGCGACGAGCTTCCAAGGGACGGCCCAGGCCTTCCAGGCCTCGACGCGCGGGCTCGGCATGCTGCTCCTCATGGCGGTTCTCGTGATCTATCTCGTTCTCGGCGTGCTCTACGAGAGCTTCATCCACCCGCTGACGATCCTGTCGGCGCTGCCGTTCGCGGGCTTCGGAGCCCTCGTGACGTTGCTGATCTTCGGTGTCGAGATCTCGATCTACGCCTTCGTCGGCATCATTCTGCTGGTCGGCCTCGTCAAGAAGAACGGCATCATGATGGTGGACTTCGCGGTCGAGGCGCAGCGCCTCGGGGGCAAGGACGCCGAGGGCGCGATCTACGAGGCCTGCCTCGTCCGGTTCCGGCCGATCATGATGACGACGATGGCGGCGCTCATGGGCACCCTGCCGATCGCGCTCGGCTTCGGGGCGGGCGCCGAGTCGCGCCGGCCGCTCGGCCTCGCGGTCGTGGGAGGGCTCCTCTTCTCGCAGATGCTCACGCTCTACGTGACGCCGGTCTTCTACATCTACATGGACCGGCTCCAGCAGCGGATCGGCCGCGGAAAGAAGAGACGGCCGCACATCGAGCCGGGGCGGGTCGAGGGCGAAGCACGCCGGCCGGCGGCGGCGGCGCTGCGCTCGGTCGAAAGCTAGAGCGTCTTCGAACGCGAGCGCGTCTCGGCCGCGGGCTCGTCCGGGACGCGCGAGCCCTTGCGCGTGGCGAGCCAGTAGAAGATCCAGCCGAGGACGGCGAAAGCGACGGCTCCGCCGGCGACCTGAAAGAAGAACGCTCCCTTGTCCGCCGTGTCCGCCGGCGGGATCAACGCGAGCACGATCGCCACGAGCGTCGTCAGAAAGCCCAGGCCGTTCCAGAAGAGACTCCCCGCCCGTCCGCCCGGCACCGGGACGGCGCCCGGCGTCGCGGCGATCTGGCGCTCGAGGCGGATCGCGGCGGCGAACATGTAGAGGAACGGGATGAAGTAGACGATCAGGGTCGCGTTGACGAGCTTCAGATACGCCGATTTCACCGTGGAGCCCTGCGTCGCGGCGAGGATGAAGATCACGGAGAGGACTCCCTGGCCGAGGAGCGCGACGTAGGGGGTCTTCCACTTCGGATGCGTCCGCGCGAAAACGGGCGGCAGGTACTTGTCGAGGCCGCCGACGAAGAGCAGTCGCGCCGAACCGATGAGCCATGCGCCGAGGCCGCCCAGGCCGGCGAGCGTCAGAAGGATCGCGGTCGGCGGCCCGAGCCAGGGGAGTCCCACGCGGGCGCCGGCTTTCGTCACCGCCTGGAGGACCCCCGAGATGATGGACGTCTCGTTTTGCGGGAGCGCCCAGAGAAGTGAGATCGTTCCGACGAGGTAGCAGGCCGCGATCGTCAGAGCCGAGATCACGATCGCGCGCGGAAACGTCTTCTTCGGGTCGACGACTTCGCCGCACATCGTCGGCGCGAGCTCGAGCCCGGCGAACCCGAAGCAGAGGTTCGCGAAGAAGAGGACCGTCGAGAGCTTGCCGAAATCGGGCAGGAGGGAGGCGGCCGGCATGGGCGTCGCGGAACCGAAACGGGCGAGCGCGAGCACACCGACGACGAGGAGAACGATCGAGGGGACCCACTGCGCGAGGCCGCCGATGTTCTGGATCCAGCGGCCGGTCTTCATCCCGACGATGTTGAAGCCGAGCGCGACCGCGAGGAGGACGAGAGAGGCCCCGCCCGTGAACGCGGCGCTCTGCTCGAGAGCGGCGAACCGGAGCCCGAAGACGTACAGCGCGAAGACGACGGTCGAGAGCGCGAGCGTCGGGAAGTAGAGGACGTTGTTCGCCCAGTAGAGGAATCCCGCGAGGAACCCCTGCCGCGGGCCGAAGGCGCGCGACGTCCAGACGTAGAGGCCGCCCTCCTCCGGAATCGCGGTCGCGAGCGCGGTGACGGCGAAACCCTGCGGAATGAAGAAGGCCACGGCGGCCAGCACCCAGAGGAAGAGCGACGAAGGCCCGTTGGCCGCGGCGAGCGCCACCCATCGCATCCCGACGATGGCGGCCACGTTGAAGAGGACGATGTCGCGGGTCTTGAGGGCGCGCTCCAGGGCCATTCGGGTTTCTCCTCTCTCAGCGCGATCCGGCGACGACGCCATGGGGAGCTTGGATCTCGGAGGCCCCGAGCCGGGAATCCCACGCGCCTCGCGGCGCCAGGATTCCGGCGGACCCGAGGCGGGCTCCCGATTTGAGCGGCATGAGGGGAAGCGATTCTAGCGGGCGGGGCCGAAACCATTTCTCCGGTCGGGCGTCCCTGGTATTGCTTTCCCATAGGAGCCGTAACAGGATCCCTATGGGAGAGCCATAGGAATGAGAGAAGCCGACGAGAAGACCGAAGTCTGGCAGGGCACGCTGGCGCTGATGGTCCTGAAGACGCTCGAGGCCATGGGTCCGCTCCACGGGTACGGCGTCGCCCGGCGGATCGAGCAGACGAGCGGGGGCCGCCTTTCCGTCAACTACGGGACGCTCTACCCCGCGTTGCTCAAGCTCGAGCAGGAGGGGAGCGTCGCCTCTTCCTGGGGCGTTTCGGAGAACAACCGCCGGGCGCGCTTCTACCGGCTGACGCGCGCGGGCCAGAAGCAGCTCAAGAGAGAGACCGGAGAGTGGGAGACGACCACGGCGATCCTCGCGCGCTTCCTGAATCCCGAGGGGGGCCGTTCGTGAGAAGCCTGCGGTCGTTCCTGGCGCGGCTCGCGGGCTCGTTTCGCGGCGGCCGGCGCGCCCGCGAGCTCGGCGAGGAGCTCGAGAGCCACATCGCGATGGACGTCGAGGAAAGGGTTCGCGGCGGCATGCCCGAAGGGGAGGCGCGCCGCCAGGCGATGCTCCGCCTGGGCGGCCTCGACGCCACGAAAGAGCGCTGGCGCGACCGCTGGGGATTTCCCGTTCTCCAGGAGCTCAAGCAGGACCTGAAGGGCGCCGCGCGCGCGCTCGGCCGCTATCCCGGCTTCGCCGCCGTGACGGTCTTGACGCTCGCGCTCGGCATCGGAGGCTCGACGGCGATCTTCACGATCGCGCACGGCGTCCTGATCGCGCCGCTGCCTTTTCGCGATTCGGACCGGCTCGTGGTCCTCTGGGAGGAGAACGCCGACCGCCCCGGCCGGCGCAACGTCGTCGCGCCCGCAAATTTCATCCGCTGGAGCGAGCGGGCGACGGCCTTCTCGTCCATGACCGCCCTCTTCGACACTCGCGTCAGCCTGACCGGTCGTCCCCGACCGGAAGAGCTGATCGCCCAGAACGTCACGTCGAATTTCTTCGGGACGCTGGGCGTGGCGCCGATCCTCGGTCGCGGCTTCGCTCCCGACGAGGGGCCGGACGGCCACGACGCCGTGGCGGTGCTTTCTCACGGAGCGTGGCGGCGGTTCTTCGGCGGAGATCCCGCGATCGTCGGCCGGACGATCCTCGTCAACGGCCGGCCGGTCGAGGTCATCGGAGTCGCGCCGCGCGACTTCGGCTTCTTCCTCAAAGCGGGATCGCTCGTCGGCAAACCGCCGGACATCTGGCTCCCGTTCACGTTCAGCGCGAACTCGCGGGAGCCCAAGGGGCGGTACATCTCCGCCTTCGCCCGGCTGCGAGAGGGAGTGTCGTTTTCGGAAGCGTCCGCCCAGATGCGCGCCATCGCGGCCTCTCTGTCGGAAGAGCTGCCGCGCTTCGACAAGTACTGGACGGCGAACGTCTTCCCGATCCGGGATGAAGTCTCCGGAGACATGAAGCCGGCCCTCCGGGTTCTCGCGGGCGCCGTCGGGTTCGTCCTCCTCATCGTGTGCGTCAACGTCGCGAATCTGCTCCTGGCCCGCGGAATGGCCCGCCGACAGGAGATGGCGGTCCGGACCGCGCTCGGCGCCGGGCGGCCCCGTGTCGTCCGCCAGCTCCTCACGGAGAACCTCTTTCTCGCGGGACTGGGCGGCCTCGCGGGCTGGTGGATCGCCCGGGCCGCTGTCCGGCTGCTCGTCGCGCGAAGCCCGGTCGACGCGACCGTTCTCGCGCGCGTGAAGTTTTCGGTCCCGGTCCTTCTCTTCGCGATCGCCGTTTCGGCCGTCACGGCGATCGTGAGCGGGCTCGTCCCGGCCTTCGAGGGATCCCGCGAAGCGATCGCCGACGCCGTGAAGGAGGGGTCGGCCCGCGGGGGCTGGAGTGTCCGGGCG
>JBKPSZ010000030.1:0-4686 GCA_046735265.1 Acidobacteriota bacterium | reverse complement strand
AGCAAGCTTCTTGGAGAGGATGGACGCCGTGATGAGAGCGAGCGACTCGACCGTCCCGGTCACGTCGCGCAGCGCGTAGAGAATCCGGTCGGCCGGCGCGACCGAGTCGGTCTGCGCGAAGAGCGCCGCCCCCACCTTTCGGAGGGTCTCCCGCACGCGGGGCAGATCCAGGTCGGTGCGGAAGCCGGGGATCGCGGCGAGCTTGTCGAGCGTGCCGCCCGTGTGCCCCAGGCCGCGTCCCGACATCATCGCGACGCGCGCGCCCGCCGCCGCGACGAGCGGCGCGAGCACGAGAGTGACCTTGTCCCCCACGCCTCCGGTCGAATGCTTGTCCACGACGGGCGCGAACTCCGAGAGATCCCAGATCTCACCCGAGTCGCGCATCGCTTCGGTCAGGGCCGCCGCCTCGGCGGTGGAGAGGCCGTTGATCACCGCCGCCATGAGGAAGGCCGCGGCCTGGTAGTCCGCCACGTCGCCCGAAACGACGCCGGCCACGAGCGCGGCGATCTCCTCGGAAGCGAGCTCCTGGCCGTCGCGTTTCGCTCGCAGGATCTCGTAGATCGTCTTCACGGAGCCGCCGCTTTCCCCGTCGCGAGCGACGCCTCGATCTTCCGGCGCCACCGGATCGCGGCGTTCAGAATCGCGTTCTCGTCCAGGGTCGTCCAGCGGCGATTCTCGAGGAGTCGGACGCCCTCCACCCAGACGTCGGTGACGTCCGAGGCCTTCGCCGAGTAGACGACGGTCGATAAGAGATCGCTGAACGGCTCGACGTGCGCGTTGCGCACTTCGAGCGCGATCAGATCCGCCCGCTTGCCCGACTCGAGCGAGCCGATCTTCTTCTCCAGCCCGAGCGCGGCGGCGCCGGAACGCGTCGCCGCTGCCACGAGGTCGGGCGCGGGCAACACCGTCGGATCGCCGGTCGAGACTTTGGCGAGCTTGCCCGCGAAGTCCATGGCCTCCATCATCGAAAGGTCGTTGTTCGAGCCGGCGGGCCCATCCGTGCCGAGAGACCAGAGGAGGCCTTCGCGCGCCATCGCCGCAACCGGCGCGATCCCGGAGGCGAGCTTCATGTTGGACTCGGGGTTGTGCGAAACGGCGACGCCCCGCCGCTTCAGGATCGCGCGGTCCGCCTCGTCCACGGCGACGCAGTGCGCCGCCACGACGAATGCTCCGGCAGACGACCCGGTTCCCTCGAAGAAGCCGATCTCCTCCTCATAGGCCACGGGGGACTTGCCCCACTTCGCGAGCGCGTCGGCGTGCTCCTTCGTCGTCTCCGCGAGGTGCGTCAGGATCGGGATTCCGTTCCGGATCGCGAAATCTCTCGCCGCGAGGAGGGTCTCCTTCGAGCACGTATAGGAGGAGTGCGGGGCGACCGCCGGAACGACACGCGCGTTCCCCTTCCATCGCCGGACGAACGCCTCCGTGTACGCGAGGGATTCGGCGAGATCCTTGTGGTCCGGCACCGGGAAATCGAGCCACGTCTCGCCGAGCACGGCCCGCAGTCCCGCCTTTTCGACGGCCCTCGCCGCGTCGTCTTCGAAATAGTACATGTCGGCGAAGGTGGTCGTTCCGCCGCGGATCATCTCGAGGGCCGCCAGCAGCGTGCCGTCGTAAACGAACTCCCGGGACACGTTCTTCGCTTCCGCCGGGAAGATCCTTTCGCGGAGCCAGCGATCGAGCGGCATGTCGTCCGCGACCCCGCGCAAGAGCGTCATCGCGGCGTGCGTGTGGGTATTGACCAGGCCGGGCATCACGATCCGACCCCGCGCGTCGTACGTCGAGCGGGCCCCGAACCGAGCGGAGACCTCCGCGGCGGGGCCGACCGCGACGATTCTGCCGCCTCGGATTGCGACGGCGCCCGGATCGAAGACGGATCCCTTCGCGTCCACGGTGACGACGCGCGCGTTCGAAATGAGGAGATCGACCGATTCCCGCGACTTCGCCGCGGCCGCGAGGCTCAGAACGGCGGAAGCCAGGAAGAGGAGGGTCCTCGACGCGAAGCGGCCCGCGATCCCCCGGCGGCCCGGCCTCGCCCCGCCCGCCCGCATCAGAACTCGAACGGCTCCGGAAAGAGCTCGGAGAGCCTCCGGCGCTTCGTCGCCCCGCCGACCGTCGCCATGACCACCGGTATGTCGCCGGTGAACTCCCACAGGATCTGGCGGCACGCGCCGCAAGGCGGAGTCGGCTCCGAGGCGCCGGTGACCACCGCGATTCCCGTGAAGCGCCGGACCCCTTCGGAGAGCGCTTTCCAGACCGCGACGCGCTCGGCGCAGACCGTGAGGCCGTAGGTCGAGTTCTCGACGTTGCAGCCGGTGAAGATCGCCCCGTCGGCCGCTTCGAGAGCGGCCCCCACGGCGAAGCCGCTCCGGTTGCAGACGGCGTTTTCGCGCACGCGGGTCGCCGAGGCGATCCAGGCCCTTTCGCGATCCGAGCTCATCCGCCGACCTCCGCCGCGACGCGCGGCACGAAGGCGTTCAACAGCGCGAGGAAGCGCGCGCTCACCTTCTTCGTGACTTCGAGCACCTCCTCGTGCACGAGCGGCTTGGGGAGGATTCCGGCCGCCATGTTCGTGATCGTCGAGATCCCGGCCACGCGCACGCCGGCATGGCGCAGCGCGATCGCCTCGGGCACGGTCGACATTCCGACGGCGTCGGCGCCGAGCCTCGAGAATGCGCGGATCTCGGCGGGGGTCTCGTAGGACGGCCCGTGCGTTCCGAGGTACACGCCTTCCTTAAGAGGGATGCGCAGCCGCCGCGCCGTCTCCTTCGCGAGATTCCGGAGGCGCCGGTCGTAGACCGCGCTCATGTCCGGGAACCGGTGCCCGAGCGCCTCCTCGTTCTCGCCGATCAGTGGATTCGTTCCGAAGAAGTTGATGTGGTCGGACATGAGCATGAGGTTTCCGGGGCGCAGACCCTTCCGGATGCCGCCGGCGGCGTTGGTCAGGATCACCGCCCGCACCCCGAGCCGCGCGAGTACCCGCGCCGGGAAGGCCACTTCGGCCATCGGCCTCCCCTCGTAGAAGTGGATTCTTCCGGAGAGCACGACGACGGGGGCCTTTCCGACCCGTCCGAGGACGAGCTCCCCCGCGTGGCCCACGACGCCGGACGGGTGCGGGAAGTTCGGGATGTCTGCGTAGAGAAGGACCCGCCGATCGGCGAGACCCGCCGCGAATCCCCCGAGGCCCGATCCCAGAACGAGACCGACGGAGGGCGCCGGGCCGCCCAGGGCGCGTACCGCCGCCGCCGCTTCGTCGAGGCGCGCGAGGAGAGGCGAAGGCTTCACTTGCCGAGCTCGAAGAGAACTCCGGCGATCGAGGCCGTCATGAAGGAGACGAGAGATCCCGCGAGAAGCGCCCGCAGTCCCAGCCGCGCGAGATCCGACTTGCGCGTGGGAGCGAGGCCTCCGATCCCCCCGATCTGGATTCCGATGGACGAGAAGTTCGCGAACCCGCAGAGCGCGAACGTCGCGACGAGCTTCCCCTTGTCCGAGAGCTGCCCGACGACGTCTTTCATCATCGAGAAAGCGAAGAACTCATTGATCACCGTCTTGTTGGCGATCAGGTTGGCCACGATCGGAATGTCCGCCTTCGGCGTCCCCATCACGAAGGCGACCGGCGCGAGCACCCATCCGAAGACCGTCTGGAGCGAGAAGCCGGTCGCGCCGAAAAGCCCGCCGGCCCATCCGAGAAAGCCGTTCGCCATCGCGACGAGCGCCACGAAGGCGATCAGCATGGCGCTGATGTTCAAGACGAGCGTCATCCCCTGCGAGGCGCCGGCGGCGGCCGCGTCGATGAAGTTCGCGCTCGTCTTCTCGACCTTCATGCGGACCTCGCCCATCGTCACGGGCTCCTCGGTCTCGGGCCAGAGGATCTTCGCGATCAGGAACGTCCCCGGCGCCGCCATGACGGATGCGGTGATCAGGTACTTGAGCGGGGCGCCCATCGTGACGTAGGCGAGCATGACCGCCCCCGAAACGTGAGCCATGCCTCCGGTCATCATCGTCAAGAGCTCGGAGGTCGTCATCCGCGGGATGTATGGGGCGATCATGACCGGCGCCTCCGTCTGCCCGATGAAGACGTTGGCGGCGACGCAAAGCGCCTCGGCGCCGGAGACCTTCATCGTCCTCTGCATCACCCACGCCATCGCTTGCACGATGCGCTGAATGATTCCGAAGTGGTAGAGGATCGAGAAGAACGCGCAGATGAAGATGATCAGCGGCAGGACCTTGAAGGCGAAGATGAATCCGCCAATCGGGAGCCCGACCTTCGCGCCGAGCTCGTCCTGAGGCCCCGCGAGCCAGCCGAACAGGAACGCCGATCCCTGGTCCGCGTAGCCGATGGCGCGCGAGACGCCGTTGGAGAAGCGCTCGAGGGCGTTCTTGCCCTGCTCCCAGTAGAGCACGAGGAACGCAAACGCGAGCTGGAGCGCGAAGGCCCACCCGACCGTCCGCCAGCGAATGGCCCGGCGATTTCGCGAGAAGAGAAGGGCGACGGCCAGAATCACGACGACGCCCACGAGTCCCATCCAGCGCATCGGCCCTCCTCGAGATCAGAAGCGCGCTCCGCGCGCGTCGAAGCGACGGCCGCGCCACGTCAGCCGCCGCAGAAAGAAGCGTTGAAACAGGGAACGGGCCAGGATCCCGGACCAGACGGCGGTCATTATAGGGTGCGTGAAAGCGGGCCAGAGC
>JBKPSZ010000029.1:0-14339 GCA_046735265.1 Acidobacteriota bacterium | reverse complement strand
GTCTACGGGAAGGAGCGGCATCAGGAAAATCAGGACGAGCAGCACGACCAGCAGAGCGACCAGCATCGGATCGCTCAGCCAGAGCTGCCGCGGCGAAACGCGGATCGCCTTCATCGTCCTCCGCGAACGAAAAGGGGCAGGCGCCTTCGCCGCGCCTGCCCCGCGAAGATCGAGAGACGCGAAGGCCTACGCGGCGACCGTCTTCCGTCCCGCAAACCCGGCCCAGAGACCCCAGGCGCCGATCAGGAGGTTGATGATGTTGGCGCCCATGCCCTGATTCATCGGAATGCCCGCCAGATTGTTGACACCCAACGCTCCCAGAACGCCGGCGAGCCCGTTCAATCCGCCCATGATCTGCGCGCCGGTGCGCTGGCCGGACTCGGTCCCCTTCATGCCGAGGTACGAAAGGATGCCGCCCGAGACGATGTTGAAGATATTGCTTCCCGAGCCGGTTCCGAGTGCCGCACCGATTCCCGGAGCGAACTGACCCACGAGACCGAGGATGAGCTGAACGATGCCGGCCACCTTGGAAAACGTCTGTGCCATCTCTTCCTCCTCAAAAAATGAAAAGACGGACCTCGACCAGGCGAACGGACTGCAGCCGTGGACCCTCGTTCCGGGGCACCTCCTGGATTCTGGCGACACTCTATCCCGAACGGGACCGCCGAGAGTCAACGCGTCCGCGGTTCGAGCGCCCGGTGAGCACCGGGCATCGACCGCAGGGCCGGCGGAAGGCGGGAAACGCGACGCCCCGGCTCCGCGCGGCGACCGGGAGCCGGGGCTCGAGGGCTCCGAGCGGCGGGGACGAGGCCGGCTCGGAAGCGAGGGCGCGCGCTACGGCTTGATCTTCTCGATCGATTTGACCTGGAGCCCTCGTACGCCTCCGCGCACGACCGAGATCCCCTTCGCCTCGACCGACACGTCGGCGAGCCCGGCCACCCGGTCCTTCACCGAGAAGGGCTTTTGCTCGAAGAGCACATAGAGCGTCCCGTCGTCGGCGAGAAGCCCGGCCGGGACGCCCCGCGCGATGCAGGAGTTCGCGCAAGCGGTGTGTTTTGCGTCGTGAATGCCGTGCGTCACGTAGCAGTGCATGTCGACGACGGTGCCTCGCACCGTGATTTCCTCCCCCTTCTCGTCGGCCGGAAGGAATCGCGCTCCGGCGACGAGAGCGACGACGGCGAGCAGGACGATGACCGCGGGGATCCACTTCTTCTTCATGGAAGCCTCCTCTGTTTCGCGGGTCACTCTAGAAAGCCGCCGTCGATTCCGCGCGTGCCGGAGGTCACGTTTCGGACGGCCGAGGAGCCATGACTTCCGGCAGGGGTCGAGACGATCCGGGCGCTCTATACTCGCGCGCGAGCGTCATGCTCTTTCGCGACGACTCGAGGAAGATCCTTCGCCTGGCCGGCTTCGCGATCTGGGCCGCGGTGGGCCTGCCGGTTCTCCTTTTCCAGCTGCTCTCCCCGGAATCACCGGGCCTTCCCGCCGCCGCCTGGGCCGCCTCGTACCTCCTCTTCGGCGCCGCCTTCGCGAAGGCGACGGGCGCGCCCGCGCGGCGGTCGGACCGACCGGCCATCACGGCACTGATCGCCGGCCAGACGGCGGCCGTCCTCGCGATGATCGCGCTGCCCCCCTGCTTCGGGCTCGAGGGCGCGCTGCTCGTGGTCGTAGCGCTCGAGCTCGGCGGTTTCCTGCCGCCGCAGCCCGCGCGCGTCTGGATCACTCTCCAGAGCGCCGCGATGCTCGCGGTCGTCTGGCTCCACTGGAACTGGCACTGGGGCGTCGTTCTCGCGGCCGCCTACCTCCCGTTTCAGCTCGTCGCCGACCGGCTCGCCCGACTCCTGGCGGAGGAGAGCGCCGCCCGCGAGCGTCTCCTCGCGGTCAACGCGGAGCTGCGGGCGACCCGCGAGCTTCTGGCGCAGAACGCTCGAGAGGCGGAGCGCGCGCGCATCGCACGCGACATGCACGACGTCCTCGGACACCATCTGACGGCGCTCTCGCTGAACCTCGAGATCGCGCGCCATCTCTCGGGAGGGGACGCCCGGGCGCGCGTCGAGGCGGCGCAGTCGATCACGCGCCTGCTCCTCGGGGACGTCCGGGGCGCCGTCGCGGACATGCGCGAGCCGGCGGGCCTCGATCTGCCGGCGGCCCTGCGCGAGCTCGCGAGCGGAATTCCGCGCCCCCGCATCCACGTCGCGGTCGGGCCAGACGTCGCCGTCGAAGACGCCGCGGACGGAGAGGCCGTCTTTCGATGCGTCCAGGAGATCGTGACGAACGCGGTCCGGCACGCGGGCGCGGAGAACCTGTGGCTCGACGTCGAGCGAGGCGCCGAGGCGCTCGAGATCCGCGCCCGCGACGACGGCCGCGGCGCCGACGCCGTCCGGACGGGTCACGGGCTTTCGGGGATGCGGGAACGGTTCGAAGCGCGCGGGGGCTCGCTCTCGATCGAGACCGCGCCCGGGCGAGGCTTCTCGGTCCGCGCCGTCCTCCCCATGCCGGGAACGACGTGATCCGCGTCTTCCTCGTCGAGGATCAGGCGCTCGTTCGCGAGGGCATCCGGAGTCTCCTCGCGCTCGACGGCGGAATCGAGGTGATCGGGTCGGCTGCGGATGGCGAAACGGCGGTCCGGGAGATCCCCGCGGCCGACCCCGACGTCGTGTTGCTCGACCTGAAACTGCCCCGGATGAGCGGTCTCGACGTCCTCCGCCGTTTCGCTTCGGACGGCGGGCTGCCGCCCACGATCATCCTGACGACGTTCGACGATGACGAGGCCGTCGTCGAAGGGCTGCGCGCCGGGGCGCGCGGGTATCTCCTGAAGGACGTCTCCCTCTCGGAGCTCGTCGGCGCCATTCGCGCCGTCGCCTCCGGCGGGACGGCGATCCAGCCGGTCGTGACCGAGCGCGTCGTGCGCGGCCTCGGCGTCGCGGAACCGCGATTTCCGCGCCTCGACCCGCCGGATCCCCTGACGGCGCGGGAGGTCGAAGTGCTGCGCCTCATGACCGGCGGTTACAGCAACCGCGAGATCTCCCGGGCTCTCCAGCTCGCCGAAGGAACGGTCAAGAACCACGTCTCGAGCATCCTGTCCAAGCTCGGGGTGCGCGACCGCACGCGCGCGGTGCTGCAGGCGGTTCGAGCGGGCTACCTCGAGAGCGCCGCTCCTGGCCGGGCGAGCGAGCCGGGCTGATCGCGGCTCAGCGTCCCCGGAGCTTGCGCGCCGCGTCCGCGCGCATCCGCTGCATCGCATCCGTCTCCTGGTCGGAGTAGCGCTCCTCGCGCCACGGATCCGCGTGCATGTGGTAGCCGTTCTCCTCCCAGAAGCCGGGAGCATTCACGTCGAGGAATTCGAAGGCCTTGACCCATTTCGCGCTCTTCCAGAAGTAGAGCTTCGGAACGACGAGGCGGCAGGGCCCGCCGTGCTCGGGCTCGAGCGGCTTTCCGTCGTGCTCGACGGCGAGAAGCACGTCGTCAGAGAGCATCTCCTCGATCGGAAGATTCGTCGTGTATCCGCCGTAGGAATGCACCCTGACGGCGACGGCTCCCGGAGCGGTCCCGCAGCGCCGGAAAATCTCGCGGACGGCGACGCCTTTCCATCGGTTGTCGAAGCGGCTCCAGTGAGTGACGCAGTGGATGTCGGAGACGACTTCGACCCGGGGAAGGCGCGAGAACTCCTCCCAGCTCCAGGAAATTTCACTTTCGACCAGCCCGAAGCACCGGAAAGACCACTCCGAAAGAGCGATCGTTGGCACGGCGCCGTACGTCAGCACGGGCCACTTGGCGGTCAAGGTCTGGTGGGGGGGCAATCTTTCGGCCAAAAACGGAAACCTTCGAGGGCATCTTAGCGTTTTAACTCTTGGTACCTGAAGCAAACGGATCTCGCGCTCCCGGCGCGGGTGCGGATTTGATTTCCAAGTGTCCCATCGTCGAAAGGAGGGCACATGGTCCAGAAGACGACGGTTCGAGAGGCGAGTCGCAAGACGAAGAAGTCGTCTCGCCGGCATGGATATCGGGGTTACGGTTCGGGCGTCGGCAGGGGCACCGCGTCTTATGGCGGCAAGATCCACTGGGGTCGCGGATTCACCGGGGTCGAGTTCCCGGAGTCCGGCGGCGAGAGCCTCCTCGAGTCCGGGCTCTTGACGCCGGAGCTCAAAGAGAGGACCTCCCGGCGTTGACGGCCCGCGGCGGCGGGGACGGCCCATCGGGCCGTTCCTCCGCGCAGGGGACGCGGGACCTACTCCGCGGCCCCTTTCTCCTTCAGGATCTTCCAGACTTTTTCCGGCGTGATCGGGATGTCGATGTGCTTCACACCCAGGTGCGATAGCGCGTCGACGACCGCGTTGACGATGGCCGGGGGCGCGCCCACCGTGGCGGACTCGCCGACGCCCTTCGCGCCGAAGGGATGGTGCGGCGACGGTGTCACGGTCTTGTCCGTCTCCCAGTTGGGCGTCTCCATCGCGGTCGGGAGCAGGTAGTCGATGAAGCTGCCCCCCTGTACGTTTCCGTTCTCGTCGTAGCTGATCTCCTCGTAGAGCGCGGGCGCGAGCCCCATGGCCAGCCCGCCGTGGATCTGGCCCTCCACGATCATGGGGTTGATGATGTTGCCGCAGTCGTCCACCGCCACGAAGCGACGGACTTTCACTTCGCCGGTGCCGCGATCGAGGTCCACGACGCAGATGTAGCTCCCGAACGGGAAGGTCAGGTTCGGCGGATCGTAGTAGTCCACCGCCTCGAGTCCCGCCTCCATCCCCTGCGGGTGGTTCGTGTACGCGGCGAACGCGATCTCCTGGATCGTCTTCGCCTTCTGCGGCGCTCCCTTGACGAAGAATTTTCCGTTCTCCCAGACGAGGTCGCCCTCCGCCACCTCGAGCAGGTGCGCGGCGATCTTCTTCGCCTTGTCCCGGACCTTGCGCGCGGCCATCGCCCCCGCTGCGCCGGCCGTCGGCGTCGAGCGGCTGGCGTACGTCCCGAGCCCGTAGGGCGCCGTGTCCGTGTCGCCCTCTTCGACCTCCACGTGCGCCGCCGGGATCCCGAGCTCTTCCGCGATGATCTGGGCGTATGTGGTCTCGTGCCCCTGCCCCTGCGACTTCGTGCCGAAGCGCGCCGTGGCCTTGCCGGTCGGGTGGACGCGCAGCTCGCAGGAGTCGAACATCTTGATTCCGAGGATGTCGAAATGTTTCGACGGCCCGGCGCCCACGATCTCGGTGAAGCTCGAGATCCCGATGCCCATGAGCTCTCCGCGTTTTCTCTTCTCGGCCTGTTCCTTGCGGAGGGCGTCGTAGCCGACGATGTCCATCGCCTTCTGGAGCGCCGCCGGGTAGTTGCCGCTGTCGTACTCCCAGCCGAGGGCTGATTTGTACGGGAACTTCTGGGGCGGGATGAAATTCTTCATCCGGAGCACGGCCGGATCCATCTTGAGCTCCTGAGCGAGAACGTCGGTCATCCGCTCGATCGCGTGGACCGCTTCGGTCACACGGAAGGAGCAGCGATAGGCGATTCCTCCCGGCGGCTTGTTCGTGTAGACGCCGTCCACCTCCGCGAACGCCGTGCCGAAGTCGTACGAGCCCGTGCAGACCGAGAAGAGCCCGGCCGGAAACTTCGACGGGTTCGCAGCGGCGTCGGCGTAGCCGTGATCGGCGATCGTCTTGATCCGGAGCGCGGTCATCGTGCCGTCCTTCTTCGCTGCGAGCTCCGCTTCCATGTGGTAGTCGCGCGCGAAGGAGTCCGCCTGAAGGTTCTCCATCCGGTCTTCGACCCACTTGACCGGCTTCCCGATAACGACCGATGCCGCGATCGCGATGACGTAGCCGGGATAAACCGGCACCTTGCCGCCGAAGCCGCCCCCGATGTCGGGCGAGACGATCCGGATCTTCTCCTCCGAGAGCCCGACGTGCCCGGCCACGAGCGCGACGACCGTGCGGATCGCGTGCGGCGCCTGTGTCGTCATGTACACCGTGAGCTTCCCGCGCACGCGATCGAAATCGGCCACGCAGCCGCAGGTCTCGATCGAAGCGACGTGGATGCGCGGGATGTAGATCTTCTGCCGGACGACGACGTCGGACGCCGCGATCGCTTTGTCGGTGCCGGCCTTGTCCCCCGCCTCCCAGTGGAAGATCCGGTTGTCCTTCTTGTCCGGCTTGTCGGTCCGGAGGACCGGAGCGCCCGGCTCGAGCGCCTTGAACGGGTCGACGACCACCGGCAGCGGCTCGTAGTCGACCTCGACCGCGGCGACGCCGTCGGCCGCCTTGTACCGGTCGGTCGCGATCACGGCCGCGACCTCCTGCGCCTGGTACATCACCTTCTCGGTCGGAAGCACCATCTGCGTGTCGGACATGAGCGTCGGCATCCAGTGCAGCTTGAACTGGGCGAGGGTCTCGCCGGTGATGACCGCGAGGACACCCGGGATCTGAAGCGCTTTCGACGAATCGATCTTCAGGATCTTCGCGTGCGCGTAGGGGCTCCGCACGATGTCCATGTGCAGCATTCCGGGCAGCTGGATGTCGTCAACGTAGTTGCCCTTGCCCCGGATGAAGCGAGGGTCCTCCTTGCGCTTGATCGAGTGACCCATCCCGCCAACTTCGGGAGTCGTTTGAGGCGTGCTGGCCATGGCGCTCTCCTACTTCGCCCGCGCCGCGGCGGCGGCGTGCCGGACGGACTTGACGATGTTGACGTAGCCGGTGCAGCGGCAGAGGTTGCCCGAGATCGCGCGCCGGACGTCCATCTCGCTCGGGTCGGCGTTCGTCTCGAGGAGGGCGTAGCCGGTCATCATCATGCCCGGAGTGCAGTAGCCGCACTGAAGCCCGTGCTCCTGGAAGAACCCCTCCTGGATCGGGTGGAGCTTGCCGTCCTTCTCGAGGCCTTCGACCGTCATCACCTCGCGGCCGTCGGCCTGGGCCGCCAGCACCGTACAGGACTTGACCGGATGGCCGTCGAGAAGGACCGTGCACGCGCCGCAGTGGGTCGTGTCGCAGCCGATGTGGGTGCCGGTCAGGCGGAACACTTCGCGGAGGAGATGCACGAGGAGGAGCCGGGACTCGACTTCCGCCGCCTTCTTCTCGCCGTTGACCGTGACCTCGATCTTGTGCATCGACATGATCACGCTCCTTGCGCGCGCTCGACCGCCTTCTTCAGGGCGCGCGTCGTCAGGACTCTCGCCATCTCCCGCTTGTACTCGACCGAGCCGCGGCGATCGGCTTCGGGCTGCGCCGCCTGGGAGGCGAGCCGGGCGGCTTCGGAGATCGCCGCCGCGTCCGGCTTCTTCCCCTGCAGGTACTTTTCCGCCGCCTCCGCCTTGATCGGCGTCGGCCCGGCGTTGGTCAGGGCGATTCCGGCGCGGGAGACCTCGCCTCCGGCGCCGAGCGTCACGTGGGCCGCGGCGGCCGCCGTCGCGAAGTCGCCGACCTTGCGTTCGAGCTTCACGTAGGCGCCCCCGGACTTTCCCGCCGGCGCGGGGATCCGGATCTCGGTCAGGATCTCGTCGGGCTCGAGCGCCGTTTCGAAGAGACCGGTGAAGAACTGGTCGATCGGGATCGTGCGCTCCCCTTTGGGCCCCGTCGCGACGACCTGGGCCCCCACCGCGAGCATCGTGGCCGGATGGTCGTTGGCCGGATCGCCGTGCGCGAGGTTTCCGCCGACCGTCGCGAGGTTGCGCACGATCGGGTCTGCGATCACGGCGGCGGTGTCGGCGAGGATCGGGTATTTCTTCCGGACGATGTCGGAAGCCTCGAGCGCCGACTCGCGGGTTCGGCCGCCGATCTTGAGGATGCCCCCTTCTTCCTTGATGTACTCGAGCCCGGGGATCCGCCCGATGTCCACCAGGTGGCCGGCCGTGCCGAGCCGCAGCTTCAAGAGCGGAAGGAGGCTCTGCCCTCCCGAAAGCACCTTGGCCTCACCCTTGTGCTGCGAGAGCAGACCCACGGCCTCCGAGAGCGTTTTGGGGGAGTGGTAATCGAAGGGTCCGGGGATCATGCGCCCTCCTCTCGACCTCGACGCGGGGCTCGCCGCCTCGATGCATGCATCGGAGCCGCGCGAGCGTGCAAGCTATACCTTGTGTCTCCGCGCCGTCAACGCGCTTCGGCCGCAGATTAGCGGGAGATTAGGGGGACCTTTCCGACGACTCGTCGTCGACTCCCGAAACGAGGACCGGGGGACGTTTCGACCACTCGTAGCCTCTCTGCGCCATCTCTTCACCCAGGCCGAAGAGCGCTTTCATGTACGAGGTATCGAAATCCGAATTGTGCGGGAACTGGAAGCTTGCGGGGATGTAGGCGAGGTTGTACTCGATCTTGTCCCTCTGGGTGATCGCAAAGATCCGATAGAGATCGCCCAACCCCTGGTTGTGGATGAGCGTGGTGATCGACCGAAAGGCGATCGGGAGAGTCCGCCGCTCCACCTGGGCCCACTCCGGGTCCAGGCGCGCGTTGCGGATGACGTAGATCGCCCGCTGCCGCTCGGCGAGCTCGTGCAGCCGAATGGCGGCCGGATACACAAAGACCTGGGACGCCGTTCCCCCGTCGACGTGCATCTCCTGGTAGGTCTTGCCGTTGACTTCGACGTCGATCATGACCGGGGGGAAGGTGCCCGGGATGGCGGCCGACGCGATCAGGATCTTCTGCACCAGTGCCAGAGCTTTGGGATGATGCGTCGCCGCGATCTTGGTCACGTTCCAGATGACGGGTCTGCGCACGTCGAGATTCGTCGTCGCGACGAGAAGAACACGTCCCTTTTCGTGCTCTGCCGCAATGGCTTCGAGCATGTCCTGGGTTATGTGCTTTTCCACCAGCTTCCGGAGTGGCGCGTTGTCCGCCATGGCGTCGGAATAGAGGACGGAAAGGATCGAACGCTGAACGGCAACGTCGTGAATCGAGATACCGGTGTACAAGGCTTTCAGCGGACCGTCGTAAGCCGATCCAAGGAAGGCGAACGGCGCGATCAGCGCCCCCGTACTGACGCCGGTGACGAGCTTGAACATCGGCCTCGTCCCGCTTTTCGTCCAGCCGTTCAGGAGGCCCGCGCCGAAGGCGCCGTTGTCGCCGCCTCCGGAGATCGCCAGGAACACCGAGGGAGGCATGGGTTCGTCTTTCCCGCGGATTCCGAGGTATACCCGCTCACGCTCGAGCGTCGAGAGGTATTCCTTCTCGAAGTCCTCGACGTGGGCGGCGTCGCGCGGGAAGTAGCGGATGTCTTCCGAAAATCCCACCACGCTCGCCCGCGCCTGAAACTCGAAGGGAACCGCCGGGCGGCGCTCCGCCGTCGCGCATCGGCACAGCGTGACGGCGGAAAAGGCCAGGACCGCGCCCGCAAGTCGTCGGCTCCGGGGGACGCTCACTTTTGATCGGTTTCGGGTCAGGTGCCGCGCATCGAGATCGTCCGCCGCCGGGAGAACCGGCTCACGCGAACCCCGAGCGAGCTTCCACCTTCCGCATCAACGCGGCGAAAAGTCGCGGACCACCATGCCGCCGGCGGAAGCCTGCCGATCGGAACCTCCCGTCACGATGACCGGCGGGCTCTTCGCCCACTCGTATCCCTTCACCGCCAGGCCCTCCCCCACGGCGAAGAGCGCTCGCATGTAGGTCGTGTCGAAATCGGTCTTCTTCTGAACGTAGAAGTCCTTCGGAATGTAGGCGAGGTTGTAGTCGAGATGGTCTCGTTGCGCGATTGCGTAGAGCCGATACAGGTCGCCCATCCCCTGCGACTGGATCAGGGTCGTGATCGCTCGAAAGGCGATCGGAAGGGTCCGGCGGTCCACCTGGGCCCATTCCGGGTCGAGCCGCGCGTTTCGGATGACGTAGAGCTTCCGTTCCCGCGGCGCCAGCATGTGCATGTTGGTGGCCGCGGGATAGACGAAGACCTGCGCCGACGTCCCGCCGTCGACGTGCATCTCCTGATAGGGCTTCCCGTCCGCCACGACGTCGATCATCACCGGCGGAAACGTCCCCGGGATGGCGGCCGACGCGATCAGGATCTTCTGGACGAGTTCCAGGGCTTTCGGATGGTGCGTCGCCGCGATCTTGGTCACGTTCCAGATGACGGATCTCCGCACATCGAGGTTCGTCGTCGCGACGAGGAGGACGCGCCCTTTCTCGTGCTCGGCGGCGATCGAGTCCAGAAGCTTCGGAGTAATGTATTTCCTAACGAGCTTCCAGAGCGGCGCCGTGTCGGTTATCGCGTCGTCCGTGATCGCGGAGAGGGCCGTGCGCCTGATCGCGATGTCGGTCATCGCGACGTTGGTGTAGAGGGACTTGAGCTCCGCGTCGTAGGCCGAGCCCAGAAACGCGAAGGGCGCCGTGAGCGCTCCGGTGCTGACGCCGGTCACCAGCTTGAAAACCGGCCGGGTGCCGGCCTTCGTCCATCCGTTCAACAGGCCCGCTCCGAACGCGCCGTTGTCGCCGCCGCCGGAGATCGCGATGAATGCCGCCGGCGGCAGGGTGCCGCCCTTGGCGATCCCGAGAAACGCCCTCTCCCGATCGAGCGAATAGAGATAGTCGTTTTCGAACTGCGTTACGAGCTCGGCATCGCGGGGAAAATACCGAATGGCCCTCGGAAATCCGGGGACCTCGGCGTAGGACTGGAGATCGAAGGGCACGGCGTTCCGACGCGGCCTCGCGCCGCAACCGGACAGGACGAGCAGGGACAGAGCCACCGTCGGAAGAGAGGCGAGGAATCGAAGGTGCCGTGGTGTTCGCATACCTATCCTCGTCGCGGTCAGGCAGCCAGGATGGGAATGAGGCGCTCGAGCGACTCGAAGTTGTGCGCGGGCGCCAGGACGTCGAGATACGGCAACGCGGCCTCCATTCCGCGCTGTGTCGGCTCGAAGCGCGGGTCTCCCGAGAGGGGATTCAACCAGATCATCTTCCGCGCGCGCGAGCGGATCGCGCGCATGGCTCCGGCGAGAAGCTCCGTGTCTCCCCGGTCGAGGCCGTCGCTCACGATCACGACGATCGTGCGGTGATCCACGAGCTCGTCCCGGTAGCGCTCGACGAAATCCGCGAGACTCTCTCCGATCCGGGTGCCCCCCGACCAGTCGGGCACGCCCGCCGCGAGCCGCTCGAGCGTCGGCGCGAGCTTGCCGGGGGAGACCCAGGGGGTCAACCGCTCGAGACGCGTGTTGAAAGCTAAGAGCTCGGTCGTGGGAGCCACTTTCTTCAGGGAGAGCAGGAACGAGAGCAGAAAGCGGGTGTGCGGCTCCATGGACCCGCTCGTGTCGCAGAGGACGACGAGGCGCGGCTCCTCGACCGCGCGCGCCCGGCGCGCGAGCCGGAGCAACTCGCCGTCGGTCTCGACCGCCTTGCGGAAGCTCCGTCGCGGATCGACGCGCCCGCGGCCCGCCGTCGGAACGAGCCTCCGGCTCCGCCGAGTCGCGAGTTTCCATGCAAGCCGCGTCAGAAGGCGCTCCATCTCCGCGAGATCCGCCGCGGAGCATTCCTCGAAAGGCTTCCCCCGCAGCACTGCCTCGGGACTGTATCCCGGCGTGTCTCCTCGTTCGGACTCGCGCTCGAGGATCTCCTCCCGCGCCCGGCTCGGGCGCGCGGCCGCGAGCCGCCGCGCCGCCGCCGCCCGGTCCGGAGAGCGCCGCTCGTCGCGAGGGACATTCGCCGGCTCCTCGCCCGTCCAGAAGCGGTCGAAGAGCTCCCGGAAGACGGAGCGGTCGCGCGGCAGGATCTTCAGGGCGACCGCGAGCGCCCGCCGGACCTCGTCGCGGTCGGAGAGATCCACGAGCGTCAGGGCGAGGGCCGCGTCGGCTTCGTCCGAAAGGCCCGTTCGTACCCCCCGCTCCCGGAGGATTCCGGCGAACCGCGCGAGGTGCGCGATCAGGTCCCTCTCACTCATGAGGCCGCGGCCGCCTCCTCGAGCAGGGATGCGACTTCGACCCCCCGCACGTCCGAGAGATCGTGGCGGTCCTTCAGGAGAACGCCGAGCGTCTGCTCGACGAGCTCGGGCTCGAGCCGGTCGGCGTGGAGGCGGACGAGAGCGCGCGCCCAATCGATCGTCTCGGCCACGCCCGGCGCTTTCAAGAGCCGCCGGCCGCGCAGGGCCTGGAGGAAGCGGGCGATCTGGTCGGACAGCCGCTCCCCCGCTTCCGGGACCCGGGCCCGAATGATCCGGACCTCCTTCTCGAAGCTCGGGTGCTCGATGTAGAGATAGAGACAGCGCCGGCGAAGCGCGTCTCCGATCTCGCGCGAGCGGTTGGAGGTCAAGAGGACGTACGGCACGTGCTCGGCACGAAGCGTCCCGAGCTCGGGGATGGTTACCTGGAAATCGGACAGGACCTCGAGCAGGAACGCTTCGAATCCGTCGTCCGCCCGGTCGATCTCGTCCACGAGGAGGACCGGCGGCGCCTCGCGCCGGGTGATCGCCCGCAGGAGCGGCCGCTCGAGGAGGTAGCCGCGGGAGTAGATGACCTCTTCGATCTCCGCCGGCGAGCTTCCCTCCGGCTCCGCCATACGCACGCGAAGCATCTGTTTCGCGTAGTCCCACTCGTAGAGGGCGGTCGAGACGTCGAGACCTTCGTAGCACTGCAGTCGGATGAGCTCGGTCGAGAGCAGCCGGGCCAGCACTTTCGCGATCTCGGTCTTGCCGACCCCGGCGTCCCCCTCGATGAGAAGCGGCTTGCGCATCTCGGTCGCGAGGAAGAGCGCGGTCGCGATCGCGGGCTCGGCGATGTACCCCTCGCGCTCCATCGACTCCTGGAGCGCGCGGATCTCCTCTCTCATCCGCGCGCTCCGGCTCCGGCGGCGGCGCCGAACTTCTCAGGCGCCGCCAGGAAGCGCTCCCGGCAGCCCCCGCAGCAGAAGTACCAGGTGCGCCCGCCCAGTTCCGCGCGGTGCTTCGCGGAACCGACTTCGACCGACATGCCGCAGACCGGATCGATCGCTTCCTCCCGCACGGCGGTCGGCAGGGTGGCCGACGCCGCCGCGGAGACCGGCTCGCGCGCCTCACGCCGGCGCGCCTGGACGATCTCCGCGACGATCGAGACGGCGATCTCCTCCGGGGTCTCCGCGCCGATGTCGAGCCCGGCCGGGTTCTTGATCCGCGCGAGCGAAGCGGCCGGGATTCCCCGCGCCGCGAGGCTGTCGCGGATCTGCGCGAACCGCTTCGAGCTCGCGACAACGCCCAGGTATACGGGGTCGGTCGAGAGCGCCGCCTCGACGGCCTCCTCGTCGCGCTCCCCCATCGTGGCGACGATGGCGAAGGGACGCGAGCCGAGCGGCGGCGCGGGGGAACGCAGGTCCGTCCAGAACCGGTCCGCCTCGGGGAACCGGGCCCGGTCGGCCTCCGGATCCGCGACGTCCACGGCGTATCCCATCGCCTTCGCCAGCCGGGCGAGCGAGCGCGAGACGGGAGAGAGACCGAACACGAGGAAGCGCGCCGGAGGCGAGATCGGCTCGATGTAGATGTCCACGCTGCCTCCACTGTGACAGGTCATCGGGAAGACGAGGACTCCCGGGCGGCGTTCCGCCTCCGGCTCGGGAGAGAGCGAGATCAGGCGGGGCTTCCCGTCGGCGAGCGCGCGCAGCGCCTCGCGCACGACGGTCGGCTGCGTGCAGCTGCCTCCGAGCCAGCCGTGGAACTGCCCCGTGCCGCTCACGAGAGCCATATCGCCGGACTGCGAGGAGCTCGCCGGCTGGCGGCGCACGACCGTCGCGAGCGCGAAGGGCTCCTCCCGCCGGATCAGGTCGGCGGCGAGGATCAGGAGGTCGGCGCGCATTCCGCCTTCTTCGCCTCGAGCTCCGCCCGGACGCGCTCGTAGTCCTCGGGGCGGTCGAGGTCCGCGAGCGCTTCGGCCGGCCACTCGACGCGCGCGGCTTCCGCCGCGTGTCGCGCCACGATCTTCTTTCCGCACCCGGAATCGGCCTCGAGAAGCTCCGGAAAGAGCGAGCGCGCGTAGAGCGTCGGCGGCGCCTGGACGCCCGCGTAGTCGGAGAGCACGAGGGAATGGCCGCCGCGGAGGTGACGCTGCGCGACCGCCCAGATCATCGGCGCTGTGACGAACGGCATATCGGCGAGGAGCACGACCGCGGCGCTCGAGGCGGGCGGCAGCGCTCCGATGCCGGCGCGGAGAGAAGTGTGGATGCCGCTCGCGAAGTCGGGGTTCTCGACCGGGCGGCAGGGCAGATCCGAGATCTCGGCGCGCGCGAGC
Source organism: Acidobacteriota bacterium (assembly GCA_046735265.1). Lineage (GTDB taxonomy): Bacteria > Acidobacteriota > Thermoanaerobaculia > UBA5066 > Gp7-AA6 > DATBFU01. The sequence continues at coordinate 205 of JBKPSZ010000029.1, read as the reverse complement.
TCGGCCTCGCGTCCAAGAACGACGACGACGGGGTCGAGCCCCGCGACGAGCGCGGCGTCGACGGCGCGCCGGAGGAGGGTGACGCCGCCCAGGCGGAGAAGAATCTTGTTCGAGCCCATGCGGGACGAGGCTCCGGCCGCGAGAACGACCCCGCCGATCGCCCGCGGCTCGCCGCCGTCATTGCCGGCTCGCATGTCTCACCCAA
>JBKPSZ010000028.1:0-26266 GCA_046735265.1 Acidobacteriota bacterium | reverse complement strand
CTTCGAAGCTGGCCTCTTCGGCGGCGTTCTCGGGATGCGCCGGACGTACATCCTCCACGCCAACGGTGCGAAGCTGCCGACCGACCTCCTCGGCATGACGTCGATTCGCTACGGCGACGAAGCGGCCGAAGCCGATGTAGCCGACGTCTGCGAGAAGCTGCGGAAGGCGATCGAGAACGAAGGACGCCGCTCGCGCATCGAGGGGTTGTGGTGGCAGTTCTCCCTGACGGAGCGCACCGCGGACGAGCCGTCGGCGATCAGCCTGCTGCGCGTCGCGCGCGACCGCGCCGGCGCTCTGGAGATTGCCGGCCGCGGGTGGCGGGAGGACGGCAAGCTCTCCGTCAGGTACTGGAGCCAGGCGGTGAGGGAGAAGAAAGAGCCGTCGGGCATCTTCTACTACTGGAACGGCGAGCGGCCCCTGGACCCGAATACCCCGCAGCTCGAGGGAGTCGGGGAGATTCTGCTGGAGTCCACCGACCGCGCGGGCGGGTATTGGGTGACGCGCGCGGAAGGGCCGCCGAGGGTGAATTTGCGGACCGTCGGTGTCTACCTGCGCGCCGAGACAGGCGACCTGGCGACCCTCGACGGAACCGACAATGCGCAACGCGTGAAGTTGATTGCGGATCGGCTGGAGAACTGGAAGTCGATGAAGGATTCCTGAGTCGGCCGTTCGGCGTCTCTCTTCGACCGATCCCCGCTGTCACCAACCCCTCCAGCGGGGGCCTGGAATCACCTACGATGCCGGGTATGCGCCTTCAAAATCCGGTTCTCGCGGTCGCCATGGCGCTCGTCAGCGCCACGGGTTCGGTAGCCCAGGTGGCCTCCAGGCCAGACGCCCTCTCCGCTGAAACAGCCGGGCGCTTTGCCGCCCTCGCCCTCTCCTGCGTGCGGCAGGAATATCCGAACAAGATCACCCACGTCTTGAACTCAGCGGCCGATGCGAAGCCGCCGCATGAGCTCACGCCGGCGTTCTACGGATGCTACGACTGGCATTCGGCGGTGCACGGGCACTGGATGCTGGCGCGCCTGTCACGGCGATTCCCTTCCGCTCCATTCGCGAAGGATGCGCTGGCGGCGCTCAACGCGAACATCACGCCGGCGAATATCGCCGGTGAGGTCGCATACCTCAATGGAACCGGCCGCGAGACCTTCGAACGGCCGTACGGTCTGGCGTGGCTGCTGCAGCTCGCTTTGGAGCTGCGCGAATGGCCGTCGCCGGACGGGCAGGCTCTGTCCAGGACTCTGGCGCCGCTCGAGGCCGCCGCCGCCGCAAGACTGCGCGCGTGGATTCCGAAGCTCGCCTACCCCATCCGTGAAGGCGAGCATCCACAGACCGCGTTCTCGTTCGGTCTGATCCTCGATTGGGCGCACGCGTCGGATCCCGCTCTGGAGCGCCTGCTCGTCGGCAAGATTCGTGAATTCCATCTCCAGGACCGCGACTGCCCCATCGGCTACGAACCGTCAGGCCAGGATTTTCTGTCGCCCTGTCTGGGGGAGGCGGACGTCATGCGGCGAGTCCTGCCGCCCGCGGAATTCGCGCCCTGGCTCACCGCGTTCCTGCCGCGGCTGCCGAAGGATGGATCGAGCGCCTGGCTTCCGATCGGCGTCGTCACCGACAAGACGGATGGCAAGCTCGCGCATCTCGACGGCTTGAATCTCAGTCGCGCGTGGATGCTCGAAGGCATCGCTTCGGGATTGCCGGCGGACGATGCGCGACGCGCGGCCCTGCTGGCCACGGCGCGGACGCACTCGGCGAGCGGGCTGGCGGCCGTGACCGGCGAGCATTATGAAGGGGGCCACTGGCTGGGCAGTTTCGCGACTTACCTGCTCACACGGCGAGGCCTGGAAGCGTCGGCCCGCCCCTGACCCCCGAGAGGGCGGCCCTTGCGGCTGCCCGCCAGGCCGGTGCTGGCGCTCGCAATGGTCCTTCTCCGATCAATACAGTTGGGGACGTCCCGCCCTGCATTCGAAACATACCTTGTAATACAACGTATATGCCTATGCATGGCACCGAACGCCGGATCGACCTCGACCCCGACCGAGAATTGGGAGACGCAGATCCGCAAGGGCTGGCTGGACCTCGTGATCCTCGCAAGTCTCTGGAAGGAAAAGCTTTATGGCCTCGACATCATTCGCCGGCTCGAAGCTCACTCGGATCTGCTGCTCTCGGAAGGAACGATCTACCCGATTCTCGGCAGGCTCAAACGCGATGGCTTCATCGACGCGGAGTGGGTCGAGTCGGACGCGGGCCATCCCCGCAAGTACTACTGGCTGACGCCGTCGGGGCGCCGTCGAGCCGCCGCGATGGCGCGCCACGCCTCGACGTTTCTCGCCCGCATCGACTCGTTGATCGAGCCGATCCTGGCGAAGGAGGAGCGATGAGTCACCCGGAAAAGCTCCAGCAGAAGATCGATTCCTATCTGATGCAGCTGCGCCGCAGCCTGGGCGAGCTGCCGCCCGACGAGGTCTCCGAGATCCTGAAGGAAATTCGAGGGCACATCCTCGAGCGCGCCGAAGCGAGCGGCGAGCTCACGGAAGAGCGGTTGGTCGCGATCCTGAAGGCTCTCGGCAGCCCGGAGCAGATCGCGCCTCTTTACCAGGCCGACGCCCTCGTCACTCGGGCTCGCAGCAGCCTGTCCCCTCGAGTCGTGATGCGCGGAATCCATCGCTGGTCGACCCTGAGCATCTGGGGCTTCGTGCTCTTCGTGCTGGGCATCGTGGGGTACGCGACGGGAGCCGCGCTGACGCTGTCGGGGGTTCTCAAGATTTTCGCTCCGAGCCAGATCGGAGCCTGGGTCGGACCGCATGAGATCTTGAACATCGGAGTGACCAGCGACCCCGCGGCCCGCGACGTTCTCGGCTGGTGGCTCGTCCCCGTGGGACTCATCGGCGGGCCGGCTCTCATCATCGCGACGACGCGCGCGCTGCGCTGGACCCTGCGGTTCGCCCGGATCCGCCGACCCGCGACGGCCTGAGGGCGGCGATTCGCCGCTGGATATCAGCAAATCCAGGCCGAACTCGGGTCGGCAGCTGCCGATCCGACAGGCCGCCTAGAGCGTTGCTACTTCTCCGATGAATGCGGGCGGGGACGAGCCCCGCCCGACACAGACGCGACTCGCGTGGCATCCCTAAATGACGCGGCGGGCCCGACCTCTCACAATTTGATGCAGACGTTCTTCGCTTCGGTGAAGAAATCGAGCGAGTCGAACCCGCCCTCGCGGCCGACACCGCTCTCCTTCATTCCGCCGAAGGGAACGCGAAGATCCCGCAGGAGCCACGTGTTGACCCAAACCGTCCCGCTCTCGATCGCCGCGGCGACTCGATGGGCCTTCTGGAGGTCCCGGGTCCAGACGCTCGACGAAAGTCCATAGCGCGTGCTGTTGGCGTAGGCGACGGCCTCTTCGGGGGAATCGAAGGGCGTGACGGTGACGACGGGACCGAAGATCTCCTCCTGCATGACGCGCCTCTGGCAGTCGAGGCCGGTGATCACCGTCGGCTCGAGGAAATATCCGTTCCGGAGGTGCTCCGGGAGATTCCCGGGGCGCTTTCCGCCGAGGAGAATCGCGCCGCCCTCCTCTTTCGCGAGCTCGACGTAACCTTCGACCTTGCTAAGGTGCGGCTCGCTCACCAGTGCGCCCACGTCCGTCGAAGTGTCCTGCGGGTCTCCGATCCGGAGCTTCTTCGTTTCCGCCAGGAAGCGCTCGAGGAACTCGTCGTAGATCGTCGTCTCGACGAACAGACGCGATCCGCAGAGGCAGATCTCCCCCTGATTGGCGAAGCTCGACTGAATCGAGGTCGCGACCGCCTGCTCCAAATCGGCGTCCGCGAACACGATGTTCGGGTTCTTCCCTCCGAGCTCCAGAGATACCTTCTTGAAGAGCGGGCCCGCGCGGGCCATGACGTCCGCGCCCGTTTTCGTTCCCCCCGTGAACGAGATGAGCGGGACATTCGGGTGCGACGTCAGGGCTCGACCTGCGCTCGCTCCGGGGCCGTGCACGATGTTGACGACGCCCGGCGGAATGCCCGCCTCCAAGGTCAGTGCCGCAAGCCGGTCGGCAGTCAGCGGTGTGAGCTCCGACGGCTTGGCCACACAACAATTCCCGGCGGCGATCGCCGGAGCGATCTTCCAGGTCAGGAGGTAGAGCGGCAGGTTCCACGGGGAGATGAGCCCGGCGACGCCGAGGGGCTGACGGAGGGTGTAGTTGAGGGCGCGATCGTCCGTGACGTGCGCGCGCGTTTCGGCGTGCAGGATCGCCGTCGCGAAGAAGCGGAAGTTCAGTATGGCCCGCGGCACGTCCATCCGGCGGGCGAGCGCGATCGGTTTCCCGCTGTCCTCCGACTCGAGGCGCGCCAGCTCGTCGAAGTTCTCCTCGATGAGCTCGGCGACCCGGATCAGGAGCCGGGATCGTTCTTCGGCGGGTGTTTTGTGCCACGACTCGAACGCGCGGGACGCCGCGCCGACCGCGGCGTCGACGTCCTCGGGACCGCTTTCGGCGATTTCGGCGATGACCTGGCCGGTCGCCGGATTGAGATTCGGAAGGTATCGCCCCGAGCACGGCGGCCGGAACTGGCCATCGATGAAGTTGAGGATCCGTTTCACGGCGAGGAGATCCTACCCTCCGATGGACATTACGACATCGCCGAGCCGGGAAGCACATCCGCCACGCAATTCAAGCGGGCGGAGACGAGCCCCGCCCCGACATCTGGAGGGCGGATCGAGCTGCCGTCTGTGTAGGGGCGGCCCTTGCGGCCGCCCGGACCGGCGCATCGGCAAAAACGTCAACGGTCGCCGATCACCGCGGGCGGGGACAAGCCCCGCCCCTGCACAGAGGGCGCGACGACACGCGCGTCGGCGGTTTGAATCGCTCCGGTCGTCATGGTACGAAGCACGCTCAGATGAGCAAAGAAAAGCCGCGCGTTCCCCTCTACTATGCGGACTACCTCCAGCTCGATCGGCTGCTCGGATGCCAGCAGATGCAGAGCGCCCTCCATGGCCGGCCTGCGCACGACGAGATGCTCTTCATCATCGTTCATCAGGCGTACGAGCTGTGGTTCAAACAGATTCTGTGGGAGCTCGACGCGGTGCTCGCGACCTTTCGAAGCTCTCCCGTCCCCGAGGAGGATCTCGGGCAGGCCGTCCTGCGGTTGGGGCGCATCCTCGAGATCCAGCGCGTCCTCCTTCAACAGGTCGACGTTCTGGAAACCATGACTCCTCTCGATTTCCTCGATTTCCGGGACGACCTGATCCCCGCCTCGGGCTTTCAGAGCGTTCAATTTCGATTGATCGAGAACAAACTCGGAATGCGGCGCGCGAATCGGCTTCAGATCCAGGACGCTCCCTACACGTCGCGCTTCACCGAAAGAGACGCCGCGCGCGTCGAGGCCTCCGAGAAGGAGCCGTCTCTGTTCGACTTGATCGAGGGCTGGCTCGAGCGAACTCCTTTCCTGCACTTCGGCGATTTCGATTTCTGGCGGGAGTATCGACAGGCAGTCGACGCCATGCTCGCAACCGACCGCGCCTCGATCCGGAGTAACCCGACCCTGACGGAGGAAGAGAAAACCAAACAGCTGGCGGGTGTCGAGGCAACGGCGAGCCGGTTCGCGGACTTGTTCGAAGAGGGGACCGGCGAGCCCGTGGCGGCGCCGGGACGTCACTTCTCTCGGCGGGCGCTCCAGGCGGCGCTCCTCATCCATCTCTATCGGGACGAGCCGATTCTGCACCTGCCCTTCCGGTTGCTGGCGCTCCTGGCCGACATCGAAAGGAATTTCACGACCTGGCGCCAGCGCCACGCCCAGATGGCGATGCGAATGATCGGCACCCGCATCGGCACCGGCGGCACTTCGGGTCACGAGTACCTCGACCGGGCGGCCGAGCGTCACAAGGTCTTCGCGGACCTCTCGGCTCTCGCGAGCTTCTTCATTCCCCGGTCGGCGCTTCCGAAGCTACCTCCCGACGTGAGAAGCCGGATGGGATTCCAGTTCCAGACGCCGCGGTGATCGGCGGGGGTTCGGGTGGCACTCGCGTGCGCCCCGCCTGCGTCAACCCTCGGCGATGACCTTCAGCTCGACCGAAATCGGAACCGGAAGCGCGACGACGCCGACGGTCGTTCTCGTCGGTTGGATCGCCCCGAAATACTCTTCGTAAGCCCGGTTGAACGCGGCGAAGTCGCGGTCGATGTCGGTCAGAAAAGCCGTAACATCGACCACCTTCTCGAGCGAACTCCCGGCGTCCTCGAGAATCGCCTTCGCGTTCTCGATGCACGCGCGCGTCTGCGCTTCGATGCCTTCGGGAATCTGCTCGGTCTCCCGATGCCTCGGGCCGATCCCGGAAAGGAAGAGCAGGTTGCCGACCCGGCGCGCGTGCGGATAGGGACCGAGGGGCCGCGGCGCGCGAGTGGACACGACGGCCGGCTTCCTCGAGGACGGATTCACGCCGATATACTAACCGGGCGTGCGCGGCGCCGAACGCCGCGGCCGAGGAACGCCATGGAATCGAAGGCGCTGAATTTCCAGAAGTGGATCGACGAGCACCGGAGCCTGCTCAAGCCGCCGGTGGGCAACAAGCAGGTCTACGAGGACGCCGATTTCATCGTCATGGTCGTCGGCGGGCCGAACAGCCGCAAGGACTACCACATCGACGAGGGGCCCGAGTTCTTCCATCAGCTCGAAGGCGAGATGGTCCTGAAGACGATCCAGGGCGGGAAGGCCGTGGACATCCCGATTCGCGCCGGCGAGATCTTTCTCCTTCCGGGGCGCGTCCCCCATTCGCCACAGCGGATGCCGAATTCCGTGGGTCTCGTCATCGAACGCAAGCGACTCCCGCACGAAAAAGATGGACTCCAGTGGTACTGCGACAAGTGCAATAACCTGCTGTACGAAGAGTTCTTCACTCTCAAGAACGTCGAAAAGGATTTCCCGCCCATCTTCGATCGGTTCTTCGCGGACGAGAAGAAGCGCACTTGCAAGAAGTGCGGCACGGTGATGCCCGCGCCGGCCCGCTGACTTGCTGAAGATCGACGTCCACACCCACATCCTTCCCGAGAGGCTGCCCGACTTCCGAAACGCGCCGGGAGGCGAGAGGTTCGTCCGGATCGAGCACGATGCGCCTGGCCGCGCGCGGATGATGATCGACGGCTCGCTGTTCCGCGAGATCGAGAGCAACAGCTGGAACGTCGAGGCGCGGCTGGCCGAATGCGATGCGGCGGGCGTCGACGTGCAGGTTCTCTCGACGGTTCCGGTCCTGTTCAGCTACTGGGCGGACCCGCGTCCCGCGCTCGAGCTCGCGAGGCATCTCAACGACCACATCGCCGGCGTCGTGGCCGCGCGCCCGGCGCGTTTCGTCGGTCTCGGAACGATCCCGATGCAGAGCCCCGACCTCGCGATTGCCGAGCTCGAGCGCTGCGTTCGGCAACTCGGCCTGTCCGGTGTCGAGATCGGCTCGAACGTCAACGGAGCGAACCTCGACAGCCCGGAGCTCTTTCCGGTCTTCGAAGCGGCGGCGGAGCTCGACGCCGCCGTCTTCGTCCACCCGTGGGAAATGGCCGGCCGGGATCGGATGACGCGCTACTGGCTCCCCTGGCTCGTCGGGATGCCCGCGGAAACATCGCTCGCGATCTGCTCGCTCATCTTCGGCGGAGTGCTCGAGCGGCTGCCGTCCCTGCGGATCGCGTTCGCGCACGGCGGCGGGGCTTTTCCGGCGACGATCGGGCGAATCGTCCGCGGCTTCGAAGCGCGGCCTGACCTCTGCGCCGTGACCAACGCCGTTTCGCCGCGCGAGTATCTGCGCCGGATCTACCTCGACTCGCTCGTGCACGATCCGCTGATGCTGCGCTACCTCGTGGAATTGATGGGCCCCGATCGGATCGCCCTCGGCAGCGACTATCCCTTCCCGCTGGGCGAGGGTCGCGCGGGAGAGCTGATCGATGCGTGCGGATTCCCCGAGGAAATCTGCGCGCGGTTGCTGCACGGCACGGCGCTCGAGTGGCTCGATCTTCCCGCGGCACGCTTCGGCGGAGTCGTCTCTCCCAGGCGCGACGCGGCTCGCCGGTGAGCGAGCCGTTCCAGGCCGGACGCGACTTCGCGGTCTCGCTGGATCGCGGCGACCCGCTCGGGCGGTTCCGGGACGAATTCCACATTCCCCGCAGCGAGAACGGCGAGGAAGAGATCTATTTCGCCGGCAATTCGCTCGGGCTCCTTCCGAAGAGAACCCGGAAGTACGTCGACGAGGAGCTCGAAAAGTGGAAGCGGCTCGCCGTCAAGGCGCATTTCGAGGGGGAGAACCCGTGGCTGCCCTACCACGAGCTCCTGGCCTCCCCGATGGCGCGGATGGTGGGAGCCTCGCCACTCGAAGTCGTGACGATGAACTCGCTCACGGTCAACCTTCACTTGATGATGGCGACCTTTTACAAGCCCACGCTGCAGCGGTACCGGATCCTCCTCGAGGAGCATGCGTTTCCCTCGGACGACTACGCGCTCGAATCTCAGGCCGTCATCCAGGGCTTCGACCCGGCCGAGGCGCTCATCCGGCTCAAGCCCCGCGAGGGTCGGCAAACCATCCAGATAGCGGATGTCGCCGAAGTCCTCGAACGCGAGGGGGACTCGATCGCCCTGGTCCTGCTTCCGGGAGTTCAGTACTACACGGGCCAGGCGTTCGAGATCGAGGAGATTACGCGGCTCGCGCACGCGAAGGGATGCGTCGTCGGCTTCGACCTGGCGCACGCGGCGGGAAACCTGGTGCTGCGCATCCACGACTGGGACCTGGACTTCGCCGTCTGGTGCACGTACAAGTATTTGAACTCGGGCCCGGGCTCGGTGGGCGCCTGCTTCGTCCACGAGCGGCATGGCATGCAGCGGGACTTGCCGCGTCTCGCCGGCTGGTGGGGCCACGACAAGAAATCGCGCTTCCGGATGGAGAGCGGATTTCAGCCGATCCCGGGCGCGGAGGGATGGCAGCTCTCGAATCCGCCGATCCTCTCGCTCGCGGCCATTCGCGCTTCCCTCGACGTCTTCATGGAAGCGGGGGGAATGGAGCCGTTGCGGGAGAAGTCGCTCCGCCTGACCGGCTACCTCGAATGGCTGCTCCAGCGGGAAATCGGCGATGCGGTCGAGATCTTGACCCCGCACGATCCGCGCCGAAGGGGATGCCAGCTCTCGCTGCGCGTGAAGTCGAAGAGCCCGGGAAGAACCGTCCTGGAAAGACTCGAAACCGCCGGCGTCACCTGCGACTGGCGCGAGCCGGATGTGATTCGAGCGGCGCCCGTCCCGCTCTACAACCGTTACGAGGAGGTCCACCGCTTCGTCGAGATCCTTCGGGGCGCGCTGTGAAGAATGCACCTCACTCTGACGCTGTCATCCCGAGCGACAGCGAGGGATCCAGAACTCGGCAGGCCCAGAGCCGGTCGCGGCATCGTCGGCGAGGAAGCTCGGGATCCTTCGCTTCGCTCCGGATGACCGGAAGCCGGGGCGGGTCGGGATGACATTTTGAAGACCCCCCGCTCCACCTCCGAGATCACGCTCGTCGGCGCCGGTCTCGCCGGCTCGCTCCTGGCGATCTTTCTGGCCAGGCGCGGGTACCGCGTGACGCTCCTCGAGCGTCGCCCCGATCCCCGGAAGACGGCGGCGTCGACGTCCGCGGGGCGCTCCATCAACCTGGCGCTCGCCAATCGCGGCATCGCCGCGCTCGAAGAGGTCGGCGTGATGGAGAGCCTCCGGCCCTCGCTCATTCCGATGGCGGGGAGAATGCTCCACGACGAGGAAGGGCGCCTGCGGCTCATTCCCTACGGCAACAAGCCGCACGAAGTCATCTACTCGGTGTCGCGCGGGGGCCTGAATACGCTCCTCGTGGAGGCCGCCGAATCGACCGGCCGAGTCTCGATCCGGTTTGGAGAGACGGTCCGCGGCGTCGATTTTGCAAAGCGCAAGGTGCGTTTCCCGGCCGCGGAGCGCCCCGAGCCCCAAACACCGTACGAGGTCCTCATCGGGACGGATGGAAGCGCCTCGGCGGTCCGCGCCGCAATCCTGGAACAGACCGGCGGATGGCTCGACGAGAAGCCGCTCGGCCACGGGTACAAGGAGCTCACGATCCCCGGGGCGCCGGGTGGCGGTTTCCGGATGGAGAGGAACGCCCTGCACATCTGGCCGAGGGGCGAATACATGCTGATCGCTCTGCCCAACGCCGACGGCAGCTTCACCGCGACCCTGTTCCTGCCGAATCGCGGAGAAGAGAGCTTCGAGGTCCTGACGACGCCCGCCGCCGTTCAGGCGCTCTTCGAACGCCGGTTCGCCGACGCGATTCCGCTCATGCCGAGTCTCATCGAGGACTTCTTCGAAAATCCCACCGGGCATCTCGAGACGATCCGCTGCGAGCCCTGGTCGTTCGAGGATCAGGCGCTCGTCCTGGGCGATGCGGCGCACGCGATCGTCCCGTTCCACGGGCAGGGAATGAACGCGGCGTTCGAAGATTGCAGTGCCTTCGATCGGTGTCTGGACCATCCGGATCGGCCGTGGAGTGACGTCTTCGGGGAATTCGAAAGGCGCCGTCGGCCGAATACCGACGCAATCGCCGAGATGGCCCTCGAAAACTACATCGAGATGCGCTCGACCGTGCGGGAACCGAAGTTTCAGCTGAAGAAGGATCTCTCTTTCCGCCTCGAGGAGACGCACCCCGGTCGTTTCATCCCCCGCTATTCGATGGTGATGTTCCACACGATCCCCTACGCCGAGGCCAAGCGGCGCGGAGCAATTCAGGAGGAGATCCTCGACGAGCTCACGAGTCAGGCGACGAGCGTCGATCAGGTCGACTTCGCGCGCGCCGACCGGCTGATCTCCGAGCGCCTGGGGACTGCTTGACGACTCCCCTCCCCCAGTCCGCTGGGGGAGAGAGCAAGGTGAGGGGTCCTATCCCCCCTCCCCCGTCCGCGGGGGAGGGGGCTATGGAGAGGGGGCCAGGGCAGAATCAGCGCAGTGACTGGAATCCGTTGCGAAGGTCCGCCACCAGGAACTGCGGCTGCTCCCACGCCGCGAAGTGCCCGCCCTTGTTGTTCTTGTTGTAGTAGATGAGCTTGGAATACGCGCGCTCGACCCAGCTCCGCGGTGCGGGATAGAGCTCATCCGGAAAGAAGCTCACGGCAACCGGGATCGCGATGTTTTTTGGGGCGAAAAAGGCGTGCCTGTTTTCCCCGTAGAGGCGGGCCGACGAAATTCCGGTGCGTGTCAGCCAGTAGAGCGTGATGAGGTCGAGGACGTCGTCGCGCGTGAGGCCCTCTTCCCCACCCGCGAAGACGCGCGCGATCATCTCGTAGCTGAGCAGGTCGTGGTCGCACATCCAGGCGGCCAGCCCGATCGGTGAATCCTCGATCCCGTAGAGCGTCTGCGGACGGTTCGCCATCTCCTGCGCGTAAGCGAGGCCCTTCGTGTAGAAGAAGACGAGTCGGTCATACGCATGCCTTTCGTCGGCGGCGAGGCCGGACGGCGCCGGGGCACCGGCGAAGGCCGCCTTGTCGATCTCGGCCGGAACGGCGGCCGGCATATTAATGTGGATGCCGAGCAATCCCGCCGGCGCCTGCACGGCCATCAACTCGGTGACGAGCGCGCCCCAATCGCCGCCTTGCGCCACGAACTTCGTGTACCCCAGGCGCTTCATCAGCGCGGTCCAGGCACGCGCGATGCGGTCCGGATCCCAACCTGTGGCGGTCGGCTTGCCGGAGAACCCGTAGCCTGGCATCGACGGGATCACGACGTCGAACGCGTCGGCGGCGGTCCCGCCATGGGACGTGGGATTCGTCAGCGGATCGATGATCTTCAACTGCTCGGTGATCGAGCCGGGCCACCCGTGCGTGACGATGAGTGGCAGCGCATTCGGATGTTTCGACCGAACGTGAATGAAGTGGATATCGAGCCCATCGATGTTCGTCATGAACTGCGGCAAGGCGTTCAGCCTCGCTTCGACCTTGCGCCAGTCGTAGTCTGACGTCCAATAGCGCGCGAGATTCTGCATCGTCTCGAGCTGCACGCCTTGCGAAGCATCGGGGACGAGCTCCCGCTCGGGCCACCGTGTCGCCGCGACGCGGCGCTTCAGGTCGGCGAGCGCCTCGTCCGGAAAATGGACGCGGAAGGGTCGGATGGCGTCTGCGCCGGTATCCGTGGCCGTCTCGCTCTCAAAGGTCGCGATTTGGATCAAGGTGGCCTCCTTTTGGCCTTTGTCTTTCCGGGAGTGCATAGAGCGCTCCCGCGGACACGGCAGGAAATGCAGCGGAAACGCTTGCCGTGGGGCGATTGCGCTTTCTCGCCTTTTCGTTGGGGAGTCTGTCAGGCAAGAAGAGCTGGCAGGCGGCCTAGCGAACGAGGAGGTCACCGTATCACCTTTTCGAGGCGACCGAACCGCGCGGGCTGGCATCTCGGTCCCGAGCAAGCCGTGGAAGCCCACCGTCGCGTGCGCGGCGCGGTGATGTTGCCGGTACATTGGGGTCTCTTCGCCCTGGCGTCGCACGGCTGGACCGAACCCATCGAGCGAGCGCTTGCGGCGGCCCGCGATACGGGCGCGGTGGTCATCTCTCCCCGGCCGGGACAGAGCGTCGAGCCCACCGCGGAAAGGCCCCAGGAGCATTGGTGGCCGGCACTCCCATGGCGCACGGGAACGGAGAACCCGATCGTCGCGCGCCACGGAGACTGAGGCGGACCGTCGCGAAGACAAGCGGGTGCGCTTTGCGCGAAAGGCTAGGCGACTGAAGGTTCCCGGCGAAAATCGGGGGAACTCCGACTTGGTGAAGTCGGCTTGATCCCCCGCTCGCATCGCCGATACAGTTTCCGCCGCGAAAGGGGGCATCATGGCTTCGATCGTCCTGGTGCACGGCGGTTTCGTCGACGGCTCCGGTTGGGAAGGCGTCTACAACATCCTGAAGAAGGATGGTCATGACGTCGGCGTCGTCCAGAATCCGACGATCTCCCTCGCCGGCGACGTCGCCGCGACCCGGCAGGTGATCGCCGCGCAGAAGGGTTCGGTCATTCTGGTCGGCCACTCGTACGGCGGTGCGGTCATCACGCAGGCCGGCAACGACCCGAAGGTGAGCGTGCTCGTCTACATCACCGCGTTCGCGCCCGACAAGGGCGAGTCCGTGCAGTCCCTGATCAAGGACCCGCCCCCGGGAGCGCCGGTGCCGCCGATCCTGCCGCCGCAGGACGGGTTCCTCTTCCTCGACAGGGAAAAGTTCCCTGCCTCGTTCGCGGGAGACGTCCCGAAGGAGAAGGCCGAGTTCCTGGCCGCGTCACAGGTGCCCTGGGGTCTCGAGGCGTTGAGCGGCACCATCACGGAGCCGGCGTGGAAGAGCAAGCCGAGCTGGTACCTCTTGGTCACCGACGACAGGATGATCCCGATTGCCGCTCAACGGATGATGGCGAAGCGGGCGGGCTCGACGGTCGCCGAGGTCGGAGGGAGTCACGCGATCTACGTCTCGAATCCGAAGGCGGTGGCGGACATCATCGTGAAGGCGGCGAAAGGCGCGAAGGGATAGGCTGACTCGTCTCCGACATACTAACTGCTCACCCGCAAGGGCTTCTGCCGCGATGGCGCGACGCTTGCTAAATCCCGTCCGACAGGGAGGACAAAGCCATGCAACGTCGATGGACCGTCTGGTTGGCAGTACTCGGAACGGTGGCATTCCTGCTCGGCGCGCCTGCCCTCGCGGAGGATAAGGCGCCGGACGCCACGATCCGCCTGTCGGAAGGTTCGGTCGCTGCCGGAATCGGCTGGAGCTGGGGGCGCGGCGAGATTTCCTTCCAGGGCAAGACCTATCACGTGAAGGTGGAAGGCCTCTCCGTGGCCGAAGTGGGAGTCACGCGCGCGGAGGCGTCCGGCAACGTCTACAACCTGAAGACGGTTGAGGATCTGAACGGCGTGTACGCGGCCGCGGGCGCCGAGGGGACCGCGGGGAAGGGAGCGGGCGTCTCGTCCCTCCGAAACGACAAGGGCGTCGTGATCAACCTGAAGAGCGAGACGAAGGGCGCGAACATCAAGATCGCGGCATCGGGCCTGAAGTTCACCGTGGAGCCGTCGAAGTAGGCGCCGACGAACTCTCTTTTCGGAAGGATGTCGCCCCCGGGGCGACATCCTTTTTTTTGCCTACTCTCCGACCGCCCGGCGGGGCGAACGCCACGTCGATCCTTGGATCGCCGCGGGCGGCGACGAGCCCCGCCCCGACATCCGGAGAGCGACATCGACAGGCCGAATCAGGAAGATTGTCCGCGATCCACGAGCGACGCCAGCTCCGGGTGCTTCTGGAGGTACGCGATCACGTACGGACAGACCGGAACGACCGTCAGGTTCCGGGCCTTTGCGAAGTCGAGGGCGGTCCGGGCGAGAAGGCTGGCGATGCCATGGTGTTGGAGGGCCGGGGGCACTTCTGTGTGGTCGAGGTTCAGCCGACCCTCCCGGTCGTAGTGGTACTTGAGCATGGCGACGCCTTCGGGAAACCGGGCTTCGAAGCGATGGGCCGCAACGTTGTTTTCGATCGGAACGCGGTCCGCGTCGGCATCGCTCATAGAAGTTTCCGCACGCGTCGAGTCTCTGTCTTCAGATATGGGAGAGCCGTCGAGCAGTCCAAGGTCGTCATCGGCGTCGACATCTCGCTCCATCCTTCATTGCTGGACCTGCACGATCGGGCCGATCTCGGACGCCGTGCCGCGCGCAATGACCAGATAGCGCCGGATGGCCGGCGCGCTGCTCTGAACGACCTGGCGGATCGGGCCGACGGCGTTGACGATGGCGGCGCCCGCCGGATTCGTCGAGAAGGCGGCCAGCGGTTCGAGCGATCCGGCGCCCCCGGGGTCGGAGGAAAGAGCCAGAACATAAGGAGCCTTGGCATCGAGGCCGGTGACGGCGGCCTGGAGCACCTGCGTCAGTCCCTGGTCGAAGAGCGAGACGCGCGTCGTGGCGGCGCCGCCGGCGGGTCCGAGTGCGAGGTGAGCCGCCTGGGCGGCGAGGCCGAGCGGTTGCAGATTTGTCGTTCCGTCTCCGCTCGGCACCGCGTTGGGAACGTAGACCACGGCCTGCGCGGCCTGCCCGATCGGGATCGTGGCCACGACCTTGTTCTCGAGCGTGTCGATCGCGGTCATCGCGTCGCCGTTCTCGATGCCGACGTAGACACGGGAGCCGTCCCCCGAGGGCCAGATGCCGTGCGGCAGTTCCCCCACCCGGATCCGGGCGACCTGCTCGAAAGTGTCGGTGCGAAAGACCAGCACCTCGTCGAGTCCCCCCACCGTGACGTAGGCGAAGCGCCCGCGCGCGTTGCGCACGAAGTTCACGTGGTTGGTGAGCGGACCGGTATCGAAAGTCTTGAGGACCTGAAAGGGCGACTTCGCATTGAAGACCATCGTCCGGCCGACGTCTTTCAACGTGAGCCAGACCTGATCGCCCTCCGGCGTTGCGGCGATGTTCGGGCAGAACGGCGAATCCTGCTTCACCCGGCCTGCGATCGTATGGTCCGCGACCGTGACGACGGCCGTTTCCGCGGTGAAGCTCGAGCAGACATAGCCGTATTTGCCGTCGGGCGAGAAGATCGTCATCCCGGGACCGTTTGCGAGGGTGATCCGGCTCTTTTCCCGGTACGTCGCGGTGTCGACTACGGCGACGTAGTCCTCTCCCCGCACGGTGACCCAGAGCTCTTTCCCGTCCGGCGTGAAGAACGCCTCATGCGGCGAACGCCCGATGTAAGTCACGTGCTTCACGGCGTTGGTCGCCGTGTCGATGAACGTCACCGAGTTGGATCCGATGGAAACCACGGCGAGCGTCCGGCCATCGGGTGAGAATCCCAGCCCGTGCACCAGGAGTTGACCGCGGTAGAGCGGCGAGAGATTGCCCGGCTGCGGGTCGCCGAGTCGAATCACGCCGAGGAGCCTGTTGGATGCGGGATCGATGACCGAAACCGTATTCGAAAATTGCTCTCCGGCGTAGACACGATCGCGGCTCGAAATCGGAACGTCCGGCCGTCCCCAGGGCACCTGCTGAGCGAGCGCCGCGGACGTGAAGCAGAACAGAGGGAGCCAGCGAAGCCCTTTCATCTCAATTCTCCTCGACGCTCGAGTCAGACGATCCTCCGGCTTTCTGCCGTCCCGGAGCGTGCCTCCGCAGCCACTGCTCCATCAAGTCGATCTCCGACTGCTGGTCCGCGATGATTTCCTGCGCGAGCCTGCGCATTTCGGGACTCTTCCCGAGCAAGAGCTCCGTCTTGGCCATGTCGATGGCCGCCTGGTGGTGCGGGAGCATCAACCGGACGAAGTCCACGTCGGTATCGCTCGACGGAGCCACCGAGCTCATCGCGTGGTGCATCCTCTCCATGCTCGATATCAGCTCGGACCATCCTCGATCGGCCGCCGCCGCGGCGCTCTCACGAGAGCCGTTCTGTGTCGCCGAGACGGCGAGGGCACAGGAGAAAATCAACGGAATTGCCACGCGCCACTTGATCTGCATTTTCTTCTCCATGGCGAAGGGGGGTTGAGGGGTTCGCGGCGTCCTGGTCTCTCTCACTCAGGATTCGCTTTCGCTTGGGCAGGGCCAACAGAGTTCTCACTTCGCCGAGCTCGCGCTCCGGTCCCCCGTTACGTCGATGAAAACGTCCGCGACGTAAGGGAGAGCCTCGCGGATGCGCCGGTCGAGGTCGTCCATCGCGCGGCCCAGCCGGTCGATGTCCAGCGCCCGCGTCGGCCGGATCTTCGCCACGACGATGGCCTCCTCGGGGCCCGAATACATCGCTCGCAGCGCGAGCACCTCCTCGACCGCCGCGTCCTCGTCGAGAATCGCGCGCAGGCGCTCGAGATGGCCCGAAGGAATGGAACGCCCCACCAGGAAGTCGGCGAACGGGCGCGCCAGCGCGAACGCCGTCACCGCGAGCAGCACACCAATCAGCAGGGAGGCGACGGAATCCGGGGTGCCGGTGCCGAGAATCTGACTCAGGCCGAGGCCGGCCGCGGCCAGGATCAGGCCGATCAGGGCGGCGCTGTCCTCGACGAGAACGGCGCGCACGACCGGGTCGCTCGCGCGCGCGAGATAGCGCGGCACCGTGATGCCGTAGTCCCTGGCCTGGACCCGCGCCAGACGCAACGCCTGCAGCCAGGAAGTCCCGTCGGCGACGAAGGAGACCGCGAGAACGAGCCAGGCCCAGCGGGTGTTTTCGACCGAGTGGTGCGATCTCAATCTCACGATCGCAAGGGCGATGGAAAGGCAGCCCCCGATCAGGAACGAGGTGATCGCGGCCATGAAGGCCCAAAGGAAGCGTTCGCGTGCGTGCCCCAGAGGATGGTCCGGGTCCGGCGGCTGTCTCGCCCGGTAGAGGCCGATCGCCAGAAACAGCTCGTTGACGCAGTCGGCTCCCGAGTGCGCCGCCTCCGCGATCAACGCTCCCGACCGGGACACGATTCCGGCGATCAGCTTGGCGACGGCGATGGCGACGTTGGCCAGCAGCGCGATGACGATCGTGCGCGCACTTTCGCCTTCCCGGGCTCGGCGCTCCGCGGTGGCCGAGCGCGGTGGGAGCGCAAGAATCCGCATGCTCCGAGACAGCCTGCGTGCGGAAGCGAAGGGAGACCTCGTGCTCCCCAACTCTGAAACCCGGACTAACCCCGAGCCGGCTCGAACAGCTCGATCGGATTGCCGTCGGGATCCTCGATCTGAATCTGGCGTCCGCCGGGACCCGTTTCCATTTCGTTTCGGAAGCGAAGTCCGACGTTCTCGAGCGCAGCAACGAATCCCGGGAGATCGGCGACTCTCAGCACGACGCGATTCCAGCCGCCCGGCTCCTGCGTTTGACCATCCGGCATCGGCCGCGATCCGGACGCTCCCGGACCGCTCAGCAGGATTTGCGAGCTCCCCAACGACATGCTCGCGAATGCGGGAAGCTGCTGATGCTCGAGCTTGAAGCCCAGATGCTGGGTATAGAAGGCGACCGAGCGCGCGACATCCTTCACCTGATAACGGATGCCGTGAACGCTCTTGACGAAAGCGTCTGCTTGGACGGGTGGTTCGGCGGCTCGCGACATGGTGATTCCCCTTTCCAGGAGCTCGTCGTCGGGATGTCCAGTCGCAGCAAGGCATGTGCCACGCGCGACGGGCGACGCGACGCTCCTATTGCGAGCTCACGGCTGAATCCCCCGCGCGAGGCGGCCGCCTGCTCGACCGTGATCTTGTTCGCGAGCGGATCCGCGTGGCGGTGGACGAGCTGCCATCCGGAACCGTCCCGCCGGAAGATCTGCGTGACGCGCAGAGACCAGTCCTGCTCGGGAATGTCGCCGGCCTCGCCGTGCATCCGCTCGATCGTCACGAGAACGGCCAGATCGCCCGACGCCCAGGTCGCGACGACCTCCTGATTCAGCGTGCCGCTCTTGAAGAACTTCTTCATGCCCGCCCGCCGCTCGGGCGTATCTTCGAAGCCGCGGGTCGGGGTGCCGCCGAACGGATTCATCAGCAAGTAGTCCTTCGAGTGGCGGGTCAGCGCGACGTACCTGTCGATGTCGCCGCGGACCAAGGCCTGGTTTGCTTCCTCCGTGACGCGCACCAGCGCGCCAACGTCCGGACTCGCGTCGCCGCCGCTCGCTCCCCCGCCCGCGTTCGCAGGGAACGCCGCGACCAGGGCGCCGACGGTGGCAAGAAGACGACGATTCATAGAGCCTCCATGACAATCGGTCGTTTCGATGCGGCCTGAAGGATAGCGGGCCGCCGATCTTCGCGCACGAAGTCCGCAGCGAGCGCAGCGATTCAATCCGCGGGAGTTGCGATCGGCATCGAATCGTGTCGGACGATCACCGGCAACGTGCGGCGGCGGCGAACCCTCCACAACCAATAGAACATCGCGCCGAACACCAGCACGATCGGCAGCGCGCGCATCGGCGTCGTCGTGAACGGCTCCGGAAGGATCTTCGCCACGCGCTCACGAATCGAGAAGAACGATCCGGCCGCGATGAACAGCGCGAAGCACATTCGCCACAGATGGCGCGCCAGGCGCGGACCGCCGCGCGGCGCGCCGAATCGCACCACGCGCAGATCTCCGGCCGCCGCCAGGGTCATCGCGGTCGCGAGGAAGAAGAGCATTTGAAAGGGAGCGCCGTTGCGCCAACCGCCGGGGCTGTTAAAGGCCTCCACGCCGGCGACGATGTCGAGGAACGCGAGTCCGACCGCGACCACGAGCGCGACAACCGTGATGCGCCGGGTCCCCTGCGACTCGGGGCGCACCGCGGTCAGCGCCGTAATGACGAAGTAGGCCGTCGTCAAACCGCTAAACACATTCCCGGTGGCACCTTTGCGAACCCCAAGGATGGCAGCGCTGATGCCCAGGACGAGCATGGCGTAGACGAAGAGCCGCCCGCTGCGGCGGTGAACGGTGCCCCCCTTCTTCACCGACAGGGCGACGGCGCCGAGGACGATGGCGAGCCCGCCGGCGGCGATGTGGATCGCCAGGAGCATGGGTTACTTCGGCTGGCCCCGCCGCAGGCTCCACAGCGCGCGCGCCGAGAGGACGAGGGACAGCAGCCCGCACACGCCGAGCGCGATGTTCGTCCAGACCCAGAAGAATATGGCGCTGGTATTGGCATACCGGCCGCCGACAAGTCCCCTCCCCATCATGTGAAGGACGGGGACGCCAGACGCAAGGATTGACCCGAGAAGGATGAGGACCAGCCCCAGTCGCCGCTCGGCGAACACGAGCGTTGCGGAAAGCCAGACGGCCAGGATGAGCAGGCCGCCGACGGCAGAGAGGGTTCCCGGCTCGAGCCCGCGGGCGACCTCATCCGCCCAATGAAATGAGAAGAAGAGAATCGAGAGGAGAGACGTGATGGTCAGCGTGCTTGCCTGTTTCATTTGGAAAACTCCTTTGCGGATCTCGTTCATCGGCTCGCGCCTCCTTTTCCGGCCGCTTCCGGCGGCTCCCGTTCGGCTTGATCCGCTTCGAACCGGAGAAGGTCGCCGGGCTGGCACGACAGCGCGTCGCAGATCGCCTCGAGCGTCGAGAAGCGAATCGCGCGCGCTTTACCGGTCTTCAAGATCGAGAGGTTGGCCAGCGTCATTTCGATCCGATCGGCGAGCTCGGTCAGAGTCATCCGGCGATCGTGAAGGAGATCGTCGAGCTTGACGACGATCGCCATGTCAGACCGTTCCTTCGAGCTCTTCGCGCATGAGCGTGCCTTCGGCGAACACGCGAGCCAACAGGAACGTCAAGAGGACGGCGAGCCAGCCGCTGATCGAAAAGCCGGCGTTGATATGAAGCGGATGCGCCGGCGTCGAAACTGCCTTCACGATCGCGCCGATCACGAGGCCCGCCAGCTGCAGCGCGAGCAGCGCCCAGGCGATCGCCCGCAAGCGGGTCGCGTTCGCAGCGACAAATGGGTCGCCCGCGCGAACCGTCTCGACGATCTGGAGCAGCCGCTTCAAGATGGCGTAGTTCAGCGGAATCGTGGCGAGGCCGATCGACGCGATCGCGCGCAGACCCAGGACCAGCCGGTCGGCATCGGGCGAAGGAGGCAGATGGAACGAGCTCATGATCCATCGCCTGTTGGGGATCACGACGAGCAGCGCGAGGATCCCGGCGCCGGTCACCCAGTTCAGGACGATGAGAATTCGGAGCGCGACGTGCGCGATCGGAAGGGCGGCTGAAGGGGCTGGCTTTGACATCTCGATACCTCTTATCGAATATCAATATCTCATTTATCGAATATCGTCAAGCACAGTATCGGCAATCGATAAATACGGTGATTTCCTACTAACCCTATGCATGGGCGGCTCTTGCGGCCGCCGCGCCCGTTTAGCAGGGCGGGGACGAGCCCCGCCCCTACCCGGAGGGCTCGAGGCTCACCGCCACGCGACTGGGGCGAAGCCGTCTCGGAACACCACGAGGCGGCCGCCCTTCGGGTCGCAGACGAAAGCGTGACCGTTCTGGTCCGACACGACGCAATGGCCGCCGGCCGGCGAGGCCGAGCCGCCGAGCGAGGTCAGACCGCCTCCGGAGTCGACGCCCAGGATCGCGAGTCTTCCGTTCTTTCCGCCCGGCAGATACAAGTGGTGCAGTGCCCGGTCATATTCGACGATGTCGACTCCCCGGGCCTCCGTCTGCAGGTCGCCCAGGACTCTGCCGTCGTGCGCCGCGTCGAGGACGACGGCGCGGCCTTCGCTGCAGCCGACGAAGAGGAAGCCCTTGCCCTCGTCCAGCGCGATACCGCGAGAGCCCTCGCACAAATTCTTCCAGCGGCCGACGATCGATCGCTTCTCGAGATCGATCGCGATCGTCGTCCCCTTCCAGAGGTGGGTGTAGGCGCGCCCGCGCGTCCCATCGACCACGAGGGACTCCGGGCCGCCCGGCACTGCGATCGTTCTGCTCGCGGCCGGCGCCGCATCCGTGCCGGCGCCCGCGGCAAGGCGGAAGACCTCGATCCTGTCCGCGCCTGGTTCCGTCACCCAGACTTCGTGCGTCGGCGGAACGTAGCGGACGTAGTCGGGACTCGTGGAGAGCCTGGCGCGTGCCACGATGCGGCCCGTCGTCGGGTCGACGACCGCGAGCGAGAGCGCCGTCCGATCCGTCGCGAAGAGACGGCCGGCGCCCTCGGCCACCGAGGTGACGCCCTCGTCATGGCCGCCGCGGAATTCGGCCGAGGAAGAGAATCCCTCGATCCACGAGACCGCTCTGGTCCGGGGATCCACCACATAGAGGCGTCCGCTGCGTCCGCCGGGGACGAGCACCCGACGAAGGGAGGCGGTGTACTGCAGGTCATCGAAGCCGATCCCGCCCGCACCTCCGGGGAGCTCGACGGGCTCGCCGACCGCAGGCGGGCTCGGGGAGGCCTCCGGACCGAGTGAGAGGATCGCCCACGTCACGATTGCGAGGAGCATGGAAACCTCCGGTAGAAAATCCACTCTCTCGCAATTGCTGAGCGGCCATCAAGTGCGGTACCAGGTCTCTGTGGGGTCGAGTCTGTGGCGAGCCGTGCGACGGGTCCTCCCGCTGCTCGTCGCGATAGCCATCACGCCCTCCGCGCGCGGCCAGGGCGGGCCGCCGCTCGTGACGGACGACCCCGGCACGCCGGGACCCCGCCGCTGGGAAGTCAACGTGGCTTTCACATTCGAGGACCGGGGCGGATTCCAGACCTTCGAGACGCCGATCATCGACGCCAACTACGGCATCGGCGATCGCCTGCAACTCAAGATCGAGATCCCCTGGATCGTCCGCAACGACGCGGCGGACGTGTCGGGCATCGGAAGCCCTCTCTTCGGCGTCAAGTACCGGGTCTGCGACGCGCCCGACTGCGGCGTCGCGATCGGCGTGTACCCGCAAGTCGAGGTGAGGTTGTCGTCGCGCTCCGCTCGGCTGGGCCTCGTCGACGAAGAGACGTCTGTCCTGGTTCCGTTGCTTCTTCAGAGAGACTTCGCGCTGTTGTCGGCGAACATCGAGGCGGGATACGTGTTCCGCGCCGGCGAAAGCGGAGAATGGGTCTGGGGACTCGCACTGGGACACACATTCGGCGAGCTCGAAGCGCTCGCCGAGGTTTTCGGCTCCGCCGCGCCGCGGAACGGCGCGGAATGGGCTTGGAACGCGGGCCTGCGGTGGCATGCGGCCAATCGCTTCGCACTCCTCCTGTCGGCGGGAAAGGGGCTTTCGACCTCTTCCCGTGAACCTCGGGCGCGCGCGCTCGCGTATCTCGGCACTCAGTTCTTGTTCTGATCCCTCCGGCCGCACGATCGGTCATCCCCAGCGGTAGCGAGGGATCCCGAGTTCGGCAGGCCGAGCGGCTCTCCGGGATGACCGGCAATATCACCGCGGGTGGGGACGTACCGAGCGACCCCGGAGCCGCGACGCACCGAGCGGCTTCTGAGCCGCGACAAGCGACGGGTTCGCCCGTCGCTCACCGATGGGTTCGCCCGGCGCTCACCCACCTCACCCGGAGAATATTGTTCCTATGACGCGTCAACGCTCGGATGCCTTCCACATGGGGTGCTCGAAGGACAGATAGAAAAGAATGGGAGTGCTGCCCGTGGCTGGGTCCGACGCCGATCGGCACGCCGAGGCCCGCGACGACCTGAAGACCGCCCGCGAGGTTCCACGCGTAGCGAACTCCGGGGCTGACGAGGAAGGTCTCGCCCACCTGAACGCGGTGCGGGCCCGAGACCGACTCCGCCCGCACCCAGATCGACTCGAGGAGCAGGTTCCAGTTCGGTTTCGCAAGAAAGACGAGGCTCGCCCCGGCGTTCGGGATCACGAGACTCGCCCGGTCGCCGCTCGGGTCGTGGGCCCGAGGCGTCCAGGACACGCCGGCGTTCCAGTGCGTCACGAAGCGGTCCGACAGCACGATGCTCGCCGGGACGAGAACCTGGAGGCCGGCAGAGCCCGCACCGAGGCGGCGCGCGTAGCTTCCCGTCGGAAAGAAGATCGTGAACCGCGGCGCGACCGCCACGGACGCTTGCCCCCCTCCGACCAGCTGATAACGGTAGTTGAGCGCCAGGTCCCCGAGACCGCTCGCCGAGCCGGCGCCGGGCTCGACACGCGCCAGCAGCACCGTGTAGGAGAGCTGGTTCTTCTCGTCCGGCACGGGGAACTCCTGCGTGAAACTCCAGACCCAGCCGCTCGACTTCCAGTCGTAGACGAACTGCTGCAGGTGCTGCACGATCCCGGCTTCCTGGTTGTACGCTTCCTCGACGAGGAAGCTGTTGTCCTGGATTGGACTGCTCGACGGCTGCGCGGCGGCCCTCCGCGCCGCAACGAGCAGAAGGAACGCGGCCAGACGCTTCACGGCCGCAAAGCGGGTCTCACGATTGCCCTGCCTTCTGCAGGCCGTACTTCATGATCGACGCGTGCCGTCCGCCTTTCACGCGCTCGAGGGCGTAGACGTCGCCATCCGGACCGGCTGACGTTGACTGGACGCGCGAAATCTCCAGGCGATCCACGTCGTCGAGCTCCACCTCGCAAGCCTGCCGGATCTGGTCGATGTGACGCGCATGCCGCGCGCCGACGATCACGCCCGAAACTCCGGGCTGATCGAGGACCCACCGGATGGCCACGGCGCCGATCGTCGCCTGGCGGCGCGTGGCGATCCGGCCGAGCGCGGCGAGCATCTCCTGGAAACGATCCCAACCGCCGAACTCGTCCATGATCAGCCGGTACTTCACGAGCGACCGGTTTTCGAGCGGCGGGAGGGGATCCGGCGCGCCGAGGTAACGCTCCGACAGAAATCCGCCGGCGACGGCGCCGTAGCAGAGCAGTCCGATGCCGCTTGCGGCGCACTGCGCCGCGAGGCCCGCAGCCGGCCGGCGGTCGAGCACCGAATACTGCACCTGATGCGACGTGATCGCCGCTCCGCCGGCGACGATTTCCGACAGACGCTGCCGATCGAAGTTCGTCAGCCCGACGTGGCGGATCTTCCCGGCCCGCCGCAGCTCATCGAGCCACATGGCCGCTTCGACATATCCGGGAACGTCGTAATCCCACCAATGCAGCTGGACGAGGTCGAGGCGCTCGACACCGAGGCGCGAGAGAGACCGGTCCACCCCGCGAACGACGTCGGCCCGCGAATGCGTCGGCAGTCGATCGAGATCGGGGACGTACTTCGTATGAACCTGCACGCCGGCCGCCGCGCTCCCCTTTCGCCCCATCCGCCACCGGCCGATCAGCGCTTCGACGCCGGTGTAGATGTCCGCGCAGTCGAACGTCGTGACGCCTGCGTCGAAGAACCGATCCATGTCGTCCAGGGCGGCCGCTTCCTCGACGGGGCCGTGTCCGCCGGCCAGCTGCCAGCCCCCCTTCAGCACGCGGGAGATCGTGTAGCCGGGCGCGAGCTCGATTCGGGGAATCGGGCTCATCGGAACGCGATGGCTTCAGCCGAGCGGAACGGCCGTGACGTCGCGATGCCGGAAGCTCCGGGTGTTGAGGCGCGAGATGCGGAACCGCGCGCCGCAGTTCGGATCGGGACACGCGACCTCGGCGTCCGTCGTCATCCAGTCGTGCGGATGCGTGACCCGCTGTTTCGCAGGCAGGAGCGGCAACAGCGCCGCCAGCGCGTAGATCGAGATCGACTGGCCCGGCGGGAGCGAGAGGTTCTCGCCGCGCAGCTCGAACGAGTCGCCGGCGCGGTGCCCGCAGACCATCGGCCGATCGGTCCCGACGACTTCGACGCGCAGATCGTAAAGCTCGAACGTGTCGTCACGTTCCATGGCGGTCCTCGCGGCGAGTACTATAGCCGCGCTCCCGAACAAAGACGGACAGGAACGCTCCTCACGAATGACTCTCGTCTCGATTCTGATCGGCGCGCTCGTCGTGGGCGGCGCCTTCTTTCTCGTCCGCTGGGTCTTCGAAGCGCGGCGCATGTCTTCGGAACGCGGCGCGCCGACACCGAGACCCACGCCGCTCGATCTCGTCATCGGTTTCGTCACCAACTTCTTCGACACGCTCGGCATCGGTTCGTTCGCGACGACGACGGCGGCGTTTCGCCTGTTCCGCCTCGTGCCCGACGAGCTGATTCCGGGCACCATCATCGTCGGCGACGCGCTGGCCGTCCTGACGCAGGCCGTGGCATTCATCAGCGTGGTCGAGGTCGATCCGGTTCAGCTGACGGCGCTCATCGTCGTGTGCGTGGCGGGCGGGTGGCTGGGAACGGGAATCGTGACGAAGCTTTCACGGCGTTCGATTCAGCTCGGCCTCGGAGCGGCGCTGATCGTCGCGGCCGTGTTCATCGCGCTCGGGGTGCTCGGCTTGATGCCGACCGGCGGAACGGCGCGCGCCCTGACGCCGGGGGCTTTCGTGCTCGCGCTCGCGGTCAACTTCGTGCTCGGCGCTCTTCTGCCGCTCGGGATCGGCAACTACGCGCCGAGCCTCGTGCTTTTCAGTCTGCTCGGCATGGATCTCCGGGCGGCGTTTCCGATCATGATGGGGTCCGGCGCGTTCGTCGCGACCGTGGCCGGCGTTCGATTTCTGTCCGCGCGGCGCTTCCACCCGAGGGCGGCGCTCGGGCTGGCGATCGGCGGCATTCCCGGCGTGATCGTCGCCGTGTGGCTCGTCAAGTCCCTTCCGCTCGGAGGGCTGCGCGTGGTGATCCTCGCCGTCGTGTTGTACGCGGCGCTCACCCTGCTACGAGCGGGGTTGGGGCGCGACGCCCGCGTCCCGGAGGATCAGTCCTGATTCTCTGACTCTGCTAATCCGACGTTCCGACGTCCTGCAATACCTGTGCGGCCTGGCAGCGCCTTGCGACGCTGTCAGATCCTCCCGGGCGAGTTCAATCCTCGTCTTGGTCGGCGCCGGAATTGTCG
>JBKPSZ010000027.1:0-5151 GCA_046735265.1 Acidobacteriota bacterium | reverse complement strand
AAGACGATGTTGGCGGCGATCTCGTCGGGCTTGCCGTCCTTCGTGGCCGGCTTGAACGTCCATCCCCGGACGGCGGTCAGCGTCGGCTCGACGAACTGCTCGTGGGTCGTCCAGACGGCCTTCGCGTCCAGGACCGCGCCGTTCTTGTCGATGCGGGCGATCAACACGACGTTGCCTTGCGCGATCGCCTTGGACAGCGTTTCGGGATAGACCGGCTTGGGCTGCTTGACGAGCTCGGCCCCGGTCGTCTCGGCCGACAGCGGAAGAGCACCGAAGAGAAGAGCCGCCGCGAGCAGGCGCCTCACGCCGCCGGCTCCGCCAGGGCGCGGCGCGCGTGGTAGGAGGAGCGCACGAGCGGGCCGGCCTCGACGCGCCGGAAGCCCATCGCTTCCCCCGCCTTCTCGAGGCGCGCGAACTCCTCGGGCGTGTAGTAGCGCTCGACCGGGAGCCGCTTCTCGTAGGGCTGGAGGTACTGCCCGATCGTCGCGATGTCGCACCCGGCCGATCGCAGGTCCCGGAGCGTCTCGAGCAGCTCCGCGATCTCCTCGCCCAGGCCGACCATGATCCCCGACTTCGTCATCGTCGCTGACCCGGTCCGCCGGCGGCGCTCGTCGGCGGCCGCGAGGAGCTCGAGCGACTGCGCGTACTTCGCCTCGGGTCGGACGCGGCGGTAGAGGCGGGGGACCGTCTCGACGTTGTGGTTCAGGATCTCCGGTTCTTCGGCGAGCACCGTCTCGAGCGCCGTGGGATCCCCGCAGAAGTCGGGAATCAGGACTTCGACGGTGCAACCCGGGAGCTTCCGGCGGATCGCCCGGATCGTCTCCGCGAAGTGGGCGGCGCCCCCGTCGGGGAGGTCGTCGCGGTTGACCGACGTGACGACCGCGTGCGAGAGACCGAGCTCGGCCGCCGCCTCCGCCACCCGCGCCGGCTCCTCCAGATCGAGGGAGCCCGGCCGTCCTTTGCCGACCGCGCAGAAGCCGCAGTGGCGCGTGCAGATGTCTCCCATCAGCATGAAAGTCGCGGTCCGCTCGCGCGCCCAGCACTCGTGGATGTTCGGACAGCGCGCCTCCTCGCAGACCGTCACGAGCGACAGGCGGCGCATCATCGCGCGGACCTCTTCGTATTCGCCGGTCGTGTTGGCGCGGACTTTCAGCCACTCGGGCCGCTGGAGCC
The DNA here is from genome assembly GCA_046735265.1 of Acidobacteriota bacterium. Classification (GTDB taxonomy): domain Bacteria; phylum Acidobacteriota; class Thermoanaerobaculia; order UBA5066; family Gp7-AA6; genus DATBFU01. The sequence goes on along the minus strand of JBKPSZ010000027.1, from coordinate 3,978 downwards.
GCAGGGGCTTGTCGGGAGAATACGTCGGCAGGCCGCTCACCCGGCGATTATCTCCCGGCCGAAGACGTCGGCGAAGGACGCGGTCACGGCGACGCCAACCGATTCCATGTCGGGCACGCGCCCGAGCTGTCGCGCCATCGACGTGACGCCTCCGTCCGTGATTCCGCACGGAACGATGCCGCCGAAGCTCGCGAGTGGCTCGTCGGAGACGTTCAGCGCGAATCCATGCGTCGTCACCCATCGGGAGATGTGCACGCCGATCGCCGCGATCTTGTCGTTGCCCACCCAGACGGACGTGACGCGCTCGCTCCGCGGAGAGCGGTCCGCGCGGATGCCGAACTCTCCGAGCGCACGGATGAGCACGTCCTCGAGGTCCGTGACGTAGCGCTTGACGTCCCGCCGGTCCGGGTGGAGATTCACGATCGGATATCCGACGAGCTGCCCGGGCCCGTGGTAGGTGACCTTTCCGCCGCGGTCGGTCTCGACGATGGAAATGCCGCGGCGGCGGCACTCCTCCTCCGCCCAGAGAACGTCGGCGCGGTCGGCGTTGCGCCCGAGCGTGAAGACGGGTTCGTGCTCGAGGAGGAAGAACGTCTCCGGACCGCCGGCTTGGACTTCCTCCGCCGCGCGGCGCTGGAGAGCCCAGGCGTCTTCGTAACTCAGGCGTCCGGGCCGAATCACCCGGAGCGTGCGCCGCAGAGCGATCGCTTCCATCGCGTTCGAGTCTAGCGCGCCTCTTTCTCGCGCCGAAGCTCCACGACGAGGAAGGGGTCCAGGAACGTGCCTCGAAGGACGCGCAGGAAGGGGAGGCCGAGCGCTCGCAGCCACAGCGAAGCCGGTCCCGCGAGCAGCCGTCCGTACCAGTGGCGTCGGACCTGCCGGAATTGCAGTCGTCCCGAAGCGGGCACGGGGCGGACGCGAAATCGCCCGGTCGATTCTCGCGCGAGGCGGCGAACTTCCTGGAGAGTCGGCAGGAATCCTTCGTCCCGAGGATGCCAGCGCGCGGCGCCGGGGCTCGCGCCGTGCCAGAAGTCGATCGGAAAAGCCCCGTTGGGAAAATCGAGATAGAGGACGCCGCCGGGTGCGAGCACGCGGGCGTGCTCGGCGAGAAACGCGGCTCTGGCCTGATCGCGGTCGGGAAGCACGTGCACGGAGTACGCGGCGCCGCCCGACTCCTCGACGCCGACGTGCTCGAGGACCCCGGAGCAGAGGATCGCGTCGAAGGCGCCGTCGAAAAAGGGGAGTCGGGCGCCGTCGGTCGAGACGAGGCGGTCGCGCCGGCGCCTCTCGCGCCACTGCCATCGGCGCAGCGCCGAGGAGTCGGCGCCCCAGGCATCGAATCCCGCATCCGCGAGGAGATCCACGGAGAGGCCGTTGCCGCATCCGCTGTCGAGGACGGAGAGGGTCCGGCCGGCCGCCGCCCGCTCCCGCTCGAGAACGGGAAGGTAAAAGTCGCGCACGCGCGAGACCGCGCCCGGGACTTCCTGCTCGAGGCCCTCGCGCTCGCGGTCGGAGAGGATCTGCCCTGCCTCGAAGCGGTCGTAGGAAACCCCTTCCGAAAAGTCCGCGATCCCGTTCTCGACCGGGAAGCTCCGGCCGCACGAGGGGCACTCGAGCGCCGCCGGTCGCGCCGTCAGCGCGATGCCGCAACGAGGGCAGGCGAGCGGGACGTCAGTCACGTCGGACGAGCGTCGCGGCGGCCGGCACGGCGTAGAGGATCAGGATCGGGTCCCAGTACGGGGCGCGGTATCTCCAGACGACGAGGAGGGCGACGTGCGCCGCCATCGTAACGGCGAGCACCCCGACGCAGAACACCACGACGCCGCGGCGCTTCGCAGTCGCGAGGCCCACGACGGCGAGCACGTCGAGCACGACGTAGAGGACTCCGACTCCGACGACGACGGCGGCCGGCCAGAACCAGGGAGTCGGATACGGCCGAAGCCACTGCCAGGTCTTTTGCGCGATCAGGCGAGCCTCCGCGGCCGGGTCGGCGCGGATCTCGGCGATCGCCATCTCCTTGAAGAACGCCGATCGGCGCCCCGGCGTGAAGACTCCGTCGCGATCGACCGCCGCCATGCGCCGCCGCATGTCCGCGTCGAAGTCGACGAGCCAGCGGTCGTACTCGGGACGCGTCCGGATCGCGTAGTAGCGGGACGTCCACACGGAATTGCCGTGGTAGAAGGAGTAGCCGCCGGCGTCGTTGACCGGAAGCAGCTCCCGGAAGACGATCGCGTTGCGGATCGTCCACGGCAGGAGTGTCGCGGCGAAGCCCACGAGCGCCGACGCCGCGAGGTGCCGGCGCGCGCGCGTCGGATAGCGGCGGTCGGCGAGCGGTGCCAAGAGGAAGGGCGCGAGTACCAACGCCGTCGAGCGCGTCAGCGCGGCGAGCCCGAGGGCGATCCCCGCCGCGAGGGCGAGATTCGAGGAAGGCCGGTCGGAGGCGGCGAGGAGCAGGAATCCGGAGCCGACGAGGAGCACCAGGAAGAGCGGCTCGCTCTGCACCTCGGTCGCCATCATCACGAACGCCGGGTGGAGCGCGGCGGCGACTCCGGTGGCGGCGGCGACGCCTCGCCGCCGGAAGAGCTTGAGGGAGAGCGCGGCGAGAAGCGGCGCGAGCAGCGCGCCGAGCACGGAGTTGGCGACCTTGGCGACCGCGATCCATTCGGGATGTCCCAGCGTGACCGCGGCGAGGAAAACCGGATAGGCCGGAGGCCGGAAGAAGAAGGGCTCGACCCGAACCGGGTAGCGGCCCGTCTCGACGAGCGCCTTCGCCGTTCCGACGTACGCGCGCGCGTCCCCGAACCCGAGGGTCGAGAAGCCGACCGCGGAGACCGCGATCAACCGGATCGCGAGCGCGAGCAGGAAGATTCCGACGAAGGCGCCGCGGGCCGGCCGCGGTTCGATCCGCTCGTCAGCCGAGGTCGAATTCTCCCTTTTCGAGAGTCTTCTTGGCCGACGCCATGAACTTGTCCGCGTCCGCTCCGTCGATCAGCCGGTGGTCGAAAGAGAGCGCGAGATAGCCCATGGTCCGGATCCCGAGCGCGTCGTTGCCGTTTTCGTCGGCGACGACAACCGGCCGCTTCTCGATCGTGCCGACGCCCAGGATCGCGACCTGCGGCTGCGGGATGATCGGCGTGCCGAAGAGCGAGCCGAAGACCCCCGGGTTCGTCACCGTGAACGTCCCGCCCTGGATCTCTTCGGGCTTCAGGCGTTTCGTGCGCGCGCGCTCGGCCAGGTCCTGCGACGCGCGCGCGAGGCCGAGGATCGACTTCTCGTCGGCGTTCTTGATGACGGGGACGATCAGTCCCCAGTCGAGGGCGACGGCCATCCCGAGGTGGATGTCCTTGTGGTAGACGATGTTGTCGCCGTCAATCGACGCGTTGACCTGCGGGAAATCCTTCAGGCTCTGGATCGCCGCGCGGAAGATGAACGGCAGGTACGTCAGTTTCACGCCGTTCTTCTCGAGGAAGGCTTCCTTGTTCCGATCGCGCAGCCGCGCGACCGCGGTGTAGTCGATCTCGAAGACCGTCGTGACGTGCGCCGAGGTCCTCTTGGAGAGGATCATGTTCTCGGCGGTGATCCTCCGGATCTTCGTCATCGCGACGACTTCGTCGCGATCGGTCGTCGCGAGAGCGGGGCGCGGCGCCGGAGCGGGGCCGGCCTCGGCCGGCTGGACGCGTCCAGGAACGGGAGCGGCGGCCGCGGCGGCAGCGGCCGGCGCGGAGGTCGAAGCGACCTTGCGGTTCTCGATGTAGGAGAGGATGTCGTTCTTCGTCACCCTCCCGTGAATTCCGGTCCCCTCGATCTCGCGGATCTCGACGGCGTTGTCCTGCGCGATCTTCCGCACGAGCGGCGACGAGCGCTGGCGGACGCGCTCCTCGAACGATTCGACGCGGCCTCCCGGCGACTCCGTGGGCTCCGGCGCGGGAGCCGGCGCCGGGCGCGCGGGGGACGGTGGCGCGGGAGCCGGTGCTGCGG
>JBKPSZ010000026.1:0-16749 GCA_046735265.1 Acidobacteriota bacterium | reverse complement strand
TTCGGTCCTTCCGGCGGGTCGCCATCGTCGTCGCGATTCTCGTTCTGCTCCTGATAGGCGGGCCGATCAAGGTCGTGCCGGCCGGTCACGTGGGCGTGAAGGACCTCTTCGGCAGCGTCTCGCCGAACGTCCTTCCGCCGGGGGTCCGACTCGTGCTCCCGTTCACGCGCGTCGTCAAGATGTCCATCCAGACGCAGGAGGTCAAGGAGACGGCGGAGGTCCCGTCGAGAGAGGGCCTGATGATGGATCTCGAGGGCTCGCTCCTCTACCGGCTGGACCCGACCAAGGCCGCCGAGATCTACAAGACGGTCGGTCGCAACTACGTCGAGGTCGTCGTGGTGCCGCAGATCCGCTCCGCGATCCGCGAAGTCACGGCCGCCTACGAGGCCAAGGCGCTCTACAGCGCCGAACGGGAGCAGATCGCGCGCGAGACGTTTCAGCTCTTTCAGAAGATGACGCAGGGGCGCGGAATCATCGCGGAGGCGGTCCTCCTGCGGAAGATCGGGCTCCCGCCGGTCGTGGCGAACGCGATTCAGGAGAAGTTGAAGCGCGAGCAGGAAGCGGAGCAGATGAAGTTCGTGCTGCAGAAGGAGCAACAGGAGGCCGAGCGCAAGCGCATCGAGGCGCAGGGCATCGCCGATTTCCAGAGGATCGTGGCGCAGGGAATCTCGGCGCAGCTGCTCGAGTGGAAGGGCATCGAGGCCACCGAGAAGCTCGCGACGAGCACGAACGCCAAGGTCGTGGTGGTCGGGAACCCGAAGTCGGGTCTGCCGATCATTCTGGGCGGCGGAGCGAACTGAGCCGGCGCGGCGGGCGGGGACGGCCGGACGGCTCGTACCAGCGCGCGAGACGTTCGGGAGAGACCCCCGCGAACCAGCCGGCCTGGACGCGCCAGTCGCGGAGCACCTGCGCGAACGTCCCGTTCTCGCGATAGCGGCGGGAGGAGGTCAGGGCCTTCTCTCGCCGCACGGCGATCCGGCCCAGTCGGCGGAGGCGGCGCACGAAGTCGAGGTCGTCGCAGATCGGCAGGTCGCGGAAGCCGCCGGCGCGGCGGTAGTCGGCCGCCCGGCAGAAGAGGCCCTGGTCGCCGAAGGGAAGGCCGAAGAGCCGCGCGCGCCGGTTCGCCCACCAGGCGACCCAGCGGAGCGCCGGCGACGCATCGGAGAACTCGAGAGTGAACGCTCCGGCGACGGCGCCGCCGTCGAGGGACTCGCGGGCGGCGTCGAGCGCGTTCCCGGGCGGAACGGTGTCGGCGTGGAAGAAGAGGAGGATCTCGCCGCGCGCTTCCCGAGCGGCCGCCTCCAGGCATCGCCCGCGGCTCCCTTCGCCCGGGACGATTCGCGCTCCGAGCCCGCGAAAGACCCCGGCCGCATCCGACGATCCGCCGCCGTCGGCGACGAGGAGCTCGGCGTCTCCTTGCGCGGCGAACGGGGCGAAGCGCGCGGCCGCCTCCGGAGGCTCGTTCCGGATCGGAACGATGAGAGAGACGAACGCCTTCGAGTCTCGGGGAGCGCCCGGGAGCGGCGAATCGCCGGAAGGAGGGATCGGTGGACCTGTCGGCTCGGACACGCGGCACCTCGCGTCCGCACCCGCGATGCTAGCATCCTCGACTCGATGAAGATCGCGATGCCGGCCGCGGTCCTCGCGGGCGGAGCCTCCCGGCGGATGGGGCGCGAGAAGGCGGCTCTTCCGTACGGCGCCGGCACGCTCGCCGAACATCAGACGGCGCGTCTCGCCGGGGTCTACCGGGAAGTCTGGTTCGTCGCGAAGACGCCGCCGGCCTATGCCTTCGGAGACGCGCGGCTCCTCCTGGACGAGACTGCCGAGAACGCGGCGGCGCACGGTCTCCACCGGGTCCTGACCGAAGGCGCGGAGCGCGTCTTCGTTCTCGCCGTGGATCTTCCCGCGCTCTCGCGCGACGTCGCCGCGGAAATCGGCCGCCTCGCGCTCGAGAGCGACGATCCGGCGCTCGTGCCGGAGGCGGGCGGGCTCCTCCAGCCCCTCGCCGCCGTGTGGACGCGCCGGGCTCTCCCGGAGCTCGAGCGGCGGATCGCTCGGGGCGAGCTCTCCCTGCACGGGCTCGCCCGCGCCGTCGGCGCGCGGATCCTCCCGGAGAGCGAGTGGCGCCGGATCGATCCGTCCGGCAACTCCTTCCTGAACGTGAACACGCTCGAGGAGTACGCCGTCCTGCGAGAGCGCGCGTGAGCGACAGCGAAGAGAAGAGGAAGCGGCCGCGTACCCCGCGGCGCCCGCGACCGACGCGTCCGCTGCGGAGCATCCAGCTGCACCTCGATCCGCGCGGACGCGCCCGCATGGTCGACGTCGGCGGAAAGCAGACGACGGCCCGGCGCGCCGTGGCGCGCGGGCGGGTGGCCTTCAACGAAGCCGCCTTCGCCGCGCTCTCGCAAGGCCGGCTCTCCAAAGGAGACGCGCTCGCCGTAGCGAGGCTCGCCGGGATCCTGGCGGCGAAGAAGACGGCGGAGATCGTGCCGCTCGCGCACCCCATCGTCCTCGATTCCGTCGTCGTGGACTGCGAGCTCGACGGAGCCCGGCGGGAGGCAGTCGTGACGGCCACCGCGTCCACCAACGCGCGAACCGGTGTCGAGATGGAGGCGCTGACCGCGGTCGCCGGCGCCTGCCTCGCCCTCTACGACATGGCCAAGGCCATGGACCGTTCGATCGAGATCCGCGAAATCCTCCTTTTGGAGAAGAGCGGAGGACGTTCGGGCCCCTATCGCCGCTGACTCCTGCGAGAGAGGCGATAATCGAGCGATGGCGATACGCGTCGCGATCCTGACGGTGTCCGACGGTGTGGCCGCCGGAGCCCGCGCGGACGACGGCGGACCCGCCTGCGAGGACACGCTCAAGAAGTCGGGGCTCGAGCATCGGGTCGTCTCCCGGGAGGTCCTTCCCGACGAGGCGAAGCAGGTGGCGCGGGCGATTCGGGTGCGCGCAGACGCCGGCGAGGCCGACCTGATCCTTCTGACCGGCGGCACGGGAGTCGCGCCGCGCGACCGGACGCCCGAGGGCGTTCGGGAGGCGATCGACTTCGAAGTGCCGGGCCTGGCGGAGAAGATGCGCTTCGAGACCTCGCGCGGCTTCTCGGCGGCGTACCTCTCGCGCCAGGTCATCGGGGTCCGCAAGAAATCGCTCGTCGTGTCGCTTCCGGGATCTCCGAAGGGAGCGGCCGACTGCCTCGCCGCGATCCTCGCGCTCGTTCCTCACGCGATCGACCTGATTCGGGGGGAGAAGGGGGAACACCCGCCGCGCGGTTCGAGGCCGTGACGTCGCGGCTCCGAGCCGTCCGGCCCGGTGTCGATCGCCTGCTGGAAGACCCGTCTCCGGTCGAGGGGCGGGCGGTCGGCCTTCTGACGAATCCCTCGGGCGTGACGTCCCGCGGGATCCCGACGTGGCGCGCGCTCTTCGAGTCCCGAGACGTCCGGTTGGTCAAGCTCTTCGGCCCCGAGCACGGGGTGGACGGCGGGGCGATCTACATGGAGGCGGTGGGGGACGCCGTTCATCCGCCGACCGGGCTGCCGGTGGTCTCGCTCTACGGCGACCGGATCGAGAGCCTGCGGCCGCGGCCGGAGCACCTATCGGGTCTCGAAGCGGTCGTCTTCGACGTCCAGGACGTGGGCGCGCGGTATTACACGTTCGTCTGGACCATGCTCCTCGCGATGGAAGCGTGCGCCGCGGCGGGAATCCGCTTCGTCGTCTGCGATCGCGCGAATCCGATCGGCGGGCCGGTCGAAGGCGCAGCCCAGGACCGGAACTACCTCTCCTTCGTCGGACTGCACCCGATCGCCGTGCGGCACGGGATGACGGCGGGGGAGCTTGCGCGTCTCCTCGCGGCCGAACGCCGGATCGACGTGGATCTCCACGTCGTGCCGGTCGAGGGGTGGTCGCGGGCCACGCCCTTCGAAGCGACCGGACTTCCCTGGGTCTCTCCGTCGCCCAACATCCCCGCGCCGCGCACGGCGCTCGTCTACCCCGGGATGTGCCTCCTCGAAGGAACGAACCTTTCCGAGGGGCGCGGTACGACGCGCCCCTTCGAGCTCTTCGGGGCGCCCTGGCTTCGAAGCGAAGCGTTCGCCGCCGCGCTGAACGCGCGGGACCTGCCGGGCGTCTCCTTTCTCCCGACGCACTTCCGTCCGATGTTCGACAAGCACGCAGGAGAGACGTGCGGCGGGGCCCTCCTGGACGTCGTCGACGCCGGGGCGTTCCGTTCCTTCGAAACGGGACTCGCGGTCGTCGAAACGGCGCGCCGGCTCTCGGGCGACGCCTTCCGCTGGCGCAGCGAACCGTACGAGTTCGATCCGCGGCCGGCGATCGATCTTCTGACCGGTTCGGCCCGGTGTCGGGAGATCCTGGAGTCGGGCGGCGATCTGGCGGCGGAAATCCTCCGGCACGCCGCGGGCGCGCGGGAGTTCCAGGGTCGTCGCGAGCCGCATCTTCTCTACCCGGACCGGCGCCCGGCGGCCGTCGCGTTCGTCGGCGCCCACAACGCCGGGAAGACTTCGCTCATCGTGAGCCTGCTGCCGATTCTCGCGGCGCGCGGCGTCGCGGTCGGAACCGTCAAGCACTCCTCGCGCGATGCCGAGGACGACATCGAAGGCAAGGACTCGCGTCTCCATGCCGAGGCGGGGGCGCGCGTCGCCTCCTTCGTGACGCCGGGCCGGACGACTGCGCGGCGATTCGGTCCCGAGGAGGAGGTCGAGACGCTTCTCGCCCGGGAGTTCTCCTCCTGCGACCTCGTCCTCGTGGAGGGATACAAGGGGCTGCCGATCCCGAAGATCGAAGTGGCGCGGGCCGGGGTCCAGGGCGTGCCCGTAGCGGGGGCCCTCGCTCGCGTCTGCGACTTCGCGGCGAAGGACGATTTGCCCACGTTTCGCTTCGAGGAGCGCGATCGGATCGCCGACGCCGTGCTTCGACTGGCCGGATGGGATCGCCCGGCCCGCTGAAGCTCGTCGTTTTCGATCTGGACGGCACCCTGATCGACGGGTACGCCGCGATCGCCGACGCGCTCTCCCACGCCCTCGGCCGCCTGGGGCTTCCGGCTCCACCGCTCGCGGAGGTCCGCGCCATGGTCGGCCACGGGCTCGAGCTCCTCGTCGAGGGATACGTCGGCCCGAGTCTCGCGGCGGAGGGCGCTCGACTCTTTCGCGAGCGTTACCCCGAAGTGGCGGTCGAAAAGTCCGAGCTCCTGGAAGGCGTGCCCGAGGTGCTCGCGGAGCTCGAGCGGCGCGGGCTCGAGATGGCGCTCGCTTCGAACAAGCCGGCGCCCTTCTCGCGCCTGATCCTCGAGGCGAAGGGGATCGCCCGATTCTTCTCCTCGATCGAGGGACCCGGACCGGAGACGCCGGCCAAGCCCGACCCGGCCATGCTTCGAAACGCCATGCGTCGCGCGGGAGCCGGAGCGGGGACGACGGTCGCCGTGGGCGACATGGAGGTCGATTCCGAATTCGCTCGCGCCGCGGGCTGCGCGGTGGTTCTCGTGCCGAAGGGCTCGCGGACGAGCAAAGAGCTGGAGCGTGTCGACGCGGATGCGCTGCTCGACGATCTGCGGCATCTGCCGGACTGGATTGACGCCCGGGCCCGTCACTCTCCGCGTTAGGATCGCGTCTTTCGAAATGAGCCGGATCGTCGTCGCCGAAAAGATCGCGGAATCGGGTCTCGCGCTCCTGCGCGAGCGGGGACACGACGTCCAGGACCTGTCGGGCGCGTCGCGCCCGGAGCTGCTCGGCGCGCTCGCCGAGGCCGACGCCCTGCTCGTCCGAAGCGCGACGGCGGTCGACGCGGAGCTTCTCGCGGCGGCCCCGCGTCTCCAGGTCGTCGCCCGCGCCGGGGTCGGGGTGGACAACGTGAACGTCCCGGCCGCGACCGCGCGCGGCGTGCTCGTTCTGAACGCTCCGACCGCCAACGTCGTGTCCGCGGTCGAGCACACATTCGCGCTCCTCCTGGCACTCCTGCGCCGGGTGCCGGCTGCGGCCGCCTCGATGGCGGCCGGCCGCTGGGAGAAGTCGAAATTCCTCGGCTCCGAGCTTTGCGGCAAGACGGTCGGCATCGTGGGTCTCGGCCAGGTGGGCTCGCGCGTGGCGGCCCGGGCGCGCGCCTTCGAGGCGAGGCTCCTCGGTCACGATCCCTTTCTTCCCGCCGATCGCGCGCGGGAGATGGGCGTGCCGCTCGTCGGCCTCCCGGAGCTCCTCCGCGGCTCCGACATCGTCACGCTGCACGCGACGGCGACGGAGAAGGGAAGGCCCCTCCTCGGGCGCGCGGAGATCGCTTCGATGAAGAAGGGCGCGATTCTGGTCAACGTGGCGCGGGGGAGCCTCGTCGATCGCGCCGCCCTGCTGGAAGCGCTGGAGTCCGGGGCGTTGGCCGGCGCCGCTCTGGACGTCTTCGACCCGGAGCCGCCGGCGCCGGAAGATCCGCTCGCGAAGCTCCCGAACGTCGTGGCGTCGCCGCATCTGGGCGCTTCCACCGTCGAGGCGCAGGAGCGCGTGGCTGTCCAGACCGTGGAGGCGCTCCTCGAGGCGCTCGCCGGCGCCTCCTATGTGCCCGCCGTCAATCTCCCTTTCCGGGGACCGGCCGATCCGACCGGCGCGGCGGCCTGGATGAGCCTCTCCGAGCGGGCCGCGCATTTCTTGAGCGCGCTCGCGGGCTCGCGGCTGTCCCGGCTTGCGGTCGAGACCTGGGGTCTGCCCGAAGACCTGCTGCGTCCCGTCGCCGTCGCCGCCGTGAAGGGCGCGCTGTCGGAGCACTCGCCCGAGACCGTCAACTTCGTCAACGCGTTCTTCCTCGCGCAGGAGCGCGGCCTTTCCGTTTCCGAAACGCGCCACGAAGAGCCGGGCAACTACGTGCGGTCGATCCGCGTCGCGCTCGAGGGAGATGGCGCGCGGGTGCGCGCCGAGGCGACGCTCTTCTCCGGAAAGGACGCCCGGGTGGTGGCGGTGGACGATCTCCCGCTCGAGTTCCGCCCGGAGGGCACCGTCGTGTTCCTGAAGAATCGGGACGTGCCGGGAGTGGTCGGGAGCGTCGGCATGATCCTGGGAGCGGAAGGGGTCAACATCGCGAACTTCTCCCTGGCCCGGGGCGGGGGAGAGCGCGCGGCCGCGGTCATCGCGGTCGATTCGCCGCCTTCGGCCGCGGTCCTCGAACGCCTCCGACACGTCCCCGCCATCGAGGACGTTCGCGTGGTGAGCTGGTGAGCCGCCGCCGCGTCATCGTGCTATTCGGCGGGCGCTCGGTCGAGCGCGAGGTCTCCCGCATTTCCGCGCGAACGATCGTGGGGGCGCTCGACCCGGAGAAGTACGAGGTCGTTCCGCTGTCCGTCGGCCCGGACGGAAGGTTCTTCTCCTCCTCCGCGTCGGCGGCGCTGCTCTCGGCGGGCGACGTCCCGGAAAAGTTTCGGCGGGAGGCCCCCGGCGACGCAGCCGCCGGGGCGCTCGTGCCCGCGGAGATGGCGCCCGGGCGAGCGGACGTCGTCTTTCCGATCGTGCACGGCACGACGGGCGAGGACGGGGTCCTGCAGGGCTTCCTCGAGACGCTCGGCATTCCGTGCGTCGGAGCGGGCGTGACGGGATCGGCGATCGGGATGGACAAGGCGATCTTCAAGGCGCTTCTGCGCGACGCTGGCATCCCGACGCCCCGGTCGATCGCCGTCGTCGGCGGCGAGGAGACGCGCGCGCGCGCCCGGCTGGAAGAGGCCGGGCTTTCGGTCCCCTTCTTCGTGAAGCCGTCGGCGGGCGGCTCGTCCGTCGGCGTCACGAAGGTGAAGGAGTGGTCGGATCTCGTTCCCGCGATCGCGCTCGCTCTGCGCTACGACGAGCGCGCTCTGGTCGAGGAAGCCATTGACGCCCGCGAGCTCGAGTGCGCGGTCCTGGGCAACGACGTGCCGCGCGCCTCGGTCGTCGGCGAGGTCGTTCCGGGCCACGAGTTCTACGACTATGAGGACAAGTACGTGGACGACCGGGCGAAGCTCCTGATCCCGGCTTCCGTGGCTCCCGCGGTCTCCGAGGAGGTCCGGCGGCTGTCCGTTCGCGTCTTCCGCGTCGCCGGCATCTCGGGAATGGCGCGCGTCGACTTCTTCCTCGAGCGCGGCACCGACCGCGTTCTGGTCAACGAGCTCAACACGCTGCCCGGCTTCACGTCGATCTCGATGTACCCGAAGCTCTGGGAGGCTTCGGGGCTTCCGCTCCGGGATCTTCTCGACGAGCTCATCCGGCTCGCCCTCGAGCGGCACGAGAAACGCCGGCTCCTGTCGCACGAGCCGCCGAAGAAGCTGACGTCCTGAGTGCGTCGCACTCAGGACGTCATCCCGAGGGCGTTGCCGCCCGAGGGATCCCGAGCTCCTACCGCCCGCCCCAGATCCGCTCCCACCACTTCTTCTCGCCGCCGGGGGGCGGTAGCTTCAACTTCACGCGAATCGGGTCGAGTGGCCATCCGGTCAGCGTCGCGAGGTTGCGCGCCTCCTGCTCCTGCCGCTGGCGGACTTCCTCGCGGTAGCGATCGCCGACTCCGCAAGCGATCGTCCCCGTGAACGGGTGCCGGATGATGTATCGCCCCTGGAAGTTCTGTCGGTCCGCCGTTTCCTGGAAGACGAGGTCCTCGGGGAAGTGCGCCTCGTCGTAGCGGACGTGGAGGCGCGTCACGAAGACGTTCGATCCGCCGCGCCCCGCCTCGGGCGCTTCGTCCAGCCAGAAGACCCCGAGCGTCTTCAACTCCTCGCGCGAGAGTGGATCGGCGGCGCACGGATCGCACCAGCCCATGTCCCAGGCGTACTCGAGAAAGACCGTCTGCATCCGCTCGCGGCGCACTTGCTCGGCGAAGAGCGCCTTGTAGAAGTTGCCGAAGTCCTCTTTGACGTAAGCGGGGACGTCCTGGTCGGCGGGGAGCCGGACCGTCCGGTAATTCGTCGTTTCCACGCGGCCCCGCCGCGTCAAGGCGTACACGAAGAGCTCCTGCGGGCCGTCGGCGTTCGCCATCCCGAGCCGGATCGGGAGCATGAACTTGGGAGACTCGTAGGCGACCTGGATCGGCCGCAAGTACGAGAAGCCGAGGCGGGCCTGCTCTTCCAGATTCACCTTCGCGACGAAGAAGCGCATCTTCTGCTTCAAGTACCCGCCGAGAACCCGCGAGGCGCCGTCGGGGATCCGGTACCCGTTCTCGCGGAGCCAGGTCTCGAGGCCCGCCGACTCCCGGGCGGAGAGGATCAGGATGTCGTACTCGCCGACCGTGTAACGGGCCTCGACGGTCACGCCGAGGCTCTTCTCGCGGCGGGAGGCCGCGGAGGCTGGTTTGGCCGCGTCCTGGGCGGCCACCTTCATCTCCATCGCGACGCGCATGCACGGGTCGGGATCGAAGTACTCGACGAGCCGGGGAGCCGAGTAGGCGTCCAGGTGCTCCACGACGGCGCGCTCGCCGACGTGGATCTGTTCGCGCTCGAGAAACGTCGGGACCGGGACGACCACGGCGAACTCCTTCGGATCGCCGCGGTAGTCGTTCGCCATCGTGAGGACGGTGCGATCGCCGTCGCGGACGAGGACGACCTGGGAGGCGCGGTTAAAGAGTCGGGCGTCCCCCTTCGCCACGTAGAACCCGCAGAACGGGAGGGCCGGCCGGCTGGCCGCGATGAAGACCAGGGAGGAGACGAGGAGGATCGAGCGTTTCATCGAAGACTCCTTTGGCCGGCGTCGCGCCGGCCGTGTTTCCCGTCCAGGCGTAGCGGCGGCCCGGCAGGAGGCGATCGATCAGCGGAACGGCGAGCGAGAAGAATGCGAGCGACCAGAGGAGCCCGTTCGTGCGGAAGAGCCGGAACTGGATCCAGGCCGCGCCGACGGCAACGAGGGACCCGAAGAGAATCCGGCCGCCTCGCGAATCGGGGGTCGTCCGCGGATCCGAGATCATGAAGAATGCGAAGAGAAGAAGCGCGCCGTTCTGCAGCCGGTGGAGCGGGATCGCGGCCGGCTCGCCCAGCCAGGCGGAGCGGGCGAACAAGAGACCGAGGTAGACCGCGAGGAAGGCGAACGTAACGTCGGATCGCGCGGCGCGATGCACGACGAGAATCCCGGCGCATGCAAGAAGGAATCCGAAGAACGCGGCGTTGCCCCACTGCGCCGGGGAGACCCAGACGCGGCCCGTCGCGAGCATCGCCGCCACGATCCCGAAATTCGTCGGATTGAAGAGGTGCTTCCCTTTCCACCGCAGCAGGAACTTGCTCGAGATCGCCGCCGCGGCGGCTCCGAACGCGACGGCGTCCGAGTTGGTCCGGAGAAGCAGACAGAGAGACAGCCCGGAGATCAGCGCGCTCTTCGGTTCGAACGACAGGAGCCGCCAGATCCGGGTGGCGGCGTACTGGGCGCCGAGCGCCGCCGCGAGCAGAAGCGCGGCGCGGCCGGGCGTCACGTCCAGCCGCCGCGCGAGGAGGCCCCAGGCGAGGAGGCCCGCGAGGGCTCCGATCTGGTAGAGCCTCGGATCGAGGCGTCGGCGGGCGGGGGCTTCGCTCATGCCGGAGTGGGACACCGCCAGAGGCGGAAGGGTTCCCGCCGGCGCCCGAGGGTCTAGAATTCTCTTTAGAGAAGCTCGCCCCGTTGACCGCCGAGATTTCGCTCGACACGCTCGCGATTCGACCTCTCGAGTCGGAGGCCGAGGCGCAGTGGTGTGCGCGACTGATGTCCTCCTCCGAGCCGTGGCTGACGCTCGGGCGCAGCTACGCGGAGTCCCTCGAACGCATGAAGGACCCGAGCCGCGAGCGCTACGTCGCGAAGTTGGGCTCCGTGCTCGCCGGCTTCGTGATCCTGAACCTGAAAGGGGCGTTCATCGGATACATCCAGACGGTGTGCGTCTCTCCCGAGTTCCGAAATCACGGGCTCGGCACCCGGCTCGTCCAGTTCGCAGAGAAGCGGATTTTCCAGGAGTGCCCGAACGTCTTCATCTGCGTCTCGTCGTTCAACCACGGAGCGCGCAAGCTCTACGAGCAGATGGGATACCGGATGGTCGGCGCGCTCATGGACTACGTCGTCCGCGGGCACTCCGAGTTCCTCCTGCGCAAGACGACGGGCCCGCTCACGGATTTCCGGCGCCAGCTCGTCGACTGATCCCCGCTCCGGACGCGGCGTCTTCACGCATTCGAACCGGGGAAGCCGCCAAGCGGTCGTACACCGGAAGCCCCTTCGCGTCGAACCGGCCGAACGCGAGCACGCCCGTGGGGCAAGACTCGACGCAGGCGGAGCAGCGCACGCACTGCGGGTCGGCCATCGGGACCCCCTTGTTGGCGAAGCTCATGACGTCGATGCCCTGGTGGCAGACGGAGGTGCAGACGTTGCACGAGATGCACTTCGCCTTCTCGGCGAAGATCCGGAAACGCGTGAATCGCGTGTAGACGTTCATGAGCGCGGCGAGCGGGCAAGCGAACCGGCACCACACGCGGCCCGAGAACCAGAAATAGAAACCGACGCCGACGATCCCGGCCAGGAAGACGTCCACGATCCAGTAATAGTTGGTCTGAACGCGGGCGACCGACCATCCGGAGAGGAGGCCGTCGAAGAGCTTTCCCGCGAAGCGGCCGGCGGCGCTTTCCGGCGAGAGCCACGACAGCGCACGCGCGGCGAGCATCAGGAGCGCCAGCGCGAGAATCGCCTGACCGGTCATGTTGACCCGGTTCCAAATCGGGCCGTGCGGCATCTTTTCCCGGTGCGCGTCTCCCATCGTTTCCGCGAGAGCGCCGCACGAGCAGATCCAGCCGCAGTAGACGCCCTTCCCCCAGCGGCGGATCGCGAGCGGGATGAGCACGAAGGTCTGCAGGAAGGCGATGACCAGCCACCAGGCCATCGGTTTCCACGAGAAGACGTTCCAGATGAAAAGAGGCCAGGCCAGGATGAAGCCGAAGGCCCGCCAGTACTCGCGCCCATGGCCGGAGGTCGTCGTCGGAAAGAGGTGGTCCGCGACCGTCCGGCCGAGTCCGGCGTCGAAGACGCCGTTGTGGCCGAGGTAAGGGAGGAGGACGTAGGGGAGGAGGAAGAGCGGAACCCACTGGATCGCGACGAGAACCCACGTCTGTCGCGTGACGTACGGCGTGCGGCGGCGCCGGATGCGCGCGAAACCGAAGAGGAGAACGCAGAGGCAGTAGGCGAGGGAGTAGAAGAACCCCGGATCCCGCAGGGAAATCGCGAGCGTGCCGGCGAGCGAAGAGGGAACGGCGGGAGCCGCCCGGTCGTAGGGGAACAGGGCGTGCGACTGGAAATACCGGTTCACCGCGCCGCCCGCTTTCCAGTTGTAGAGGAAGACGCAGAACAGAAGGAATCCGGCGAACGAAGCCCACTTCGCCGTTCTCCACTCCCCGCGGATCGGAATTCGCGAGCGGCGGAAGAAGTCGAGCGGCGCCTCGCGCCCGATCATCGCGAACACGGCGTCGTTTCGGATTCGCGACGCTTCGCCTTTCGCGTCCCGGAACACGACGTGGCCCTCCTCGATCGCGGTGAGCTCGGTGCCGAGCCGCAGCCGCAGCGATCCGGGAGGATGCGGTTTCTCCCCGAGCCGGTCGAAAAGACCGGTTGCCGCCGTGACGAGGTCGGACGACGGATGTTCGACTTCCACCTCCGCCGACGGGTCCCGCTCGAGCCGGTGGATCTTGTCGACGTTCTCCGGCTTCGGGCGAACGAGCTCCTTCCCGCGGTAGGAGAGCGTGGCGTGCGCGCCCGCGCTCACGAGCGCGATCGCCGTCTCGAGCGCCGAGTCGCCGCCGCCGACGACGAGGACCTGTTTCCCCGCGAATTCCTTCGGGTCGTAGAGGCGGTGGAAGACCCGGTCGATCCGATCCTCCCCCGGCACGCCGAGCCGCCGGTGACTTCCGCTCCGTCCGATCGCCACGATGACGCGCCGCGCCGTCGTCGGCGGAGGCTTCTGTCCGCCGGCGTCCGCCCCATGGTGGAGAAGGAGCCGATCGCCGCTCCTCTCGATCCGCTCGATCCGGGACCGCACGATCGGGATTTCCGCCTCGCGGAGGGTTCGCTCCATCCCCTCCAGGAGCTCCTCCTTCGGGTGCACTTCGCTTCGAAACTGGAGCTCCCCGGAAGGGGTCATGCCGGTCGGATATGTGTAGATCGGCTTGGCCACGGGGAAGCTCGCGACCGTCGAAAAGGGTTCGGACGCTTCGAAGACCCGGAAACGAAGGCCGGCGCGGCGGGCGGCGAGGGCGGCGGCGACCCCGGAGACGCCGGCACCGACGACCGCGAGGTCGAGATCCTCGCCGTCGGCTTCGCGAGACTGCGCGAAGCCCGGTTCCGCGAGGATCGCCTCGACCGCCCGCGCCCCCGAATCCGAAGCGAACTTCAGGAGCGGAATCCCGGTCAGATCTCCGGTGATCCGCACGCCCGGAACGGCGGTCGTCCCGTCCGGCCGGACCTCGGGGAGCTTCTCGACTGTGCCCGCGGGCCACATCGTGTGCAGCCAGCGGGTGTAGCGGCGGATCAAGGACGGTATGCGCATCCTCAGTTGCTCGCTGGCCACGAGGGTTCCCCGATCGGCGGAGACGCGAGGATGGAGGAGGAGCGCCCTTCTCCGGTTGACACGGGCACGAAGCAGGAGCATATAGGTCCGAACCACTCCCGGATGATGCGAATGTCCATTCGGCGACGCCTTCCTCCCGTCGAGACGGCGAGGTCTCCGCCCCCGAGGAGTCGTCGAGTTTCGAATCGTTTCGAGAGAGGAGGTTGATGATGTCCCGAAACTTTGGAATCCTTGGAGCCTCCGGTTCCCTCGTCCTGGTGGCCGCTTTCTCAACGGGCCAGGAGGCAAAACCCCTCACCCCCGCGGATGGCCACACGGTGCACGTCACCGCTCCGCACGTGGTCGCCGGGAAGGTCATGGGCCCGTACCATCACTACTGCAAGGTTCTGGCCCCGGATCCCGTTATCGAGTGCCTCTGTTACGACTCCTCCGATCCGAACGCCAGGCTCCAGCAGGTCGAATACATCATCGCGAAGTCCATCACACGAATGGGTGCCGTCACGCTCGCGAACTGGAACAAGAACTGGCACGACCATCGGCAGGAAATCGCGACGGGACGGGTTCAGGTGCTCGATCTGCCGCCGGAAAAGGCCAAGGAAGTCGCCGACCTCGTTGCCACGACGGACGGCATCATCTTCCATTTGTGGTCGCATGACGACAAGGTGCCCAGTGGAAGCGTGATCATCGCCCAGTCGGTCGGTCATGTTGACTTGACTGAGCCCGTGTTCAAGAAGGGGGCGGAGGAGAAGCCACCGGCGAAACCGGCGGGTCCCTAAACAGGTCGTCGATCCGGATCGCTCCCGGGGCGTCGGCCTCGGACAAGCGACTGGCATCCGAGGGCACGCGGAGCTAACCTGCCCCGCGTGCCCGGGCTGCCCGATCCCCTGACGACCGCACCGTGAGCGCGTGGCGACAAACTCCGTCCCGGCCGCCGCGAGGAGGCGCGACCTAGGCGCGTGGCTCGAGCCCTTCCTCTGCCTCTCCGGGGAAGATCTCGAGACGCGGCAGCGCAAGACTCAGTTCACCCTCGCGTCGCTTCTCGTCATTCCCGCCGGGCTCCTCTGGGGGGCGATCTACTTCTTCTTCGGAGAGCGGACGGCCTCGGTTTTTCCGACGAGCTACGCGGTTCTCTCGCTCCTCGACTTCCTGCTGCTCCTGAAGCTCAAGCGCTTCGAGCTCTTCCGCCGGGTACAGCAGCTGCTCATCCTGGTCCTGCCCTTCGCCCTCCAGCTCGCTCTGGGCGGCTTCGTCGGCTCGAGCGCCGTGATCCTCTGGTCTTTCCTCTCGGTCCTCCTGGCGGTTCTCTTCGGCGGTCTCGCCGAGGCCCGCTGGTGGTACGCGGCCTTCGCTCTGACGATCGTCGCGGCTGCGATCCTCGAGCCGCGTCTCTCGGTCGCGAACCGGCTGCCGCCCGGGCTCGTGCTCGCCCTCTTCGTCCTGAACGTCGTCACGGTCTCTTCGGTCGCCTTCTGGGCGCTTCACTCCTTCCGCGCCGATCGCCAGAAGCTGCGAGAGCTCGAGAAGGCGTATCTCGATCAGGAGATGATGCTGCGCCAGTCGGAAAAGATGGCGACCCTCGGAACCCTGACCGCCGGAATCGCCCACGAGCTCAACAACCCCGCGGCCGCGACGCGGCGAGCGGCCGAACAGCTCCAGGAGATGTCCTCCCGACTGGAAGCGGCGGGGAGGCGCCTGCGCGCCGCCTCGCTCCCGCCCGCGGCCGAGGAGACGCTGCAGTCGCTCGCCCGGCGGGCGCGCGATCGCGCCGGGGTGCCGACCGACCTCGACGCGCTCGGCCGCTCGGACCGCGAAGCGGAAGTCGAGGATTGGCTCGACGCCCACGCGGTCGAGAACGGCTGGGAGCTCGCGCCCGCGCTCGTCGGGCAGGGGCTCGACGCGTCCGAGCTCTCGCGCCTGGCGTCGATCCTGCCGGGCGAGACGCTCTCCGCGGCGCTCGGGTGGATCGCGAGTCTCTTCCCCGTTTACGCGCTCTTGAAAGAGATCGGAGAGGGGTCGGCGCGGATTTCCGAGATCGTCGGAGCGCTCAAGTCGTATTCGTACCTGGGCCAGGCGCCGGTCCAGGCCGTCGATCTGCGCGAAGGCCTCGACAACACGCTCGTGATCCTCCGAGGCAAGCTCAAGGCGGGCATCTCCGTCCATCGCGAGTACGCGGCGGACCTACCGCGCGTGCCCGCGTACGGGAGCGAGCTCAATCAGGTCTGGACGAACCTCATCGACAATGCCTCCGACGCCATGGGAGGGAAGGGTCGGATCACGATCCGAACGCGGCGTCAGGACGGGTGGGCGGTGGTGGAGATCGAAGACGACGGACCGGGCATCCCGGAGGAGATCCAGCCCCGGATCTTCGATCCCTTCTTCACGACGAAGGCGCCCGGCGCCGGCACGGGGCTCGGGCTCTCGACGAGCTACGCGATCGTGACCCGGAAGCACCGCGGGGAGTTCCGCGTGGAATCGCGCCCGGGAATGACCCGATTCACGGTGCGGCTGCCGCTTCGAGGGCCGGACGAATCGAGCACCGGCGCCGGCGGGACCGGCGTCGCGCCGCGGACGTAGCGAAGGGCCATGGCGAAGCCCGTCCTCTTCACGGTGGACGACGACCCGGAAGTCCTCGGCGCGATCGAGCGCGACCTGCGCCAGCACTACCGCAACGACTACCGCGTCCTGAAAGCGGGCTCCGGGCGCGAAGCGCTCGAAGCGGCGCGGCAGTTGAAGCAGCGCGGAACGCCCGTGGCGCTCTTCCTGATCGACGAGCGGATGCCGGAGATGACCGGCACGCAGTTCCTCCTTGAGGTCCTCCCGCTCTACCCGGAGGCGAAGCGGGTCCTCCTGACCGCCTACGCGGACACCGAGGCGGCGATCACCGGAATCAACGACATCCGTCTGGACCATTACCTCTTGAAGCCCTGGCATCCGCCGGACCAGAAGCTCTACCCGATCCTGGACGATCTCCTCTCAGACTGGACCGCGCACGTTCGACTCCCGTACGAAGGGATCCGTGTGGCCGGCGCGCGCTCCTCGCCGCGCAGCCTCGCCGTCAAGGAGTTCCTGTCGAGCAACCAGATTCCGTACCAGTGGATCGACGTGGACCGCGATCCCTCGACACGGGAGCTCATCCACTCGATCGGCGACGCGGAGAAGCTGCCCGTGCTCCTCTTCCCGGACGGCACGCATCTCTCCGCGCCGACCAACCGCGAGGTCGCCGAGAAGCTCGGGATGCAGATG
>JBKPSZ010000025.1:0-23877 GCA_046735265.1 Acidobacteriota bacterium | reverse complement strand
TCCGAGACCCGCGGCGGGAGCCGGCTCCGCAGCGTCCTCGTCGCGAGCGAGGTGGCCCTCTCGATGACGCTCCTCGCGAGCGCGGGGCTCATGGTCGAGAGCTACCGGCGCTTGGCGGCGCTCGAGCCCGGGTTCGATCCGAAGAACGTCGTCACCGCGCGAATCAACCTCTCGGGGACGAAGTACCCGGACGTCCCGGCTCGGACCGCCTTCTACAAGAGGATGCTCGATCGCCTGGGAGCAATGCCCGGCGTCGAGTCGGCCGGCCTCGTCCTTCTGCGGCCGCTCGTCGATCCCGTGGGGTGGGACTACTCCTTTACCGTGGAAGGGCAGACGGCCGAGGAGCAGTCGCGCAACCCCGCTTCGAACTACGAGGCGGCGAGCGCCTCCTACTTCGACACACTCCGAATTCCCTTGAAGCGCGGGCGCCTTTTCGACGGGCGCGACGGCGAGGGCTCGCCGCGCGTCGTGATCGTGAGCGATTCGATGGCCCGGCGCTACTGGCCCGGGCGGGATCCGATCGGAGGGCGGCTCAAGTTCGGGCGCTTCGCCGACGCGACGCCCTGGCACACCGTCGTCGGCGTCGTCGGCGACGTGCGTTACCGCGAGTGGAGCGGTATCCGGCCCGACATCTACGTCCCGTATGCGCACTGGAATTTCGGACGGATGGACGTCCTCGTCCGCACGGCGCAGGATCCGAGGGCTTTCGTCCCCGCGTTGCGGGACGCCGTGCGCGAGCTCGACCCGGAGCAGCCTCTGGCGAGCGTGACCACGATGGATCGCGTGCTGCGCGAGGCGACCGGGGGAGCGCGGTTCACGTCGTCTCTGCTCTCGGCCTTCGGGCTCGCCGCCCTGCTCCTCGCGGCGGTCGGCATCTCCGGCGTGCTGTCCGCATGGGCGGCCGCCCGGACGCGCGAGTTCGGCATCCGCATGGCGCTCGGCGCCGGGCCGGTCGAGGTCGCGGGGCTCGTACTCCGGCACGCCCTCCGGCTCGTGGCGCTCGGGCTCGTCGCGGGCCTGCTGCTCGCGGCGATCGCGACGCGGGGCCTCGGAGGCCTCCTCTACGGCGTCCGACCGGGCGATCCCCGGCTCCTCTTCGCGAGCGCGGCGCTTCTCTGCGCCGTCGCCCTCGCAGCGGGGTACCTGCCTGCGCGGCGCGCCGCCCGCTCCGACCCGATGGTGTCGCTGCGTCGGGAATAGAGACGGCGGTCCTCGACTTCCGGCTGTTCGTCCCTTTCGGTTCGGAGCACGGCCGCTCCTCTTAGACTGTCCTCTCGGTTCCAAGGAGGTCGACGATCTTGATCGGGCTGCTCCTGCCTCTCCTCCTCGTCGCCGCGGCGCCGGAGACTCCCGCCGCCGGACTGCCGCGCGGCGAGATCATTCCGAAGATCGTCTGCGCGTCGGATCCCGAGCAGAGCTACGCGGTCTACCTCCCCTCGAACTTCTCGGCCGACCGAACCTGGCCGATCCTCTACCTGCACGATCCCCGCCGCCACGGTGCGGACGCCGTCGGTCTCTTCCGCGCGGCGGCGGAGAAGTACGGCTGGATGCTCGCCGGCTCGAACAACACGGAGAGCGACGGACCGATGGCGCCGAACATCAAGGCGATGGCCGCCGTCTGGGAGGATACGCACCGCTCGCTGCCGATCGACACGCGCCGCGTGTACGCGACGGGTTTCTCGGGTGGAGCGCGGGCCGCGTGCCTGCTCGGCCAGAAGACGGACGGAAAGGTTGCCGGCATCATCGGCTGCGGCGCGGGGTTCGCCGACAACTCGCCTCCCGAGAAGAACCTCCCGTTCGTCTTCTTCGGAACCGTCGGGAACACCGACTTCAACTACCGCGAGATGCGACGTCTCGACGTCGCTCTCGGAAAGCTGTCCGCCACGCACCGGCTCTCGGTTTTCGACGGGCCGCACCGCTGGCCGCCCGAGGAGGTCTGCGGGCGCGCCGTCGAGTGGATGGAGCTCCAGGCAATGCGCCGCGGCACCCGGGCGCGCGACGACCGCCTTCTCTCCGAATGGCTCGCGGCGGCGTCCGCCGACGCCGCGGCGCGGGAGTCGGCGGGGAAGAAGGGAGAGGCGCTCGAGCGCTACCGAGAGATCGCCGCGGACTTCGAGGGGATGGGCGACCTCGCGAGCGTTCGGTCCAATCTCGAGCGTCTCGAGAAGGACCGCGACGCAGCGAAGTCCCTGGAGCGGCAGGCCGCGCTCGAGGCCGCGGAGGACCGGACCGAGTCGGACCTCTTCCAGAAGCTCCTCTCCGCCCTGCGCTCCGACGATCCGGTGGCGCCCCAACGCCTCGTCCAGGATCTCCGGATCCCGGCTCTCCGGACGACGGCCGAATCCGTGGCGAATGAGGCGGAGAAGCTCTCGGCGAAGCGGATCCTCGCGGCGCTCTTCGTCCAGACGTCCTTCTACCTTCCGCGCGAGTACGTCGGGAAGCATGACGTCCGCCGCGCGCGTCTCTGCAACGCGGTTGCGCTCGAGGTTCGACCCGATCGGGCGGGCGTCGTGATGTACAACTTCGCCTGCATGCAGGCGCAGGCCGGCGATCGGCCCGGGGCACTCACCTCGCTCGAATCGGCGGTCGAGAAGGGATTCCGCGACGCGTCGCTCCTCGAGACGGATCCGGATCTCGAGCCGCTCCGGGCCGACGCGAGCTTCCAGAAGCTCGTCCAGAAAGTAAAGTCCGAGCCGAAACCGTAAGCGGCCTCGGGTACACTGCGGCAATGGGGAGGCGCTCCTTCTCCCGCCGCGGGTTTCTCTCTCTGGCGGGAGGGGCGGCCCTGCTGCCTCGAGCGCTCCTCGCCGCGGCGGCGGAGACCGTTCCGATGGAGAAGCGGCGGATGCTCCAGATGAACGGCTACGCCATCGACGCCGAGACTCCGCTCGACGCCCTGACGACGTACCTGACGCCGAACGATCTCTTCTTCGTCCGCCATCACTGGAATCCGATGTACCCGGACGCGCGGACCTGGGCGCTGACAATCGACGGGGAGGTCGAGACTCCGCTCCAGCTCTCTCTCTCCGACTTGAAGAAGCTTCCGCGGGCCGAAGCGACCTGCGTGCTCCAGTGCGCCGGCAACGGACGCGGTCTCTTTCGTCCGTCCGTTCCCGGCGTTCAGTGGCGCTACGGCGCCGTCGGCAACGCGCAGTGGAGCGGCGTGCGCGTCCGGGACGTTCTTGCGAAAGCCGGGGTTCGGGCGTCGGCGCGGCATCTTCACACCTTCGGCAGCGACAAGCCACCCGACAAGGTGCCCCCCTTTCACCGCAGCCTGGAGATCGAAAAGGCCCTCGAGGACGCGCTGATCGCGTGGGAGATGAACGGCGCGGCGCTGCCGGCCCTGCACGGGGCGCCGGTGCGTCTCGTGGTGCCGGGATGGGCCGGAGATCACTGGATGAAGTGGCTGACGCGCCTCTCGGCGCAGCCCGAACCGCAGACCGGCTTCTACATGGAGACGGCTTATCGATTCCCAAAGACGCCCGGAGAGCCGGGTGCGCCGATTCCGCCGGAGGAGATGCGTCCGGTGACGGAGCTCTCGGTCAAGTCGAACTTCACCGAAGCCCCCGCGACCGTCGCGTCCGGCCAGGCCGCCCTCCTGCGCGGCTTCGCTTTTTCCGGCGCTCCGGATGTGTCCCGGGTCGAGATCACGGACGACGGCGGCTCGACCTGGCGCGAGGCGGAGCTCGATCCGCGGCGCGCGCCTTACTCCTGGCGCCTCTGGTCCTACCGCTGGCAGCCGCGCACGCCGGGCCGCGTCACGCTGCACGCTCGCGCGACGGACAGCCGCGGCGGGGTCCAGCCGAAAGAGGCGGTCTGGAATCCGAGCGGATATCTCCACAACGGATGGCACTCGGTGACGGTCGAGGTCGCGGGATGAGGCTGCGCCGATTCGTGACCGCGGCGGTCGTCGCGGCGCTGCTCCTCTCGTCCGGAGCGGAGCCGGCGACGGCGGCTTCGCAGAAGAAGAAGAGGTCGAGCCGCCGGACGCCGGCCCCGACCGACTTCGACGCGAAGCTGCCCGTCCTCGGCACGCAGCTCGCTCCTTTCCCGGAAGGCGAGGGCAAGGCGATCGCCGACCAGGCCTGCCTCCAATGCCACTCGGCCAGCATGGTCCTGCAGCAGCATCTGAACGAGAAGCAGTGGACCGCGTCGGTCGACAAGATGGTGCGGTGGGGAGCCCCGCTCGGCAACGAGAAGAAGGCGGCGCTCATCGCCTATCTCGTCGAGCACTTCGGTCCCGAGAACGAGAGCTTCACGCCGACCGTCACACGTCCCGTCGGACGGTAGGGCGGGGCTCGTCCCCGCCCCCCAAACGCCTCGCGTTGCGGGAGCTCGAGCGCGCGACGGCAACGAGGCTAGGCTCGCCCGAACACCGGCACGTGCGCTCCCGAGACGACGCGCGCGTCCGGGCCCGCAAGAAAGAGGATCACGCGGGCGATTTCCTCGGGTTTGACCCACTTCGAGAAGTCCGCTCGGGGACTCGCGCGGCGATTCGCTTCGGTATCGATCGTCGAGGGAAGCACGGCGTTCACCGTCACGCCGGAGTCCCGAAGCTCCGCCGCCATCGCGTCGGTCAGGGCGAGGACGGCGCGCTTGGAGGCCGCGTAGGCCGCGACGTTCTTCCCGTCCTGGATCGCGGGGCGGCTCGAAACGTTGACGATCGCGCCGCGGCCGCGCTTGACCATCTCGCGGGCGGCGCCGCGCGACGCGAGAACGGCGGTCTTGAGATTGACGTCGAGCTGCTGCTGCCACAGGGACCAGGCGGACTCGTGGGCCGGCTGGCCGCCCCCGAAGCCTCCGGCGGCATTGACGAGAACGTCGAGGCCGCCGCGGTCCTCGGCCACGCTCTCGAACCAGTCGAGGACCGAGGTCTCGTCGGTCAGGTCGAGGATCGTCCCGGACAGGTCGGAACCGCCTCCGAGGCCACGCGTCTTCCGCAGCTCTTCGAGCTCTCCCGAACGCCGGAACGGCACGGCCACCCGCGCCCCCGCACCGAGGAAGGCTTCCACGACCGCACCCCCGAGCGCGCCCGTTCCGCCGGTCACGACGGCCTGCATCCCCGAGAGGGACATCGTCCGCCTCCGAAAGCGGATTCTATCGGGCGGTTATCATCGCCGCCGATGCCGTCGCCTCCCGTCGGGAACATCAGCGACACGGCGCGCTGGGTCGCGGCCTATCGGGCGATGGAGAGCGAGCGGCCCGACGCCCACTTCCGCGATCCCTTCGCCCGGGAGCTCGCGGGCGAGCAGGGCGCGCGCATCGTCGAACAGATGCCCGCGGGGCGCTCGACCGCCTGGGCGTTCGTCGTGCGGACGTGCGTGATCGACGAGTTCGTGACTCGCGTGGTCCGGGAGAGCTCGGCCGACATGGTCGTCAACCTCGCCGCGGGACTGGACACGCGCCCCTATCGGATGGAGCTGCCGGCCTCACTCTCCTGGGTCGAGGTGGATCTGCCCGCCATCCTCGAGTACAAGCGGGAGAAGCTCGCGAGCGCCCGTCCCGTCTGCCGACTCGAGAGCGTGGCGCTCGATCTCTCGGACGTCGCCGAGCGCCGGGCGCTCTTCGCCCGGCTCTCCGGCTCGGCCGCCCGCGTCCTCGTGATCACCGAAGGCCTTCTCGTCTATCTGTCGCGAGAAGAGGTCGGCGCGCTCGCCGCGGATCTCCATGCGGCGGCCTCTTTTCGCTGGTGGATCCTCGACGTCGTTTCACCCGACCTCCTGCGCTGGCTGCAACGCCGTTACCAGCGCTCGCTCGCCGCGGCGGGAGCGCCGCTCCGGTTCGGGCCGGAGGAGGGGACCGAGTTCTATCGCCCCTTCGGCTGGAAGACGGCCGAGTTTCGCTCGAGCTTCGACGAGTCGCGGCGTCTCCGCCGGGAGATGCCGGGGGCATGGCTCTTCCGGCTCATGATGCGGCTCTCCCCGCCGGCGCGCCGCGAGCGGATGCGCCGCATGGGCGGCCTCGCACTGCTGGAACGGACGTAGCCGGTCGTCGCGGCATGAGCGAGCGGCGTCCCGGGCTGGATCGGCGCGCGTCGTCGGCGAGTCCGAGCGAGATCGCCGAGGCTCCGGGCCGTTGGCGAGCCCTCGCGATTCTCGCGGGAGCGGAGCTCCTCGGGATGTCCCCCTGGTTCTCCGCCTCGGCCGTCTCTCCGGCGATCGCCGCGGAGTGGGGAGTCGCCGGTTCGCAGACGGCCTGGCTCACGCTCGCCGTCCAGCTCGGTTTCGTGGCCGGCACGCTCCTGTCGGCCGTCGGAAACCTGCCGGACGTCTTCCCGACGCGCCGCTTCTGCGCCGCATCGACCCTGCTCGCCGCGGCTTCGAACGCGGCGTTCGGTCTTTTCGCGCACCGCCTCTCCTCGGGGGTCGCGATCCGTTTCGCGACCGGCTTCTTCCTCGCGGGCGTCTATCCCCCGGCGATGAAGATCCTCGCCACCTGGTTTCGCCGCAACCGCGGGGCCGCTCTCGGCATCCTGATCGGAGCCCTCGCCCTCGGGAAGGCCGCGCCCTACCTCGTCAACGCTTCCGGAGCCCCGTGGCGCACCGACGTGCTCGCGGTCTCGGGGCTCGCGGCGGCCGGTGGATTGGCGCTCCTTTTCTTCCTGGGCGACGGGCCCTTTTCGACTCCGGTCTCGCGGTTCGACCCGAAGCAAGCGAGTCGGGTCTTCTCCAACCGCGGCGTGCGCCTGGCGAGCTTCGGGTACTTCGGACACATGTGGGAGCTCTACGCGATGTGGACCTGGGCGCCCGTGATGATCCGGGCGAGTCTCGCGGCTCGTGGGGCGGCGCCGGCGCTCGCCGAAGCCGCGGCGTTCCTCGTGATCGGGGCGGGGGCAGCCGGCTGCGTCGCGGCGGGACTCGCCGCGGATCGCGTGGGTCGGACCCTCGTCACCTCCGTGGCGCTCGCCGTCTCGGGGACCTGCTGTCTGGTGGCGGGGTTTCTGTTCGGGGCGAGCCCGTGGATCGTCGTCGCCGTCGGCATCGTGTGGGGCGCCGCCGTCGTCGCCGACTCGGCGCAGTTCTCCGCTTGCGTCACGGAGCTCTCGGATCCCGCGTACATGGGAACCGCTCTCACTCTCCAGACGTGCGTCGGCTTTCTTCTGACGACCGTCTCGATCGAGCTCGTGGCACGGCTCTCCGCGACGGCGGGCTGGGGCCTCGCCTTCGCCGCTCTCGCTCCGGGGCCGGTGTTCGGAATCGCCTCGATGCTCCGGCTGCGCTCGCTTCCCGAGGCGGCGCACATCGCAAACGGAAAGCGTTGAAGGGCGCTTCCGCCCGGCGGCGGTGCGGCTCTCGAGAAAGCGCGACCGGTGTAGCATGGCGCGTTCTTCGGAGGTGACGATGAAACGATCCCCGGCCCTTCTGGCCTTGCTTTTCTTCGGCGCCGCGGCTCTGCCCGCGGCCGACGCCGCGACCCGGGTCGCCATCCGCGCCGGGCGCCTGATCGACGGGAAAGGAGACCGCCCGATCTCGCCGGCGATCGTGCTGATCGAGGGGGATCGCATCGTCGCCGCGGGAGCAGCGGTCACGATTCCGCCCGACGCGCGGGTGATCGACCTCGGGCAGGCGACGCTCCTGCCGGGCCTGATCGACATGCACGATCACCTGACGGCGGTGCCGGAGAACCTCGGCTACAAGGGGCTCGGCGTTTCGATTCCTCGCGAAGCGCTGTACGGGGCTGCAAACGCGCGCAAGACTCTCGAGGCCGGCTTCACGTCGGTTCGGAACGTCGGGGCGTCGGGGTTCTCCGATGTGGCGCTGCGCGACGCGATCGCGGCCGGGGACATTCCGGGTCCGAGGATGCTCGTCTCCGGGCCCCCGCTCGGGATCACGGGCGGCCACTGCGACAACAACCTGCTCCCCTCGGAGTTTCACTTCCGGGAGGGGGGTGTCGCCGACGGTCCCTGGGAAGCGCGCGCGAAGGTGCGGGAAGTCGTCAAGTACGGCGCGGATCTCATCAAGATCTGCGCCTCGGGGGGCGTCCTGTCCAAAGGCGATCAGCCCGGCACGCCGCAGTACAGCCCCGAAGAGATGAAGGCCCTGATCGAAGAGGCGCACCGGCTCGGCCGCCGCGTCGCGGCGCACGCGCATGGCACCCAGTCGATCAAGGAGGCGATCGTGGCCGGCGTCGACTCGATCGAGCACGCGAGCCTGATCGACGAGGAGGGAATCCGACTCGCGCGGGAGCGCGGGACGTTCCTCGTCATGGACATCTACAACGACGACTACATCCTGGAGCAGGGCGAAAAGGTCGGGATGCTCCCTGAATCGATCGAGAAGGAAAAAACGCTCGGCAAGCTCCAGCGGGAGAACTTCCAGAGGGCCGTGCGGGCCGGGGTGCGGATGGCGTTCGGCACCGACGGAGGCGTCTACCCGCACGGCCAGAACGCGAAGCAGTTCGCCTACATGGTCCAGTTCGGAATGACGCCGATGCAGGCGATCCAGGCGGCGACGTCGAACGCGGCGGAGCTCGCCGGCTGGAAGGACCGGGTTGGAACGATCGAGGTCGGCAAGCTCGCCGACGTGATCGCCGTCGCCTCCGACCCTCTCGCCGACATCCGCGCGCTCGAGAGCGTCGGATTCGTGATGAAGGGGGGAGCCGTCGTGAAGAACGAGATCCCGGCGCCCCCGCCGGAGGCGACGCCTCGGAAGCGCCCTTCCTGACGGCTCGTCCGGGCGGTCAGACCCGGATCTGAGCGACGTGGTGCTCGAGGTGCGCGACGTAGTCGCGCATCAAATCCTCGAGCGCCGCCGGAGAACCTTCGGGAACCTTCCGCATGAGGAGGACGTGGAAGTTGTGGCGCCGGGTCCGCTTTCGGCGGACCGACTCCGGCGTCGCTTCCATGACGCGGGCGAGGTGCATGTTGTACAGCCGCCAGAGCTCGACGAGCTCCGCCCACCGCGCTTCCGCGTACTTCTGTCCGCGCACCCACTCCTCCTGCGCGTATCCCGGGAAGACCAGGTCCTTCTGGAAGCGCGCCCGCACGAAGCGCTGATGGTTGTTGGAGGCGGAGTCGATCAGGTGGCCCAGGATCTCTCGGGGCGTCCACTTTCCGGCAGCGCGCGGCCGGCGGCTGTTCGCCTCCGACATGGCGCGCAGGGCCGGCGTGTGTCTTCGGACGGCGCGGCGCAGGCTCGCGCCGGGCCCGCCGGTTGCGGACCGGGGATCCGGGGAGGCCCGCCGCGGCTCTTTCCGCTTCATCTCATCCCTCGAGCGTCAAATCGGCGGTCGGGAAGAAGCGCGGCGGCTTGCGCTGCCGGGTCGCCTGCTCGAAGGCGTAGGCGATGCGGATCAGAGTCGGCTCGCTCCAGGCGCGACCGAAGAAGGAGATCCCGACCGGCAGTCCCCGGCTCCAGCCGGCGGTCAGCGTGATGTGCGGGTATCCGGCAACGGCCGGGAGCGTGGAAGATCCGCCGACTCCGTAGTCTCCGTTGACGAGGTCGATCAGGGTCGCGGGCCCGCTCGTCGGAGCAACGAGGGCGTCGAGCTTGTTCGCCTCCATCGTCTTGTCGATCCCTTCGACGCGGGAGACGCGCCGGTCTTTTTCGAGCGCGTCGAGATACGCCTTCTCGGTGAGCGGCCCTTTCGCCTCCGCTTTCACGAAGATCTCCTGCCCGAAGTAGGGCATCTCCCGCTCGCGGTTCTTCTCGTTGAAGTCGATCAGCTCCGCGAGCGTGCGGGATTTCGTGCGTGTTCCGAGCCCCGCGAGGTAGACGTTCAGGTCTGCCTTGAACTCGTAGAGCAGGACCTCGAATTCGCTCTCGTTGATCTCGCTCGCCGACACGAGGTCGACCGGATCCACGATGACGGCGCCCTGGCGTTTCATCTCGGCGATCGCCGCCTCGATGACCCGGTCCGCCGCGGGGCTCTGCCCGAAGAGGCTCTTGCGCGGCACGCCGATCCGGGCGCCCGAGAGGCCCTTCGCGTCGAGAAACTTCGTGTAGTCGGCCGCGCCCTTTCCGGCGCTGTCGCGCGTCGCGGCGTCGGAAGGGTCGGCGCCGGCCATCGCCGTCAGGAGGGTCGCGGCGTCGGCGACGCTGCGACACATCGGTCCCGCCGTGTCCTGGCTGTGCGCGATCGGCACGATGCCGGAGCGGCTCACGAGGCCGAGCGTCGGCTTGATGCCGACGAGGCCGCAGTTGTTCGACGGCGACACGATCGAGCCGTCCGTCTCGGTCCCGACCGCCGCGGCGCAGAGGCTGGCTGCGGCCGCGGTCCCGGAGCCGGAGCTCGAGCCGGAGGGATTGCGGTCGAGCGCGTAAGGATTCCGGCACTGTCCGCCGCGGCCGCTCCACCCCGAGGAGGAGTGCGTGGAGCGGAAGTTGGCCCACTCCGACAGGTTCGTCTTTCCGAGGAGGATCGCGCCCGCCTCGCGCAGCCGCTTCGAGATGAACGCGTCCGCGGGAGCGATGCAACCTTCGAGCGCGAGAGAGCCGGCCGTCGTCGTCATGCGATCCGCGGTCGCGACGTTGTCCTTCACGAGAATCGGGATGCCGTGCAGCGGGCCGCGCGTCTTTCCGGCCTTGCGTTCGCGGTCGAGGCCGTCCGCGACGGCGAGCGCCTCGGGGTCGGTCTCGAGCACCGAGCGGAGCGCCGGGCCGTGGCGATCGACCGCCTCGATCCGCGCGAGGTATTTCTCGGTCAGCGAGCGCGCGGTGTCCTGACCCGAAGCCATGCGCTTGCCGAGATCCGCGATCGAGAGCTCCTCGAGCTCGAAAGCGGGGACGGGCACCGCCGCATTGCCGGATGCCGGCGGTTTCTGCGTGCCCGCGAGGGGCCCGGCCGAGGCAACCGCGCTCGCGGCGGCTCCGTAGCGAAAGAGGGTGCGGCGATCCATCTTCGAGCGACCGGAGCTCCGTCGGCTCATGGGTCCCTCCTCATTGGGCGCCGACTCTATCGCTGCGCCGTTCGAGCAGCATCACGTCGCGCCAGACGCCAGCGAGCCGGCCGAGCCTCTCCCGCCGTCCGACCGTTCGAAAGCCGCAGGCGCGGTGCAGCGCGAGCGAGGCCGCGTTTTCCGGAAAGATCCCGGCCTGAAGCGTCCAGACGCCGGAATCCTCGGAGCGCCGGACGAGCTCGGAGAGGAGCGCCCGGCCGACACCGCGTCCGCGCGCCGTCGCGGCGACGTACACGCTGACCTCGGCCACGCCGCGGTACGCCTCGCGCAAGGAGACGCTCGAAAGAGCCGACCAGCCGACCGTCGAGCCGCTCTCCCGCACGACGAGTCGCGGCGCCGGCCGGTGCGAGGCATCCCACTTCTCCCACGACGGCGCCTCCGTCTCGAAAGTCGCGTTGCCGTCGGCGATTCCTTCGAGATAGATCCGCCGGACGTCGTCCCAGTCCCCCGGGGAGAGGAGCTCGACGATCGGGGGCGCCACGTTCCGGTTACCAGCCGAAGGCGTAGCGTTCGCGCCGCACGTCCGCTCCGCCGCGCAACGTTCCGGTTCCCGGATCGACGCCCGCGGCGACGACGCCGGTCGCCATGCCGTAGGGCCCGAGGACCTTGAGCTCGTGGCCCCGCCGCCGGAGCTCCTCGAGCGTCCCCGCCGGAAACCGCTCCTCGATCTCGAGGACGCCCAGCTCACTCTTGTGATCCTCGAAGGAGCTGAAGGGATGGAGGGAGTTGAAGCGCGGCGACTCGATCGACTCCTGAAGTCCGCGGCCGAAGACGAGCAGGTTCAGGAGAACGTTCAAGATCTGCTGGTCCTGGCTGTCTCCTCCCGGGGTCGAAATGGCGAGAAAAGGCTTGCCGTCCTTCAAGACGATCGTCGGCGTCAGGGTGGTGCGCGGGCGCTTGCCCCCGGCGAGCACGTTGGGACTCTTCGGATCGAGGTCGAAGACCTGCATGCGGTTGGAGAGCGGAACGCCGGTGTCGCCGGCGATGAAGGCCCCGCCCAGCATCCAGCCGGAGCTCGGCGTCGCGGAAAAGAGGTTGCCCCGCGCGTCCACGACGTCCACCGCCGTCGTGTCGCCGTTGCCGCGCTTCGAAGCGGCCGGCTGCGCATGGGGAACGTAGTGCTCGGCCGGCGCGCGCACCTCGCGATCGAAAGCGAACGGATCTCCGGGCCGGTGCTCGAGCGACGCGCGCGGCCCGATCTCCCGCCGGCGCGCCGCCGCGTACTCCTTCGAGAGTAGGCCGCCGATCGGCACCTTCACGAACGCGGGGTCGCCGTAGTAGGCGTTCCGGTCGGCGTAGGCGAGCTTGATCGCCTCGTGAACCGTGTGAACGTAATCCGCCGACTCGCGGCCCATGCCGGCGAGGTCGAAGCCTTCCAGGAGATTGAGCGTCTGCAGGAGAACCGGGCCCTGGTCCCACGGCCCGGCCTTGTAGACGTCGAAGCCGTGAAAGGACGTCGTGACCGGCTCCTCGATGCGCCCGCGGTAGCCGGCCAGGTCCTCGTACGTGAGGACGCCGCCGGCCTGGCGGTCCGCCTCGGCGATCCGTCGGGCGATGTCCCCCTTGTAGAAGGCGTTTCGCCCCGCTTCGATGGCGGCCCGGCGGTCGCGCGAACGGCGGAACTCGTTCCGATCCGCCTCGGCGATCGCCCGAAGGGTGCGAGCGAGGTTCGGCTGGCGGAAGACTTCTCCGACCTCGACGAGGCGGCCGTCGGGATAGTAGGTCTTCTTCGACCACTCCCAGCGCTCGGTCGCGGCCCGCTCACGGACCATCAGATCGTGCAGGAAGGCGTACATGACGAAGCCGTCCGCGAGCTCGATCGCCGGCTGGAGGACCTCTTCGAGGCGCATCGTCCCGAACCCCGAGAGCGCGAGCGCCATCGCGTCGAGGACCGCGGGGGTCGTCGCGCCGAGGGGACCGTTTCCGTCGATCGTTCCCTTTGCCGCGAACAGCGCGGGATTCGCGGCTGCGGGCGCAGTCCCCTGGCCGTTCACGACGACGACCCGGCGGCTCGCCGCGTCGTAGATCAGGGTCGGGGCTTCTCCTCCGAAGCCGAAGTGGGAGATCTCGACCACCGACGCGGCGAAGACCGACGCGACGCCGGCGTCGACCGCGTTGCCGCCGGCGCGCAGCATTCGAATGCCCGCCTCGACCGTGTAGTTCCGTCCCGCGGCGACGATTCCGTGGCTGCCGACGATCTCGGGTCGCATCGTCTCGATACGCGGCGCGGCGCGTGTCGGCTCCTGGGCGTCGAGCGCGGCGGTGAGGAGAGCGAGCGCCGCGGCGGCGCCGGCCGGTTTCATCGAGGGCCCGATTCTAGCTTCCCGCTATACTCGCGCGAAAAGTGCGCCGATTCCTCTTCGCGTCCGTCCTCCTCCTCGCCGGCTGCGCATCGCGTGCGGCGGCCCCGCGCTCCGCGGCGCCTTCCGGCCCTCCGGTCGACGCGGACGAGTACACGCGGTACGAGCTGCTCGCGCCGGAGACGGCGCAGTTCCACATCCTCTACGAGGTCACCGCAATCGCGCCGGGCGCGACCGTGTTCTTCAATCCCATCCGCCGCGGCAGCGCCGCGAGCGGCGAGCGCGTGACCGATCGGATGTCGGGCGAGGAGCTCCACTTCGACGTCGTCTCCTCGGAGGAAGCGCGGCGAACCGGGCTGCCCGACGCCGAAGAGGGCCTCGAGTACATCCGGATCCGCCTGCCTCGCGCCGTGCCCTCCGACGGAGGCCAGGTGCGGCTCCTGATCGAGAAGACGTACAAAGATCCGAAGAGCTACTTTTCGGAGGGGGGCGAGATCGTCTTCCGCCGCTCCCTCGGCGTGCGCCGCAACAGCGTGGTGCTGCCCGAAGGATACGAGCTCACTGCCTGCAACTATCCCTCGCAGGTCCTGCGAAGCGGCGGCCGCATTCTCGTGACCTTCATGAATCCGGGTCCGGACGACGTGTCGCTGACCGTCCGGGCACGCCGGTTGCCGTCGTGAGGAGAATCGGGCTGGCCAGCGCGGTCCTGCTCGCGGCCGCGGCGTCTCTCGCCGGCCAGACCGCGGAGGAATCGCGGCTGGACGAAAGGGCGCATCAGGACCGCGACATCGTCTACTTCTTGAATCCCCCGGCGACGCACTCGTTCGACCTGTACCACGACTACACCGAGTCGCGGGAGGGAACGGACAAGTACTTGAACGTCGTGCGAAAGGGGAGCCGCGCTTCGAAACCGTCCGCCCGGATCCTCGACACCGGCGAGCCGCTCAAAGTCGAGACGCTGCGGGGAGAAGAAATCACGCGAGCGGCTCTCGACGTCGGCGAGCCCGTTGGTCCGGAGACCGAGGTGGTGGTGATCCGGTTCGCGCCCGTGGTCAAGGGACGTTCGGTGCGCCTGCGGATCTCCGAGACCTACACGGACGAGAAGGGCTACCGGCTCGAAGGAGAAGAGCTCGTCTTCGACCGGAGCTTCGGTCGCCCCCGAAACGCGGTCGTGCTGCCGGCCGGCTGGTACCTGACCGCGAGCGCCGTCCCGGCGACGGTCTCGCAGACGCCGGACGGCCGGACTCGGCTCGACTTCGTCAACCCGCGCAACGACGAGATCGGCGTGTTGATCCGGGCGGCGCGAAAGGGGAGCGCCGCTCGCTGAAGCGAGCTGCTAGTTCGCCCGCTCCTCCTTCTCGATCGCGTAGTGCCGCACCGTCGGCTCGACCTCGACCAGGTACTCGCGGTCGCGCTCCAGGATGACGGCCTTGTCGTAGTCCTTGCCGGCGAACCGTTTCACGGCGTCGAGCGATTCCCAGATCGAGATGACCAGGAACTCGGTCTGCCCGGCGTCTTCGCGGCGCAGCACGGTGACGCCACGGTTTCCCGGGGTCTGCCGCACCTTCGAGATGCCCGAGGCGAAGAGATAGGCCTCGTACTCGTCCGCTTTGGCCGAAGTCGTCCGCCCGCGCCAGATCCGGGCGATCCCCTTGTTCGCGGCCGGCGCGTTCTCGCTCGCCCGGAGGAGCGGCAGAGCAGAAGAGCGAGACGGCGGCTCGGCGGCGCGGGAAGCAACGGCTCCGAGCGTCCCGAGAACGATCGCGGCGCAGGCGGCGGCAAAGCGTGTCGGCGGTCGCATGGTTCCTCCTCGGCGGAGGCCGATTATCTGCCGGGATCGGGGTAAGCTGCCCGCCCCGTGATTCCGCTCTCGGAGATCCGCGCCGCCGCGGGCCGCCTGTCCGGGCACGTTCACCGCACGCCGGTTTCCTCCGCGTCCGGCCTCGGGCAGCGCGCCGGAGGTGTGCGCCTTCTCCTGAAGTGCGAGCTCTTCCAGAAGACCGGCTCCTTCAAGCCCCGCGGGGCGCTGAACAAGATCCTCTCCCTCTCGCCGGAGGAGAGGGCGCGCGGCCTCGTCACGGTGTCCGCCGGCAATCACGCCGCCGCCGTCGCGTGGGCCGCCCGTGTGGCCGGCGCGTCCGCGACCGTCGTGATGCCCACGGACGCGCCGCGCTCGAAGGTCGAAGCGGTGGAAGGGTACGGGGCCGAAATCGTGTTTCACCCCGATCGCCCGACGCTCTTCGACAAGCTCGCCGAAGTCCGCGACGCGCGCGGGCTGACGTTCGTGCATCCCTTCGACGATCCGGTCGTGCTCGCGGGGGCGGGAACACTGGGGCTCGAGATCGTCGAAGACGTTCCCGACGCGGACGTCGTGGTGGTTCCCGTCGGCGGAGGCGGCCTCCTCGGGGGCGTCGCCTCGGCGATCAAGCAGCTCCGTCCCAAGTCGCGCGTCGTTGCCGTGGAGCTCGAGGCCGGCCCGGGCCTCGCCCCGGCGCTCGCGGCCGGGAAACCGGTTCCGGTTCGCCGTCCGAGTGACACGCTGGCCGACGGGCTGACGCCTCCGTTTGTCGGCGCGCGGCCTCTCGAGATCGCGAAGCAGGCGGTCGACCAAGTCGTCGCCGTGAGCGAGGAGGAGATCCGCGACGCGATGGGACTCCTTGCGACGCGAGCCAAGCTTTATGCCGAGGGAGGCGGCGCGGCTTCGACGGCCGCGCTCATGGCCGGCAAGGTCCGCGCTCCCGTGGGATCGATCGTCGTCGCGATCGTGTCGGGCGGGAACGTGGATCTCGCGCGCTTCCCGCGCCCTCCGGAAGCGGCGGATAGAATCGCGAAGTGACCTCGTCCGAAGAGTCGGCGGTCTCGACGGCGAATCTCGCCTTCTATCGGGCGCTCGGGGCTCGCAATCTCACCCGGATGGAGACGATCTGGCTGCACGAGGACCGCGTCACCTGCGTCCATCCCGGCTGGCATCGTCTCGACGGCTGGCCGGAGGTGCGCCGCTCCTGGGAGAACATCTTCGCCAATTCGCGACCGTGGACGGTCGCCTGCGAGGACGTCCGGATCGTGGTCGCGGGGGAGATCGCCTGGGTTCTCTGCGTCGAGGTGATCCGTCCCTTCGGCCTCTCCGGAGAGGACGCGGCGGCGCGCATGCAGGCGACCAACGTCTTCGTGCGTCGGGACGGCGTCTGGCGGATGGCACATCATCACGCCTCGGCTTCGCCTTCGGCGGACGAGGACGAGGAGGAAACGATCAACTGAGCGGGAGGGTCCGATGCCCCAGACTCCCCACGTCGAGAAGCACTTCACGGCGTCGGCTCGGATCCGCGACATCGTCATCGGGATGTCGGATGGGCTGACGGTCCCCTTCGCGCTCGCGGCCGGCCTGTCGGGCGCGGTCGATTCGACACGCGTCGTCATCACGGCGGGCCTGGCCGAGATCGCCGCGGGCTCGATCGCCATGGGCCTCGGCGGGTATCTCGCGGCACGGACCGACGCGGAGCACTATGCCTCGGAGCTCGCGCGCGAGAACCGGGAGACTGTGGAGCTTCCGGCGGAGGAGACGCGCGAGGTCGTGGAAGTCTTCGAAGATTACGGCTTGCCCCACGCCCAGGCCGTGGACGCCGCCCACGCCCTGCGAAAGGACCGGAAGCGCTGGGTCGAGTTCATGATGCGGTTCGAGCTCGGCCTCGAAAAGCCCGACCCGAGCCGCGCACGCGCGAGCGCCCTGACGATCGCGCTCTCGTACGTCGCCGGGGGACTCGTCCCGCTCGCTCCCTACTTCTTTCTCCACCCGATCGGCGCGGCGCTCGTCGGCTCAATCGTCCTGACGCTCCTCGCGCTGCTCGTCTTCGGCTACGTCAAAGGTCGCTACACCGTCCGCCGGCCGTTCAAGAGCGCGTGGCAGACCGCCGCGATCGGAGGCGTGGCCGCCGCCGCGGCGTTCGCGATCGCGAAGCTCATCGAGTAGCAGCAGCGAAACGAGAGGGCAGACGTGAAAGCCAAACCCGCACGGGACATCGACGAATACATCGCGGGCTTTCCGGAGGAAGTGCGGGCGCGTCTCGAGAGGATCCGGACGACGATTCGCAAGGCAGCGCCGCAAGCGGAGGAAGCGATCCGTTACGGAATCCCGACCTTTCGTCGGAACGGTAACCTGATTCACTTCGCCGCGTTCACCAATCACATTGGGATGTATCCCGCGCCCCGGGAAGCCGCGAGCTTTCGGAAGGAACTGTCCGCGTACGAAGGGGGCAAGGGAACGGTGAGGTTCCCGATGGACGAACCCATCCCTTACGCTCTGATCCGCCGGATCGTGAAGTTCCGAATGAAGGCGAACGCGGACCGCGCGGGAGCGATCGGAAAGAAGAAAAGTCGTCGGCGCTAGGGCTCCGGCGCGGCGTCCTTGTAGAAGGCGGCGACGGTGCCTGTCAGCTTCTCGAGCGACGTCTTCTGGATGTACATCATGTGGCCGGCGTCGAAGTGCTCGAGCCGGAGGTTCTTCTGGAGGACCGGGTCGAGCCCCATGTGCTCCATCGTGTACTGCGCCGCGAAGTAGGGTGTCGCGAAGTCGTAGTAGCCGGCGCAGAAGAGGACTCGGAGAGCCGGGTTCTGCACGATGGCGCCGCGGAGCGTCTCGGCCACGTTGACGTACTGATTCTGGTAGGGGGAGTAGTTCCAGGGGCGCACGCGGTTCGTCAGGATCTCGTAAGGGAGATCGTTCTCGTATTTGAGCTCCCCGCGCACGTAGTCGTTCAGCATCGCGGTGTACACGCCGTAGATCGCGGCGTAGCTCGGGTCCGATCCGATGTTGCGGTCTCCGGAGGGGCGGCCGGGCATCGTGAAGCGGCTGTCGAGACGCCCGACGGTCTTGTTCTCCGAGCGGAGGAGCTCCGTGTTGAACGTCGGCAGATCGACGCGGAGGTCGTTTTCCTCGAGGACGGCCGGTACCAGCCCCGTCAGCCGCGCGAGCTTCGCCACGATCGCCTTCCGGTCGTTCCCCTGGAGGCGATCCCCCTTCATGAGGGCGAGCGGGTACTCGCTCATCGCGAAGGCTTCGGACTCCGAGACCGCCTTCTGAAAGTCGCCCTGGAGGTCCGCCGGCAGCTTCTTGTGGTACCAGGCGGTCGTCGTGTAGGTCGGGAGAAAGAGGAGGTACGGCAGGTCGTTGCCGACGTCGAAGCGAGCCGTCTGGAAGTTCAGGATCGTCGAGATCAGCGTGATCCCGTTCAAGTACATGCCGTACCGCTGCTGCAGATAACCGGAAAGGCCGGCGGCGCGCGTCGTGCCGTAACTCTCGCCGGCGAGGAACTTCGGAGCGCCCCAGCGGCCGTACTTCGTCGAGTAGAGCCGGATGAACTCGCCGACGGACTGGATGTCCTCGTCGAGGCCGTGGAACTGCTCGGGCTTCTCCCCTTCGGCGGCGCGCGAGAACCCGGTCGTGACCGGATCGATGAAGATGACGTCCGTGAAGGCGAGCCACGTCTGCTCGTTGTCCACGAGCCGGTAGGGGGGCGGCGGCGCCCAACCCTCGTCCGTCATGACGACGCGCTTCGGCCCGAGCGCGCCCATGTGGAGCCAGACCGAGGATGACCCGGGCCCGCCGTTGAACGCGAACGTGATCGGCCGCCGCGGCGACGCGCCGTCCTTCGTGTAGGCGATGAAGAAGATGTTCGCTTTGAGCTTTCCGTACTCGTCCTTCATCGGCATGTAGCCGGCGGTGGCCGTGTAGGCGAGCGGCTTGCCGGCGACGGTGATCTGGTGCTTCGTCACCGACGGCGGCTTTTCCTCCTTGGCCTTCTTGTCCCCTTCCTTCTCGTCCTTCGACTTCTCGGCCGTCGCGGAGGCGGACGGCGTCGGCGTGGGCGGACGCCGCTCCTGGGCGGCGGCCGTGAAGCCGGTCGAGAGGAGGGCCAGGGTCACGAGGAGGTGTCGCGGCATGTCTTCTCCTTCGGTTCTCGCGGGCGCGGATTATACGGGCCCGCGCGAAGCGAGCCCGAGCCCCCGCATCGCGCGGCGGGAAACGGCGCGGCGGAACCATTCGAACCGCCCGAAGAGCCGGCCGGGCCAGCCCATCGCCTGCGCCGCCCAGAGCGGGAAGTCGAACCGGTCGCGCTGGCGGACGATCCGGCCGTGCTCGAGGGAGAGCTCGGAGTGAATCACGTTGACGACCGGACGGCGTCCGCCGAAGAGGTATCGCGCGGTCCACTCCACGCGTCCGGACGCGGGACCTTCCTCGACGATCGTGTAGGAGACGTCGAACTTCTTCGCGCGGCGCGTCAGGCCGATCCACATGCGCCCGATTTCGGCTCCGGCGAGGCGGAACACCGGGTCTTCGAAACGCGCGTCCGGCGCGTACAGCGCGGCCATGGCTTCGCCGTCGCGCCGCGCGAGCGCGTCGTAGAACCGCGTCAGAACCGTCCGGGTGTCTTCGGCGCTCATGGCCCGGCGACCGACGGGAGGCCGTTCTGAGCGAGGAAGCTCCTCCAGACCTCGAGGTAGGCGCGGCCGCCGATGGCCGCCGTGTCGTTGTGCCGCGCGTCGGGGACCACGAAGTAGGACTTCGGGGGCGCGGCCAGGTCGAAGAGCCGCCGGGTCTGCCGCGGCGGTACGACGTCGTCCCGTTCCGCCTGGACGACCAGCTTCGGCACATCCAGCCGGGCGATGCGCGCGGCATTGTCGAAACGGGTCCGGACGAGAAACGACGGAACGAACGGATAGACGGCGCGAGCCATGTCCGGAATCGAGAGGAACGGCGCCTCGAGGATGAGCGCCCGGCACGGCCGCCGCCGCGCGGTCTCGAGAGCCACGGCGCATCCGAGGGACTCGCCGAAGAGGACGATCCGATCGAGGCCGACTCCGCGAGTTTCGACGGCCTCGACGATCGCCGCGCCGTCGGCGTAGAGGCCTTCCTCCGACGGGCGGCCGCCGCTGCCGCCGTATCCGCGGTAGTCCACGAGCACGACGTCGAGCCCGAGTATCTCGACCAGATCCCGGACCCGCTCGAGCCGATGGCTCGCGTTTCCGGCGTTCCCGTGGAAGTACACCAAGACCGTCTCTCCCCGTCCGCGGATCCACCAGCCCGCGAGCGCGACGCCGTCCGCCGTCCGGACCGGGAAGTCCTCGAAAGAGAGGTTCCAGTCGGACGGCTTCGAGTCGAGGGCGGCCTGCGGGAAATAGATGAGACGGTTTTCCGAGGCGACGAGCAGCAGGACGAGGCCGGCGAAGAGGGCCGCGAGGATTCCGACTGCCGAAAGGAGCATGCGGGGCTTCATCGAGGCCGGGCGCTGGCCACGGAGCGCCGATAATATGCCGGCTCGGTGACTGGCGCCGGATCCGACACGCGCGACCGCTTCTTTCCCGAGAGCCTGTGCCACGACTGCGCCGCGCCGCCGCGATACATCGTCAACAGCCGCGGCTCGATTTTTCTGTTCTGCCCGCTCTTCAAACGGTATCCGCCGCAACCCGTCCGCGCCTGCGAGAAGTTCGTGCCCCGGCCTCCGACCGTCGGAGCAGATCCGGTCGGGGAGTCAGGCCCGCGCGATGCGCGCCCGACCGAATCGCCGCAAGGCCCGGACGAGCCAGGAAAAAAGAAGAATCGCTAGGAGGAGCGTCCCCGCCGCGGCGGCCAGGGCCGCAACGGGATGCGTGACGGCGAGCCAGAGGATCACGGCCACGGTGCCGTCCTCGGCGAGCGACGCGG
The DNA here is from genome assembly GCA_046735265.1 of Acidobacteriota bacterium. Taxonomy (GTDB): domain Bacteria; phylum Acidobacteriota; class Thermoanaerobaculia; order UBA5066; family Gp7-AA6; genus DATBFU01. The sequence goes on along the minus strand of JBKPSZ010000025.1, from coordinate 2,981 downwards.
CCCAGTTCGAGAGAGGCTCGGGGCTCGTGTTGATCGCGGCGCGAGCGCCCGCCTTCAATCCGTGCGCCGAGAGCGTCACGCCGCCGCAGAGGAGCGCGGCGATGATCCGGGTGTGGTCCGGAAGGTGGGCGGTCGCCGCCCAGGCCAGGACCGTGGACGCCGGGACGCGAACGAATGTCTGGACGGCGTCCCAGATCGAATCGATGTAGGGAACCTTGTCCGCGAGGAACTCGATCAGGTAGAGGAACGCGGCCACCCAAATCACCCACGGGTGCGCGAGCGCGGCGAGCCCGCCGGGAAGCTCGAGCGCGCCGATGCGACCGAGGAAGCCGAGCACGGCGACCGTCGCGTAGACGCGCAGGCCCGATGCCAGCGAGGTCCCCGCGAGAAGTCCGACGAGCGCGAGGCCGGAGAGAGGGGCGGCTTCGGGCATTCAGGAGGCGTTTCCGGAGGGGGGCCGGGCGGCGGAGAGCTCCGACGGGAGAGTCGGCTCGGAGAGGAGCCGTTCGAACGCTTTCCAGCGTCGTTCGGAGTTCGACGCCGTCCCGCCAGCCGCTTCCATCCAACCGCGCACGAGGTCCTTTCCGAGGTTGTAGTTGATGACGTAGCTGCGGTACTGCTCGATGAACCGGACCCGCTGCTCGGCCCGGGCGGGCGACATCAGAGCGTATTCGGTCAGCCAGGCGGCGGCGGCTTTCGCGTCGATCGCGCCGTCGAGGTAGCGCCTCGCGGCTTCGTTTCCGGCGTAGGACAAGGACTCGGCGAGCGCGCGCAGTCGCTCGTAGCGTTCGGCGCCGGCCGGGTCGAGACCCGCGAGCGGGTAGAGAACGTCCTTCTCGAATGCTCGGCGCTCCGCTCCGGGGAACGCGATGTCGATCCCGTAGTTGGCGCTTCCCTCCGCGATCAGGGACTCCGGCGAGAAGAGGGGATACACCTGGAACTCGATCCAGCCGCGGTCGCGGACGAGGTGTTTCTCGAGGAGAACGTTGTAGACGTGGTGGCCCGGGTACCCCTCGTGACACGCGAGATCGACGGCCCGGTCGATGAAGACGGGCAGGTCCGTGTTGACCTGGATCAGGCTCCGATAGTTCCCCTGGTACCAGTTGTAGCCGCTCCACGACTTGCCCGTGACGTACTCGACGCGAAGGCTCTCTCCCTCCGGAAGGGACATGTGCCGGGCGGTGCGCTGGCGGGCTTCCGCGATGGCGCGCTGGAAAACGGCGTCGAGCTTGTCGCGCGGGATGACGAACTGCCGCCGGAACGCGTCGTAGCGGTCCGTCAGCGAGCCCGGCCCGGGAAGCTCGGCCGCGAGCCGGTCGCGCAGGACACGAAAGTGCGCTTCGGAGTTCACCGGCGCGACGGCGTCGTACAGCGCCCGCGACTCTTCGTCGAAGGTCATCGTCCGGCCCGACAGGAGATCGGCGCGCGCCGCCAGCGCCTGGAGCTGACGCGTGAGAAAACGGCGCCGGCGCGAGTCGGCGTCGGCCGTCGCGCCGTCGGAGCCGATCTCGCGCGCGAGGTCGAGCGCCTCGCGGCGGATCTCGGTCAACGGCCGCTTCGACTCCGTCGCCTCCCGGCGCCACTCGGGAGGTCCGTAGTAGGCGTCGACGTAGTCCGTATCGTGCTGTCCGAGCGCGAGCACGAGGCGGATGTAGCGCTCCGCGGCCGAGTTCACTCTTCGGACACTATCGGAAACGGGCAGCGTGTCCCGCGGTCCCCGAGAAGCGGCCGGTGACGCCGCGAGGAGCGCCGCCGCGAGAGCGGCCGGCAGCTTCGCGAGGGCGACCCATCCCCGCCGGGGAGCGGATTGACCCCGGGCGTCCGCGCCGCTAAAGTGAGGCGCGACCGAAAATCCCAAGGAGGAGGTGCCTCGTGGCAGTTCGCATCGAACTGGCTTCGCGCCGTTCCTTTCGCCGGGTCCGTTGGCTCGCATGGATGGTCCTACTCCCGCTGTCGTCGCCCGTTCTTCGAGCGGAGGGGGTTCCGCCCGGACTCACGCCGGACCTCGAAAAAGTCCGCGCCGCCCTGGACAAGTACCGGGACCCCGTCGCGGCCGTTCACGACGGCTACTTCTCGACCCTCGGATGCGTCGAGTTCCCCAAAGCCGCGACAGAGGGGCAGGTCCCGACGTACGTCGTGGGCGGCATGGGCGTCCACTTCTTCAACACGAGTCTCATCGGTCCGACGCTCGACCCGATGCGACCGCAGGTCCTCGTCTATGAACCGGTGGGCGACAAGCTCGAGCTCGCGGCGGCCGAGTGGTTCGTTCCTTTGGCGACGGGGATCACGGAGCGCCCGACGCTCTTCGGCAAATCGTTCGACGGTCCCATGGCCGGCCACCACCCGCTGATGCCGGCCGCGATGCATCACTACGATCTGCACGTCTGGCTCTGGAAGAAGAATCCGGCCGGGATGTTCAGCCCCACGAACCCGGATCTGCGCTGCCCGAAGACCGGCTACTCCTTCGCCGAGCAGACGCCGAATCTCGTTCCGCACGAGAAGCCGAAAAACTGAAGACCGCGGGGCGGCCGGTCCGATCCGGCCGCCCTTCGCCCGTCGCGTCTCGAGATCACCACTTCTGCCGGCCGGCCCAGTCGCCGAACTTCGTCGGCGGAATTCCGAACTCCTTCGCGTTCCTTGCGATGTCGGCGTTGTAGCCGACGCGGTCCATCCACTCGAGCATCTTCGCGAAGTCACCGCTGAATTTGCGCACCTCTTCGATCGGCACCCGTTCGAAGACGATCGGCCGGCCGGCCGCCCGGGTCAGGATCTGCGCGGTCGCGGGCATCGTCAGGGCGTCGCCCGCGATGTCGATCTCCCGGCCGTTCATCCGGTCCGGCTTCTCGAAGGCGAGGAGACCGTACTTGCCGATGTCCTCGACGGCGATCATCTGCAGCACCGTCTCCGGCTCGATCGCCATCACCAGCTTGTCGCCGTCGATGGCCCAGGGAGTGAGGAGGTTCTCCATGAAGTACACGGGG
>JBKPSZ010000024.1:0-12405 GCA_046735265.1 Acidobacteriota bacterium | reverse complement strand
TCGTTCAAGTGCGTCTCGCGAGCGGCGCCTTTCCCGTCCGCGCCGATGCTCCAGAGGTCTGCCGGCTCCGAGAGCGAGCTCGCCGAGAAGTAGATCCGCTTGCCGTCCGGTGACGGCGTGACGCTCGAGGCCGAGCCCCCTTTCCACAGGAGATCCACCGGACCGCCTGCCGCGGCGACGCGACAGAGATTCGCGCGCCCTTCGACCCAGCCGACGAAGTAGAGCGAACGCGAGTCGGGCGCCCACGCGATCTCGTCCACCCAGTTGTCGAAGTCGGACGTGACGGACCGCGACTTTCCGGTCGCGCGGTCGAGAACGACGAGCTCGAACCGGTCCGCTTCGTGCCCCGGACGCTTCTGTGCCCGGTAGGCGATCGAGCGCCCGTCGGGGGAATAGGCCGGGGTGCCGTCGAACGCCGGATTTCCCGCGGTCAGGTTGCGGGCGGGCGCGGAGCGGTCGAGCGGTACCGCCCAGACGTCCGAGTTCGTCGAAACGGCCTCGACCTTGTCCGGGTTCGACGGAAAGACGAGCTCCTTGCCGTCCGGGGACACGTGGAAGTCCTTGTCCTGGCCGTAGGCGGGCGCGTCCCGATCGCCCGGCGTCAGATCCACGGCGTCCCCGCCGGCCGCGGGCGCCTGGAAGATGTGCGTGCGCGTCCCGTCCTTCCAGCTGTCCCAGTGGCGATAGAGGAGCCTCTCGGCGATTCGCGCCTTGATCGTCGACTTCGCGCGGTCGTCCAGGCGCTTGCGCGTGCAGGCCGCGTCCGGGCAGTCGGGGAAGACGTCGGAGCTGAAGACGAAGGAGGAGCCGTCCGGAGTCCAGTCGTAGGCCGCGATGTCGTTGACGAAACCGACGGCCGTACGCGGATCGCCCCCCTCGAGGTCGATCGTCCAGATCTTCTGGTTCCCCTCGCGGTTCGAGAGGAACGCGATCCGGCGGCCGTCGGGAGAGAAGGAGGGGTCGGTGTCCTTGGACTTCCCGGAGGTGACCCGGCGCGCCGGACCTCCTCCGGCCGGCTGGATCCAGATCGCCGATCGCGAAGTGTTCTGCTCGACGTCCGGCACGGTCGCCGCGTAAGCGATCCACTTGCCGTCGGGCGAGAGCGTGAAAGTGGTCAGGCGGTCGAGCCGGGAGAGCTCCTCGAACCGGAACGGGCGTCCGGCGAGCGTGGTCGCGCCGCCGCAGAAGATCAGGGCGAGAGCCGCGGCGGGCAGAACGGAGCGTCGCATCGTCACATCGTCACCTCTGCGCGCGGATTCTACGCAGGCGACGCTCGCGGCGCGTCGCGAAATGCCGCGTTTGGTATGATTTCGGCCCCCGATCGCGCCACGTCGGGCAAAGGAGAAGCATGTCCACCGCGGTCCTGGAAGACAAGGCGCCCGTTTCGGCCGGCCCCCGGCCGGTCGTCAACGATTTCTCGATCCACGTTGCGACGGCGAACGGCTCGGGAAGCATGTCCTCGAACAACATCCTGATGCGGGCGATCTTCCAGATGGGGATCCCCGTCTCGGGGAAGAACCTCTTCCCCTCGAACATCCAGGGGCTTCCCACCTGGTTCACCATCCGTGCGTCGCGGGAGGGGTTCATCGCCCGGCGGCGGGACATCGGCGTTCTGATCTGCATGAACCCGGAGACGGCCCACGAGGACGTGCGCACGGTGTCCCCCGGGGCCGCGGTCATCCATGAGGAGAGCCTCGGCTTGAAGTCGCTCCGCGACGACGTGCACTTCTATCCGGTCCCCTTCCAGAAGCTCGTGCTCGAGCTGGTCCACGACGGAAAGCTGCGCCGGCTGGCCGTGAACATGATCTACGTCGGGGTCGCGGCCTGGCTGCTCGGAATCGACATGGAGGAGGTCCGCCGGGCGGTCGTCAAGCAGTTCAAGGGGAAGGAAAAGGCGGTCGAGATCAACGTGCGGGCGATCCAGGGAGGCTACGACTGGGCCGCGGCCAACCTGACGAAGACCGACCCCTTCCGCCTGGAGCGCATGAACGCGACCGCGGGCAAGATCATCATCGACGGAAACGCCGCGTCGGCGATCGGCGCCGCGATGGCGGGCGTGAGCGTCGTGTCGTGGTATCCGATCACGCCCTCCTCCTCGCTCGCCGAGTCGCTGATCGAGTACGCCAAGAAGTACCGGATGGACCCGGTCACCGGGAAGCCGACCTGCGCCATCGTGCAGGCGGAGGACGAGCTTGCCGCCGTCGGAATGGTCCTCGGCGCCGGATGGGCCGGCGCGCGCGCGATGACGACGACGTCGGGGCCCGGCATCTCCCTGATGTCGGAGTTCGTCGGGCTCGGTTACTACGCCGAAGTGCCCGGCGTCATCGTGGACGTCCAGCGGGTCGGACCCTCGACGGGCCTTCCCACGCGAACGATGCAGGGGGACATCCTCTCGACCTACTTCCTCTCCCACGGGGACACGGAGCACATCCTGCTCATCCCGGGGTCGGTGCAGGAGTGCTACGAGCTCACGATGGAAGCCTTCGAGCTCGCCGACCGGTTCCAGACGCCCGTCTTCGTGATGACCGATCTCGACCTCGGCATGAACAACTGGATGGCGGATCCGTTCCCCTACCCGGAGAAGCCGATCGACCGCGGCAAGGTGATTCGGACCGAGGAGGAGCTGAAGGAGCACGTGCGCAAGTTCCAGGAGTTCGCGCGCTACAAGGACGTGGACGGGGACGGCATCCCCTACCGGACGCTGCCGGGGCTCATCGACAATCCGGCGGCCGCCTTCTTCACGCGCGGATCGGGCCACACCGAACGGGCCACCTACTCCGAGCGGCCGGACGACTATCGCAAGAACATGGAGCGGCTCGCTCGCAAGTTCGAAACGGCCCGTCGCGAGGTTCCGAAGCCCGCGATCGATGCTCCCGGATCGAAGATCGGCATCGTCGCCTACGGCTCCTCCGACTTCGCCGTTCAGGAAGCACGCCATCTGCTCGCCCGCAAAGGGCGCGCCACCGATTCGCTCCGCATCCGCGCGCTCCCGTTCTCGAAGGAGACGCTCGACTTCGTCGCCGGGCACGACCGGGTCTACGTCGTGGACCAGAACCGCGATGGACAGATGCACGCCCTGCTGCGCCTGACCGTCCCCGCGGGCGACGTCGCGAGGCTCCGCTCCATTCGCCACTACGACGGCTTCCCCCTCGACGCCGAGACCGTGATCGAGGGAATCGAAGCCGGGGAGAAGAACTGATGTCCTCCGTCGCCGAGCCCAAAACGCCCGCGACCAACCGCGTGGGCCTGACCGTCAAGGAATACGGGGGCCTGAAGTCCACCCTCTGCGTGGGCTGTGGGCACGACGTCATCACCCGTCAGATCACGCAGGCCCTCTACGAAATGGCCATCGCTCCGCACAAAGTCGGAAAGATGTCCGGCATCGGATGTTCGTCGAAGACCACCGCCTACTTCGCGGACCGCGGCCACGGCTTCAACGCGGTGCACGGGCGGATGCCCGCCGTCGCGACGGGCGCGGCGCTCGCGAACCCGCAGCTCCTGTACCTCGGGGTTTCGGGCGACGGCGACACCGCGTCGATCGGGGCGGGACAGTTCGTGCACCTGCTGCGCCGCAACATTCCGATGATCTACATCGTGGAGAACAACGGGGTTTACGGGCTCACCAAGGGGCAGTTCTCGGCCACGGCCGACGCGGGGTCGCAACTGAAGACCGGCGTCGTCAACGACCTTCCGGCGATCGATCTCTGCGTGCTCGCGATCGAGCTCGGCTGCGGCTACGTGGCGCGCTCGTTCTCCGGAGACATGAAGCAGCTCGTCGCGTTGATCAAGGGCGCGATCGCGCACCGGGGAACCGCACTCCTCGACGTCATCTCTCCGTGCGTCACGTTCAACAACCACGAGTCCTCGACCAAGTCCTACAAGTGGGCGAAGGACCACGAAGAACCGATCCAGGAGATCGGCTTCATCCCCTACTTCGAAGACATTCAGGTGGACTACGACCCGGGGACGACGCAGGACGTCCGGCTGCACGACGGCTCGCACCTCCGGTTGAAGAAGTTGCGCGCCGACTACGACGCCACCGAGAAGCCCAAGGCGCTGCAGATGCTGCGCGCCGCGGGGGAGAACCGCGAGTTCTTGACGGGCCTGATCTACGTCGAGCCGGAGAAGAAGGACTTCCTGTCGCTCCTGGGGCTTCCGGACGAGCCGCTGGCGACGCTGCCGATGGAGCGGGTCCGTCCTCCCCGGGAAGCTCTCGACGCCATGATGGAGGAGCTCCGCTGAAGCGGCGCCGGCCTAGAACGCTCGCCGCGCCGTCCCCGCTTGGCCGGCCGGCGCCGGAAGCGAGTTTTCAAGGCACTCCGGCGAGGTGTGTCGCCGAACCGGACCGGGAACACGTCCTCTTTCTCATTCGTTATCCGCCCACGGAGGTTCTCATGCGCCGTCGCCTTTCTCTTCTCGTCGCCGTGCTCGCCGCGGGAGCGGCCCTGGCATTCGCCTCTGACCGCTCGTCGGATTCCTCCAAGAAAAAGGCCACCCCGGCGCCGGCGGCCGCGGCCGCGGCCGCCACCAACTCCTGCAAGACCTGTGTCGAGCGGCGGCCGATCCTGGACCCGGCGCCCTTCACGGATTCCCGGGTCTACGACAAGGACGCGAAGCCCGCTTACGAGATCGCCGCGCGCATTCCGGCCACGATCGACCGGCTGCACTGCTTCTGCGAGTGCGCCGAGAGCGCCCACTTCCGTCACAAGACGCTCCTGACCTGCTTTACCGACGCCCACGCCGCCGGCTGCGGAATCTGCGTGAAGGAGACCCTTCTCGCCTGGGATTTGAAGCAGAAGGGGGCCTCGGACGACGAGATCGTGTCGATGGTCGAGTCGATGTTCCGGACCGACGGCCATCCGCCGACCCACGGCTCGCCGTCCCGCTGATTCGTTTCGTTCCTTCAGCCCGACCGACCAGGTAGAGCCCGAAGTCTCGGTCGTGGAAACTGGCCGGGAAGATCCGCTCGTCCCCGTCCGGGTAGAGCCGGCGGAGCGCCTCTCGCCCATTGCGATCGCCCGGTCGAAAGAGGAAGAGGAGCGGCCGGATCGTCAGGGTGGGGGGCTGCTGCCCGGCCGGAATCTCATGTCGCTCCGCCCATTCGCGGTCGCCGAGCTCGAAGCCGATGTTGCGGGGATCGATCCAGGACGGATTCACGACGTAGACCTGCCCTAGGGGGACGCCGCGCGCCTGGTACTCGGCGATCGCGTGCGCCATCGGCATCGTGTGCTCGACGAGACGGTCGTAACTGGCGTCGAAGTCCACGAAATAGCGCCGATAGCTCTGCTGGAGAGACGCGCCGAGCGCGATCGTGAGGAAGACCGCCGCGAGGGCGCGCGCTCCGATGGAAGCACCGGACGCGAGCCGCAGGATTGCCGCGAGCGGCAGCGCCGCGAGGACCAATACGACGGGAGCGGCGGCGAGACTGCGATTGATGCTCGGGTTCTCGTGCGGAAACGCCAGGTTGAACGTCGAGGGCAGCGTCAGGACGAAGAGCGCCGCCGGCAGCAGAAGCCAGCGACGCGAGCTCAACGCGAGCGACGAGAACACGAGCAAGAGGCCAGCGACGAGCAGCCCCGCGCAGACCGGGTCGAGGAAAGGGTCTTCCCGCACCGAGTTGACCCACGTCGAATCGCCCCTCCAGTGGAACGCAAGTGCCATGTTCCGAAGGTTGTCGAGGAACGTGACCAGCCCGTGACCGGGATTCGCGGCGTGGCCCGCGCGAGAAGCGGCGCGCATCCAGAAGAGGTCGGGGCGCTCGATCGCGAAGTGGGCGAGTGGGAGAAACACGAGAGCCGCGGTGTCCGCCATGAGGAGTCCGTCGATCGCGAGCCGACGCCGCGATCCCCGCCAGCGCCGGTCGAAGACGGCGATCGCGAGGGCGACGGGTATCGCCAGCGGCACGGCGCGCGCCGGAATGTAGCCGTACAGGCCGACGCCCGTCCAGGCTCCCGCCCAGAGCGCCGAGGCGCGGTCCCCCCGTCGGAGATAGCGGAAGAGCGCCCACAGCGCGAGCGCGGTCGGGAAGAAAGCATAGGAGAACCGCAGACCGATGCGGGACACACCGAGCGGCCACTTGCTCCACGCCGTCAGCGCGGCGGCGAGGAGACCGAGCGGCGCGCCTCCGAGCTCGCGCCCGAGGAGGAAGATCGCGGGGATGCCGACGAGCCCGATCGTGACCGTCGCCACCTTGAGCGTCAGGTACTTCGCGGGCAGTCCGAACAGCCGGACGAGCACAAAGAGCCAGTAGAACTTCCAAGGTTCCCGGCCGGTGTTCCGCGGAAAAAAGATGTGCCGCTGCCCGTCGAGAACGTCGTTCAAGTCGAGGAGCGTCTCGGCGTGATCGCTCGTCGGGTTTCCGGGGGTCGCCGCGAGTCGATGAAAATAGAGCCAGGTTCCGAGCGCGAGCACGAGAGCGAGTGCTGCTACGGTCGCCGCGCGCCGCGCGATTCGGCGCGGGCCCGCGGCTTCGTCCCTCGTCCACGAGCGCCGTGGCGCCCAGGCCCAGATCCAGGCCGCCACGCTTCCGAGCCACCCGCACACGCCGATGAGCCGGAAGCGATTCCCGGAAGAGCCGATCCAGGCAGCGATCGCCAGAAGCGCCACGAGCACCAGCGGAGCGACCCGGGGGCCGCCCTGCCACGGCACGATTTCGGTCTCCGGCGCCGGAACCGGTAGTCGCCGGGCGACGGTGATCCATAGAAGGAGCCCCACCGCGAGCGCGACCGCGGCAGCAAAGGGCAGCCGCCGCTCCTGCATCGGGAAGAAGGCGACGAGGAGGAGGGTCGTCGCAGCCACGGCGAGACCGACCTTCCGCCCCCGGGCGCGGGCGGTTTCGCGAGCGCGGCCGGTCATCCGTGCTTTCCCGTGCGCGACGCCCTCGCGGCTTCCCCAACGCGGACCGTCGCGACGCGGCCGTCGCCGCGACAGACCACGTACAGGACGGCGCGGTCCCGGTCGAGCGCCAGTCCGGTCGGGAGCGAAAACCGCCGCAGGTCTTCTCCCTCGGTCCACTCCGAAAGGACTCGTCCTTCACCGTCGAACGCGCGCACGGCTTCCGCCGCTCCGGGATCCGAGGCGTACAGCGTGCCGTTCCGATCGATCTCCAGATACGGATCGACTGCTCTCTCCCAGCCGGGAACCGGCCACGACCGGCGGAACGTCCCGTCGGAGGAGAGGACCACGATGCGCCGGTTGTCCGAGTCGGCGACGTACACCTCTCCGGATCCCCCGACGGCAATGCCAACCGGATTCGAAAATTGGGAATCTCCCGATCCTTTGCCGCTGACCCCGACCTTGTTTCCGAGCGACGCATCGAACGCCAGAACGCGATGCCCTCCCGATTCCGCGACCCAGACGCGACCATCGGGCGCGATCGCGACGCCTCGCGGACTGCTCAGGCCCGACGCCGTCGCCTGCCACTCCCCGCTCGTCGCGAAACACTGGATTCGTCCGTTCCAGGTATCGGCGACATAGACTCGGCCGCCGCCGACGGCGATGCCGGAGGGATCTCGGAACGAATATCTTCCGTCGCCGCGGCTTCCCCAGCCGCCCAGCGTTCCGCCGCGCGCGTCGAAAAGCCGCACGCGCGAGTTTCCGAAGTCGGCGATCCAGATTCGGCCCAGTTCGTCGACGGCGGCATCGCGAGGCTCCTTGAGGCCGGCGAACGTCGGCAGGGCCGGATCGGCCGTTCGAGCGATCGCCGCGGTCACCGCGGGCGGAGCGAGGCCCGGCGCGGCCGCAGGGGTCGCCGATGCCGCCCCGGGCACCGACCTCGCGCGCGCGTACAAGATCGCCAGCATCGCCGGCGGGAGCAAGAGGAGCGCGACGAGACGCGCGGCGGCCCGAGTCGAAAGCTCCCCCGGCGGTTCGCGCGCGACGCTCACGTAGCTATATCAGGGTTGATATAGTTGGGCGATTCCTGTCTGGTGGAGATTTTCCTCGATTTTCGCCAACGGGGCGATTAGCTTCCGGGGGCGGCCGGCCGCGGTGGCGCCTCGGCCTGGGAGGGCGCGTTCAACGGGCCCGGGCCCGCGTCCCGGGCGGGAAGCGGCACGCCTTTCTCCCGGAGCAGCGCGCGGTCCCCCTGTCCCGGCGTGACCGGAACCGCCGAGGCGTCCCGCGGCGGATTCGTCCCGTCGCCCGGATAGTACGGGCGGTACCCGTAGCCGTCCTTGACCGGCAACCCCGGCTTCTCGATCAGCTTGTCGATGCCGAAGACCGCCTCCTCGCGGGAGAAGAAGGCGAGCTCGTAGTCGCGGGTCATCCAGATCGCGTCCTTCGGGCAGGCGTCCACGCAGAACCCGCAGAAGACACAGCGAAGCATGTCGATGTCGAAGACGACGGGGTACTTCTCGTAAGCGACTTTCGGGTGCTCCCCGGCCACGATGGTGATGCACTCGGCCGGGCAGGCCTGCTGGCACATGTAGCAGGCGACGCACTTCAAGCTCCCATCCTCCCGCGTCTTCAGGATGTGCTTGCCGCGGAAACGGCCGGAATAGTCGCGCTTTCGCTCCGGGTAGAGGATCGTCGGAAGGCGCTTCATGTCGGTCAGGTTGCGGGCGAGGTGGCGAATCGTGACCGCCATGCCGCGCAGGATCGCCGGCAGGTAAAGCCGCTGCCAGAAGGTGAGCCCCGTCGCGCCCTTCCTCGAAACGTCGATGATGCCGCTCACCGGTCGAGCTCCCCCGCGATCACGTTCAAGGTTCCGAGCGTCGCGATCATGTCGGAGACCCTGCCACCCAGGATGATCTTCTCGAAGGCCGCCATATTCGGGAAACAGGGCGGACGGACTTTCAGGCGATAGGGGCCTCCCCGGCCGTCCGAGACCGCGTAGAAGCCGAGCTCGCCGTTGGCCCCCTCGATCCACTCATACCGCTCGCCGGCCGGCACGCGGATTCCTTCCATGACGAGCTTGAAATGGTAGATCAGCGATTCCATGTCGTGGTACACGGCATCCTTCGGCGGAAGCACGACGCGCCAGTCGTCCGAGTTGACCGGGCCCTTCGCCGGGAGGATGTCGAGCGCCTGGCGGATGATCTTCAGTGACTGGCGGACCTCTTCGGTGCGCACGAGGTAGCGCGCGAAGTTGTCGCCGTCGTTCGAGACCGGGACATCCCAGTCGAAGCGGTCGTAGAAGTCGTAGGGGTGGGCCCGGCGGACGTCGTAGGGCACGCCGGAGGCGCGCAGCATGGGCCCGGTGAGACCCCAGGCGATTGCCTGCTCCCGGGTGACCACGCCGGTTCCCTGCAGGCGGTTGCGGACGATCCGGTTGTTGAGGATGAGCTTCTCGACGTCGTCGACGAATTTCGGGATCGACTCGAGCAGCTGGCGGCAGCGCGGGACGAAATCTTCCGGCACGTCGATCGCGAGGCCACCCACGCGAACGTAGGAAACGGTCAGGCGCGCGCCGCAGCACGCCTCCATCAGACTGTAGAAGTTTTCCCGGTTCTGGTAGAGATAGACGAACGTCGTCAGGGCCCCGATGTCCACGAGATTCGCCCCCACGCACACCGCATGGTCGACGATCCGGGAGAACTCCGACAGGATCGTACGCACGAGCTGTCCGCGCTCCGGGACCTCGACGCCGAGCATCTTCTCGACGGTGCGCACGTAGCCGACGCCGTTGATCATCGCGGAGACGTAGTTCAGCCGGTCCGCATAAGGGATCACCTGGTTCCAGTGGTGCTTCTCCGCCATCTTTTCGAAGCAGCGGTGGAGATAGCCGATGATCGTCTCGGCTCGAATGATGCGCTCGCCGTCGAGCCGGGCGAGGAGGTGGATGATGCCGTGCGTGGCCGGGTGCGAAGGCCCGATCGAGATCGTCTGCGTCTCGAAGTGCCCGGCGCGCTCCCCCGTTTCCTTCGCCCACTCCGGAATGCGGAGGTCGCTCTCCTCGTAGAACCAGCGCTGGCCCGGCGCGTAGTCCTTGCGCAGGGCATGTCCGACGAAAGCGTCGTGGCAGAGCAGCCGGTGGAGGTTGGAATGCCCCGGGAAATCGAAGCCGTACAGGTCGAACGCCTCGCGCTCGTACCAGTTCGCGGCCGGCCACACCGATTCGACGCTGGGAAGTGACGGCTTCTCCGCGTCGGGCAACGGAACGCGAACCCGCGCGTGCCGGTTGTGCGCGAGCGAGTGGAGGTGCACGACGGCTTCGAATCGCGTCGGGGCGCCGGCGCGGCGCAGGTTGTCGACGCCGGCGAGATCGAGGAAGAGGTCGTAGCGGCATTCCGGGTCGTCGCGCAGGAACCGCGCCAGGGCGGGCCAGTCGTCCGGCGCGACTTCGACCGTGGGCAGATCGAGGTCGGAGACCTTCGCCCGTCCCGCGAGCGGCGATGCGGCGAGCCTTTCGCGAAGCTTCTCGGATGCCGGCGAGGCGGTCGCGGTCTCGACCGCGCTCACGCGGGCTGCTCCGCGGCGAATTTTGCGGAGCGGCTGTCGCGCGACTTCTCTCCGGAGGCGATCTTCTCCTGCAGCCGGATGATCGCGTAGATGAGCTCTTCCGGCGTCGGGGGACAGCCCGGCACGTACACGTCCACCGGGATGATCTCGTCGATCCCCTGCGTCACGTGGTAGGCGCGGTAGAAGCCGCCCGAGGACGCGCACACGCCCATCGAGATCACCCACTTCGGTTCCGGCATTTCGTCGTAGATGCGGCGCAGAATTGGCGCCATCTTGTCGGTGACGGTGCCGGCGACGATCAGCAGGTCCGCCTGGCGAGGCGAGAAGCGGATGACCTCCGACCCGAAGCGGGAGATGTCGTAGTGGGCCGCCGCGACCGACATGAACTCGATCCCGCAGCAGGCCGTGGCGAAGGGAAGGGGCCAGAGGGAGTTTTTCCGGGCCCACCCGACAATCGTCTCGAGGCGGGTCGTCAGAAAGTCCGCACCGGCGCCGCCGCCGGTCGCCTTCGGATCGAACGCCGGTAGCTTGCCCGACTTCGAAGAGGCCATCGGACCGATTCTATTGCAGCGGGCGGCGGCCGCGGAACCGGGAGAGAAAGCCGCTCAGCCGAAGTTGACCGTGTAGGCGAGCGACTTCAAGTCGGGCATGCGGTCGAGGTAGACGACGCCGTTCAAGTGATCGATCTCGTGCTGCAGCACTCGGGCGTGGTAGCCGGAAGCTTCGAACGTGACCGGCTTTCCTGACCGGTCGAGCGCCCGAACCCGGATCGTCTGAAAACGCGGGACGACGCCTCCCCAGAGAAAGGGGACGGAGAGGCACCCCTCCGAATCGATCTCGGTCTCCGATCCGACTCCTTCGTACGTCGCGTTGAAGAGGGCGGTCAGAGGCACTTCGGGCTCCTTGCGCTTGCGCGTCTCCGGGTGCACCTCGTAGAGGAAGATCCGGGCGGCCGTGAAGACCTGCGGAGCAGCGATTCCCGTGCCGTCGTACTCGCGCATCGTGTCCTCGAGGTCCGAGAGAAAGGGCTCGTAGTCGCCGCGCGCGACCGCCTTCGGATCGACGTCCGCGGAGACCTGGCGCAATGTCTTCACGCCGAGCTTGGCGACCTTGAGAATCATGCGGAGGGGCTCCGTCGTTGGTGCCCAGGGACGGAATTGAACCGCCGACACACGGATTTTCAGTCCGTTGCTCTACCGACTGAGCTACCTGGGCGCGCGACTGCCGGTCACGGGGCGCGGAAGTGTACTGGAAAGCGTCCGGAGTCACAAACGGCGAGGGAATTCGGGGGCCGGGTCGTCCGTTTCGCCGGCCGATGCCCCTCACCTCGACTCTCGCGGGTCGTTCCATTCTCGCGGCGGCTCTGCTGCCGGCGTTTCCGCTCCCGTCGGCTGCGCAGACCGCGGCTGCCGGCACGGGCGCTTTGCAGGCCGCGCCCGCACCGGCGGCGACGCCCGCCGTCCGCAGCCCGGGCAACGCCGAGTGGGCGGCGTCCCTTTCGGAAGCGCGTTCGCGCGCCGCTTCGGAGAAGAAGCTCGTGTTCGTCGAGTTCGGGCAGGAGGGATGCGGGAACTGCCGCCGGATGGACGCGCTCCTCTACCCCGCTTTCGACTTCGAGGCGCTGCTCGTCGGGATGGTTCCGGTCAAGCTCGAGCTCAACTCCGCCGAGGGGCAAGAGACCGCCCGCCGCTACGAAGTCGGCGAGGCCCCGTCGATCCTCGTCGTGAATCCGGAAGGCCGCCTCGTCTTTCGGATGCAGGGATTCCAGGACGCGCCCGGCTTCTACAGCCACATCCGCAAGGACCTGGAAAGCTATCGGGCGTTCGCCCGGAAAATCGACGCGCAGCACGTTGGCAAGCTGCCGGCCGCCGAGGCGCTCGCGAGCGGCCGCGATCTCTTCGGGCGGCGCGATCCGGGAGCGGCGCTCCCGCGGCTCGAACGGGCCGCGGCCGCGCCCGACGCGACGCCCGCGGGCCGCGATTCCGCGCTGGAGCTCGCCGCGGC
>JBKPSZ010000023.1:0-3561 GCA_046735265.1 Acidobacteriota bacterium | reverse complement strand
GCCGAAGACCGTGTTGATTACGGTCGCGCCGAACGCAAGAAGCAGAGTCAGCCGGATCGCCGAGAGGGCGTCCGGGGTCGTGATCTCCCGCGCGAACGTTCCGACCCCGCGAGACAGGGCGCCCCAGGCGAGCGAGACGAGAGGGGCGAAGAGGAGCGTGGCGGCATAGAGCAGGGCGAGGCCCACGACGACCCACTCGGAAAGGCGCGGACGAACGCGGCCCGAGGCGTCCGGTCCGGGGATCGCCGCCGCGAGGCCGCTCCGCGTCGCCCGGCGCTTCTCCACTCAGGAACTCCGCTTCCGGTGCTGCCGCCAGTCGAGGACCCAGAGCAGCCCGAAGGACAGCGCGAGGAGCACGATCGACATCGCGCTCGCCCCGCGCTCGTTGTGCGCTTCGACCTGTCCGTAGATATGGACCGGTACCGTCAGAGTCCGCCTCGGAATGTTCCCGGCGACGACCACGATCGAGCCGAACTCCCCGAGCGACCGGGCAAAAGAGAGGAGCGCCCCGGAGGCGGCAGCCGGAAAGATCGTCGGCAGAACGATCAACCGGAAGTTCGTCCACTTCGAAGCTCCCATCGTGAACGCCGCCTCCTCCTCGGCACGTTCCGCCTCCAGGAGCACCGGCTGCACGGTGCGGATGACGAAGGGATACGTGACGAAGAGGAGCGCGAGCACGATGCCGGGCTTCGCGAAGATCACCGAGATGTGTCGCGCTTCGAGCCAGCCCCCGAGCACGCCGGTGGGGCCGTAGAGCACGACCAGCATGACTCCCGTGACCAGCGTGGGAATGGCGAAGGGCATGTCCACGAGGCGGTCGAGCACGCTCCGACCGGGGAACTCGTAGCGCGTCAGGGCATAGGCGGTCAGCGTGCCCATCACGAGGTTGACGGCCGCGGTGATCGCCGCGGTGAGCACCGTCAGCTTGAGCGCATCGAAGGCGATCGGGTTGGCGAGCTCGCGCGCGAAAGCGCGAAGGCCTCCCGAGAAGCCGCGCTGAAAGACCGCCAGAAGCGGCACCACGATCATCAAAGCGAGGTAGGAGACGACGGCGCCGCGAAGGCCCCAGAGTCCCCAAGGCCGCCGGGCGTCGTGCATTGCCCGCCGCGGCCGGGCGCTGCTCATCGCTTTGAGCCGAGCTCCGTGAAGGCCCGAGTGTAGATGCCGTCGGGCCCGTAAAGTTCCTGGGCGACCTTCTTCCAGCCGCCCAGATAGTCGATCTTCCAGAGATCCTCGACCACGGGCAGCTTCGAACCGCTCTCCTTCGCAACCGTCTCATCCACCGGGCGCAGGCCATACTGCGCGTACGCCTTCTGGGCCTGCGGGCCGTGGAGAAATTCTACGAAGGCTTCGGCCACGGCGCGCACCCCGTGCCGGTCCACGGACTTGTCGATCAAAGCGACCGGGTTCTCGATCAGGATCGTCGAGCGCGGCACCACCTCGTCGTAGGTTTGCCCGGCCTGACGGCCGATGAAGATCTCGTTCTCGTACGTGATTGCGACGTCCCCCACTCCCTTCTCGAAGGTCGTGATCGACTCTCGCGCCCCCTTGTCCATGATCGAAACGTTGCGGAGGACCGACTTCAAGAACTCCTTCGCCGCCGCCGGATCGTCCTTGGGCACGCCCGCGAAACCTCGCAGAGCGGCGCCGTAGATCGCGTTGACGTTCCATTGAGCGCCGCCGGACGTCTTCGGGTCCGGCGTCAGGACGTTCAAGCCCGGCTTGGCCAGATCCGGCCAGTCGAGAATCTTTTTCGGATTGCCCTGACGGACGGCGAGGACGACGATCGAATCGCTGACCATCCCGCCGTGGGGCTTCGCCTTCCAGTCATGGGTGATCAGCCCCGCCTCGGCGATCCGGTCGATGTCGCCTTCCAGGGAGAGGGCGGCGACGTCCGCTTCGAAACCGCCGATGATCGCGCGCGACTGCGCGCCGCTGCCCTGGTACGACTCCCGAAACTCGACCGTCTGGCCCGTCTTCTGTTGCCATTCCTTCCGGAACGCGGGGAGGATCGCCTTGCCGTAGACCTCTCGAGGCGTCGTATAGGCCCCGAGGATGAGCGTGACGCTCTTCGCGGGCGCGCCGGTCTTTCCAGGCGCCTCCTCCCGACGACAAGCGGAAGGAGCGAGCGAACCGAGGAGCAAGAGAAGGGCGAGAAAAATGGGCGCTCGACGAAGTCGATCTCGACCCATGGCGGCTCAACTCCTTTCGGGAACCCGGTCCTCTCCTTCGAGAGCGGACCCGAGCATTTCACGGCATCCGGGCTCGAGCAAGAATGCTGCCCGCGACCGTCCTCGAGCCGAGCTGGCCGACGATCCTCTCGATCGGGCGCTCGAGCTGTCTTCGTAACGCCTTAGACTCGCGGCGTGGCGGGATGCGTCGAGCTGCGGCTCCGCACGGCGCGGACGATCGAACGTCGCGACATCACGGAGGACGTCCGCCAGGCGGCTGCGAAGTTGGGCGCGCGCGACGGAGCGCTTCTCGTGTCGCTGCCGCACACGACCGCGGCGGTCACCGTCGGAGAGGCCTGGGATCCCGACGTGACGGGCGACATCGAGCGGGCGCTCGAGGCCTGGGTCCCCAACGTGCGCTTCGATCACGGCGAGGGAAATTCGCCGGCGCACTTTCTCTCGGAAGCGATCGGCGTCTCCTGCCTCGTGCCGTTCGAAGGCGGCAAGCCGGTGCTCGGCCGGTGGCAGGGGATCTTCCTGATCGAGCTCGACGGCCCCCGCGAGCGAACCGTTCAGGTCCGGCTGCTCGCGTCAGCTCCCTGAGCGGAACACTTCGCGCTCCTCGCGCGTGGTGTGCGAGTCCCAGCGCCGGGCGAGATTCGCCGCCAGGCGGAGCGCTCCCGCGAGGTCCTGCTTTTCGCCGAGGAGTCGGCACACCATCGCGGAGAGCTCGCGGAGCTGGACGTGCTCGAGGCGCATTTCGCGCGCGAGCCGCACGGCTTCGTCCTCTCCGGGCCGCGGTATCAGCTTTCCGTCTCCGGCGCCGCGATAGACGTCCCGCTCCTCGTGCTCCATGTGCCGGCGCATCTCGCCGTCGAAGGCCTCGATCGCCTCGAGCGCCCGGCCCGCGTCTCCGGCGCTCGCCGCCGCGACGAAACGGCCGAAGCCCTGGTCGAGGAGCCGGTGCTCGGCGATCCGACTCTCGAAAGATCCCGCTTCGGATGCTCGGCGTTCTTCCAAACTGGCCTCAGAGCCCGTCGTATTTGGAGTAGCCGCGCTTGGCCCAGTAGTCGTCGGGCTCGCCGGCGCTGTAGACGATCGAAGTGATCGCCTTGATGTTCTTCAATCCGAGCTTCATCGGAGCGACGAGACGCAGCGGCGCTCCGTGCTCGACGGGCAGCGGTCGCCCGTCCTTCCGCGTCGCGAGGAGAGTCTGCGGGTGGCGCGCGGTCTCGAGGTCGATCGAGACGTAGTACGGATCGGATTCGCCGTAACCGTCCAGATTGACGCTCGACTCGATCCCCGCCCAGCTCGCTCCGGGGTTGGGCGGGAAAGCGTCGAGGAGATCCGCGAAGCGCACGCCGCCCCACCAGGCGACGGCGCTCCAGCC